>JAAWBG010000049.1 GCA_022792535.1 Lachnospiraceae bacterium
ATGGCAAGTGGATTTGCAGAGGGAATGTCATATACGTTAAAACCTCTGGACATCGCAGTGCTTATCGGAGAATTAGTCATTAGCATTCTTGTATTTTTAGTACTTTATCGAAGAAATGGATATGAAAAAGACTGATGCAATTTAGACAGGGTAATTTTAGGTCAGTGATGTAAAAATACCAAGATCGTACAGATTTATTCCTAAGGAACTATCGCAAAATTCTCATTTTACGACAGTTCCTTATCTTAATACCTTACCGAAAATCCTCTCTCTTCCTCTTCTAATTCCATTTTCTTTCTCTCAATCCAATCTATCTGGATATAAGTATCCTGCTGCAAAGACTGAATGATCATGGCAATCGTCTCTTCCCGGCCTTGCATCTGTGCCTCCACCGATCCGTCATAACAGTTCCTGACCCAGCCGGTAACTCCATAATGAGCTGCAAGAGATCTTATCCTGAATCGGAATCCTACTCCCTGCACTCTTCCGGTAAATATCAAATGTTCCCGTATTATAACAGTCCCTCCCATTCTTCTGGCTTAAATCCTGTCGCCACGCCTCGCTCTGTAACCAGAATCGGACGTTTTACCAGCATCCCGTCTGTGGCAAGCAGCGCATATTTTTCTTCCAGAGACATCTTTGGCAGCCGGTCTTTTAATCCCATCTCCCGGTACAGCATTCCGCTGGTATTAAAAAAGCGCTTGATGTCCAGCCCGCTCTTTTCATGCCATTCTTTTAATTCTGCTTCTTTGGGATTGTCTTCTTTGATGTGGCGGTCCTCAAATTCTATCTGATGTTCCTCCAGCCATTTTCTTGCCTTTTGACAGGTACTGCACTTTGGATATTCCACAAATAAACATTCCATACTCCATAACCTCCTAATCATTATCTCACCAGCAATTTATAAAACAAAAAGGCGATCACAATTCCTATGATACTTGCAATATTAATCTTAATGGTCAGCCCCAGCGTAAGAATAAACACCCCCAGATCCAATACCAAAGGGCTTGTCAGGCCAAAAACCTGTCCGTAATTCAGCCAGCTTAAAGCTGCTATCCCGCCGCAGTAACCGCCGATCACGGTGCCTATAATAAGGCCGATCAACATAATAAAAACGATGGCCCAGCTGCTCTTTATCTTCAATCTCTTACCCTCCTGTCCTTAAAACCTGCATTTGCCTTTCCTATTTTAGGACAATCATAAGATAAAGTCAACAATCCTCTCCGCAAGATTTCGGCGGAATTCCCGAGGTAAAATATTGCTTCGCAATTGTGCTCGGCGCAGCAAACCGTCCAGATCCCTCATGAGCGAGGGATTAAGGGAGTTAAAGCGGACCTGTCCGCTTTGTTCCAGACTTTACAGCATACGGTATATTTTGTGTAAATACCAGCCCTCCTGTTATCAAAAACACTTCTGCCAGAAAACTGCAGGCTACCGTTTGAAAAAAGCTTCTGATCCATACGCTGTCCAGATTTGTCTTCGGTATTTGGATCAATAACCTGACTGCCTCTGTTTTTGTCTCCCACAAATTGGTCCAAAAAGAAAAATTGGACCATTTCGTTGGAATATAATCATCTGGAATCTGTACCCATCTCTTCCAAAAAATAAGAAACAAGATCAGCAAAATTGCTGCCGCCCCTGCAGCCCCAGCCTTTCCCTGCCATTTATCCTGAATCTTATATTGATGATACAGATACACCCAGAAAAAAATGCACAGACTAAAAGGAAGCAAAAGCAGGCAGGTTCCGCTGATTCCCCGAAGCAATTCTGTGTCTAGGATTGCCGCCGGAAGTCCATATTGATTGTTCCAGGCAGACTGCAGGTCATAAATAGACTGATTCTCCAGTTTGCGCAGGGTGATTCGGTTAAAAGGAAGTTTCTCCAACTGTTCTGGCACTTCCTGTCCTGATTCTGCATCTTTTTTTTGACTTTCTTTTTTGTCTTGGCGAGCTTGAAATGCAATTATTTTTTCTTTTCCTGAAATTACTTTTCTGACAATATAACTTTTTCCTTCACAGAAGATTTCTTTTCCCGCCACCTGACTGCTTCCAAAAAGATCCCAGGCAGTTTTCTCATCAATCACACACCCCTTAGCATCTTCTTTGACTGGAAGCCCGCAATTTTCAAATAAAAGCTCTGGATTTCCACAGAGGGAAATCACATCTGCCTGGGTACTTGCCGAGAGACTTTTATTTTCTATCGTCACGTTCTCTTCCTGTCCCCAGATACAGAAATCTAACAATAACTCTGTTTCTTCTCCTTCCTGCCCTTTCTCTCTAATCTTTTGGTTCCATTCCATTGCAGACAAGGCTTCCTTGGCAGAAATGGGCTGTTCCAGATAGAACATAACGGTACTGCTCATCCAGACCATACTGCCCCAGGCTGCCGCTGAAATATAAAATAAAAGAATTCCAAATCCCAGTAAACTTGTGATAAACAAGTATTTTCCCTTATGCGTTATGCGGTCTTTCATGTTTCCTTCTTTCTGACTCTGCTGCCGTCTTCGATCACCCGGCTGGAACTGCTGATAATCTCCTGATCACCGCTCAGCAATCCCTCTTCCAGCGCTGCATAAGCACTGTTTTTATCCAGCACATTTACTTCCAGGCGTTTGACTGCCAGTTCTGTTCCCATCACACCCTGTTCTTCCTGCACCACCAATATAAATGTTCCGCTTTGTTCTTCGTGCAGAGCCTGGACAGGAATCACCGTGCTATATTCCTCTGATTTCTGAACTACTTCAATATCAGCCATCATGCCGGCTTCCAAAACTCCTGGAGGAAGGTCTATAACCACATCCAGCAAATTGGGATCTTCTTCATTCTCTGTTACATTGGTCACCGTATAATCGCTGATCTCCTCTTTTTTTCCAGAAACACTGATATTTACCGGACTTCCTTTCGAAAGGTATTTTTCGTTGGATTTGTCCACAACAGCAGTCAAACGATTGCCCTGGGAGGTGTCTGCCAGACGTATGGCTGTTCCTTCTGTTGTAAAATCTCCTGTTGTAATAGCGATCTGGGTTACAATTCCCTGAACCGGAGCTGTGATTTTCCCTTCGATTTTTTTCAGGGACTGCAGCTTATTCAAAGCCAGCTCTTGCTGCTGCCTGGTAATCTCATTTTGTTTCAAAGTACTGTCTGAGGCCGGCTGCCTGGACGCGTCTTCTAAAGCCCGCGCTGTGGCTTTGACATTTTCTGCCCTGGCAGAAAGAGCCGCTTCATAGGCCGCTTTTGCTTCTGCCGCAGCTTGTTCCAATTGAGCTTTTTGAGCCTCCCATTCTGCTTTTTCCTGGGCTGCGTTTGTTTCCTGCTCTGGCGTCTGTCCTTGGTTCTGGTTCTGATCCTTTTCTTCTTTGTTCTGATCCTGGCTGCCTTCCCTGTTATCTCCATCGGCAGAATTCTTTTGCCCCTCCTCGGCATTACTGTCTCCATCCGGAGCCTCCTGGGTCCCATTTGCCAGATCGGGATTCACTCTTTGCATTTGGTCCGTTGACAAATGATCTGATTGACTTTGTAGAAATGCATGCAGTTCCTGCTCTGCCCGATCCCACTCTGCCTTTGCCTGAATTACTGCCTTCTCTCCATCTGCCACTGCCGCATTGTAATCCTCTGCCGCCCGGTTTCTGTTGGTTTCCCAGGTTTTTTGTTCTAAATTTCCAGCGCTCTGCAGATCTTGGTTCTGTAACTTTTCCTTTTCCAATTCCTGTTGAAGGGCCAGGATCTGTTCCTCCAATTCTTCCAGATCCACCGTAAACAGCAGATCTCCTTTTTCCACCTTCTGCCCTTCTTCCACACAGATTTCTTTCACACGCTGACCGTTTTCTGTGTAAACTGCAATCTCTTTTCCTGCTTCTATCTTTCCGCTTCCGCTGACTCTATGTTCAATGATTCCTCCTTTGGCCTTTACAGTTTCCACCCTTGCCATAGACGCCCCGCTGACTGCCCTGGACAGAATGGTAAACACAAGCATCACTGCCAAAAAACCACCGAATATCCCAAACACTTTTTTTCTATCCATCTGCCTGTTCCTTTCTCACCTTTTCACAGCGGCTCAGTCTGCTTTCCTTACCAAGCCCTTATGTTCTGTCTTCACCGCCGGCTTTATTCCTTTACTGCTCCCGCCATAATTCCCTGTTCCAGATAATCCTGCCCTCCCAAAAATACCAGCAGAGCCGGAAGAAATGTAATGACAGATGCGGCAAAAGCCATACCAGACTGGTCCACGGAAGTAATATCTGGCAGAAAAATCGACAGCGGAAACAGACTTTTCTCCTTTAAAAACGTCAGCGGCTGTTCGATCAGGCTCCAATATTCCAAAAATCCCAGGACCATAGCGGCAATGATCCCAGAGGAACCAATGGGCAGCCCAAGATAAAAAAACAACTGCCATTCTCTGGCCCCATCTAGTTTTGCCGATTCAAGCAAGCTGTCTGGAATCTCAGTAAAAAAACGATACATAATAAAGACTGGAAACGTGGAGAATACGCCGGGAAGTATAATTCCCAGCAGCCGATCTGTCAGCCGAAGCTGATCCAAAACTAAATAATCAGAAAGCATCAATACTTGAAAAGGCAGCAGCATCAAAATCATATAGATCAAAAACAAGCCCTTTTTTCCCGGAAACTCATATTTCGCAAATCCCCAGGCAGCCATAGTTCCTACTACTGCCTGCCCTGCCAGAACACCGAAGGTAATCTTGATAGAGTTCCAGAACATTACAAAAAACTCCGGCGAATCCAGAAGAACCTCCACATAGTACTGAAAAGTTGGATATTTCGGCAGCAAAGGAAAATCTGCATATCCCTGACTTCCTGAAATCACTGCCCCCAGATAATTTCTCAATTCGTCATTTCCCATAAAAGACCCTGCAATCAAAAAAATTACAGGGTACAATGCCAGCGCCGCCAATAGCGCCAGCATTCCCCAAAGCAATTTCATTCCCAAAGGCAACGGGGGCTTTCTTTTCTTTTTCATACTCTCATGCTTCCTTCCCAGAAATCAATATCCATCTTCATTTCCTCATGCTTCCTTCCCAGAAATCAATATCCATCTTCATTTCCTCATGCTTCCTTCTCAGAAATCAATATCCATCCCCGCTGTCCCACGCTTTCTGCAACAATAAAATCATTCCCAGAAGCACAATGCTCTCTATCACTGCCGCCGCTGCCATCTTGTCAAAGGAAAAACTTCGAAACCAATTATTAAACAAATGCTGCATCATATAAATACTTTCATGAGGATAATCCCCAGCTACCAGATAAGCCTCCCGAAATACTTTAAAAGAATTCAAAAAGGACAATACCGTGATCGTATAGAGAGAAGGTTTCAAATTTGGCAGCGTGATATAGAAAAAGCATTGACGTTCATCCGCCCCATCTACCCTTGCAGCTTCATAGATATTTTCTGAAATTCCTGCCAATCCTGCCATCCACAATACAATGTCATATCCGAGATTTTTCCAGATATAACTGACCACCAGGATCCAAAAGGCATGTTCCGTGTTCATCCAGTCTTTTCCTGCAATGCCCAAACAGCTCAGCCATTGGTTCATCACCCCCTGCGAATGAAAAAGCAACCTCCACATCAAAGCCACGGAAACTGCCGGCAGAGCCATGGGCATCAAAAATGCACTTTTTATCACCCCGCCAAATTTGCTGCGGTACAATATAACTGCACATAACAAGGCAGCCAGAATTAACACTGGAATGCAAAAAAAGGTAAAACGCAAGGTATTTTTCACTGCCAGCAAAAAGGCTGTATTTTCAAAAATAGTTTGATAATTCTTTATTCCTGTAAATTGATTGTCTACCGCTCCTAAAAAGGAGCGGCGGACAACATCTCCATAGGGCAGGAGATAGAAAATCAATACGCCCAGCAGACTTGGAAGAATCCACAGGAAACCCCGGTAATTGTTTACGAGGCCATGGTTAATTTTATGGTTTCCTGGTTTTTTCTTCTTGTTGAACCTCATACTCTGTCCTCTTGTCTTCCTATTCTGCCAGATAGATATTCACTTTCTGCATCAATGCCTTTGTTCCCTCTTCCGGGCTGATCTCGCCTTTCAGCACTTTTTCTCCCTGTTCGATCACAGCTTCCTTAATCACGTCATCCCGCAGAGCAGGAGTTGTCAATAATTCTGCCAGATCTGTAAGTTTCTGAATCTCTTCTTCTGGTGTTGGCACCATATCGTAACTAAGGGGTTCCTCTAAACTGGTGCCTCCTATCTCTACCATGCGCATACTTTCTTTTCCTTCATATTGATGCCCGTCAATCACACTTCGGAAGGCCTCTTTTTCAACCGGAAATCCTCCTGACTGTGAAACCTTCTGAGCTTCAGATGAGAACAAATATTTTGCAAGTTCTTCTGCTGCCTCTGGCTGAGCGCTCTTGCTGCTGATCCCTACAATCATGGCTGGTACAAACACATTCTCTGCCTGCCCTGGCATTTGATCTAAAACTGCGTCTCCCAACTTCTCACTGACAGCCTTTAACATTCCATAATCCATGCCTCCATACAGCCCAATATTCGTATTCAGCCTTCCATAAGCCAATTCAAAATTTCCATAATCCAAACTGGTACGTTTGATCTCATCGAAACCGCCAATATCAGACGCTACATAGATTCCATCTTCTTCCTGATCCTTACTGTTATCGTACTCCCCATATGCATTTTTCAGCCTTGTCAAAAACTCTGTGATCTTACTCTCATCCAGAGTCCCATCCTCTTTTTTCCAGGCCGCACCGCAGCTATACCAGAATTTTTCCACCACTGATTCGGGATCCATATTGACAAATACATCTTTTCGTTCTGTAAAAGTATTAAAATCTTCTCCTTGAGAATAATAAGCTTCTTTTGCATGAATCATAGGGATAAAAAATCTTGCCGGAACTGCATAGAGCTGTCCCTCTTTATCCTGATATGCCTTCAGGATGCTGCCAAAATAATCATCTTCCTTTTCAATGACAGAAGACAGATTCTTTAAGATTCCCTTTTCAATATAAGTTTCCACCGGCATTCCATCTAAAAGCAGAAGATCCGGCCCTTTTCCTGCCATAATCTCTGTTGTCAAAGTCTTCAACGCATCGGAAACAGTCAGCCCGTTTTCCTCTGATATCGCCACTTGATAGTTCACGTAAATATCTGTATGTTCTTTCTGGAACCGGCTGATGGACTGACCTAATTCCCGATTATTGTACAAGGAATATACCTTTATTTCTTTATCTGGTTTCGCCGGAGTATCCGGTGAATAAGTATATTTCAAAATCACAATACCAGTAGGCGAATCAGAATTCGCATCATTTGCCGCCACCAGCAGATTTTCTTCATCAATCATAGCCAGAGCCATGGGATAAAATGCAGGCGCTCCCAGCGAATTCATGCCTCCATCAATCATCTGTTCCATAATGCTTCCGCCGAATTTATAATGGTACAGTCCGCCTCTGGTCAGATAATAGATGCTCTCTCCTTCATTTAAAGTATCTATGGCGCTTATATTCTCATGATCTAAAACATTTTCCTGAAGAGTTTCTTCCGTGGATTTCTGCTCTCCTGTTTCCGTATCATAAACTCGAATATCAGTATAAGAAATCAAGACTAAATTCTTTCCTGCCACATAAACCTGGCGGATGCCCCCTGTCGTTTCCGAACATTCATATTTTTGCTTTACACTTCCGTCCGCTGTACTAATTTGATAGATTGTGCTGTTCATATCCTGCAGAATAACCTGGTCATTACCCAAAAATTGAAGATCCACAATCAAATTTCCAGTTTTAGCCTCTTTTTCTCCCTCCGGCTGAGCCTCATCTGGATTCTCCTCCGGCTGAGCCTTATCTGGATTCTCCTCTGGCTGATCCTCCTCTGGATTCTCTGATTGATCCTCCCCTGCATTTACACTCTTTCCTTCTGTCGACATAGTATTATAGTCATAGGCCCCTTCTGTATCAAAAGAAGAGTTTCGGGTATCTCCCTCATATGCCGGCAGTTCAAAAGGAAGAAACTTTCCGCTTCCTGTCTGGTCCACAAGATACAGGATAGGCGTTATGCCGCCATCTGCGATCTTATTATAGCCGCAGACCGCCTGTCCATCGGATGATAATTTAGCATAATCCACATATCCATCATCTGTGTCCTGAATCTCTGCCGGCAGATCATAAGCCTTCTCCCAGGTTTTTCCTCCGTCTTTTGAGTCCCATACCTCTTTATTTCCATTATCTCCATTACTGCACATCACTCGAATGGTTCCATTTCCCATCCTTTTCATATCATAGATATTGCCCAGCGCAATGGGAAGCTCCACTTCCTCTTCCAAAAAACGACCCATTGCCTGCCCTTTGTCATCTCCGCCTGCCCCGCCGCTGCCGCTGGCAGAACTTCCGTCTTTTCCGCCGCAGCCGGAAAAACTCCCGATCAGCAATGCAGCCGATAGGAACAATCCTATCCTGCATTTCCACAATGATTTCCATTTTTTCTTCATTCTATTTTCCTCCTATCTCATATTTTTCCTTTACACTGAACACAGAATATCACACTTATCTCTAACCTTTCTCTAAAACACCCAGAATTTTTTAGAGATTATTTAGAGATAAATATGATATGATAAATTAAAGTGCCAAAGGCGCTTTTGACACCCTAATCATATTTAGGTAATTGCGAAACTCAATACTTTTCCAAATTTTTTGTACCATTCAAAAAATTTGAGTATAAATATTTTCTCATACAAAAGGTGAGAAATGCATTCCAGCACCATGGAAGCGCACACAAGAGTATCCCTTGATGCCATGCGGCAAAATAAGGAAAAGACTCAAAGAACCATAGAAGTTTTTGCTGAATATGGTTCTTTGTATTCAGAGGCTCGCTGGAATGTTCGGTGCATCCAGCATTTCGGCCTTTTGTATGAGAAAATATGGAAAAGAAAATGTAAGAATTGTACATGAAATTTTGATCATTTAATCGTTTCGCAATTACCAAATTACTATCATTATGAGAGGAAGTACCCATTATGCGAATATTGATCATAGAAGACGACAGATCCCTGGCCCAAACCCTTCAATTTCAACTGGAACGCAATCATTTTGAGACAGATGTATGCTATGATGGAGCAGAGGGTCTTCATTTTATCGAACAGCAGTCCCACGATCTGATCTTGCTGGACCGGATGCTTCCAGTTCTAGATGGTATCTCTGTATTAAAAATCACACGTGAAAAAAACATTTCCACACCTGTGATCTTTGTCACAGCTCTGGGGGCCCTAAATGAAAAGGTCACAGGCTTGGACTGCGGCGCAGATGATTATCTGGTAAAACCTTTTGACTTTGAAGAACTCCTGGCCCGGATCCGCTGTATTTTAAGGCGCCCTTCCAAATGGGAAGGCGGCAAACCGCTGGAATTGGGAGATCTCTCCTATGATATCGAACAGAAAAAGCTCTACTGCGGCGATCTCTCCTGCTCTCTTTCCGCCAGGGAGGGAGCCCTGATGGAATTTTTTCTGCGCAACCCCAAACAAACGATTCCCAGAATTTCCCTGTTGTCTAAAGTCTGGGGGCCAGATGCAGAGGTAGAGGAAGGAAATCTGGATAACTATATTTATTTCCTGCGCCGTCGCCTAAAAAGTCTGGAAAGTTCTATCCAGTTAAAAACAATACGCGGTATCGGCTATCAATTGGAGGTTCCCCATGTTTAAAAAGCTTCACATTCAGCTCACCTTTTTCTGCACCTTAGTCAGCGGCGTTATTCTCGTGTTTATGTCCCTGATCTGTCTTTTTTTCTCAGAGACAGAAGCAAATGAAAGCCATTTTTCTGATTTTCAGATTAACATCAACATGCTGGTCAATCACCTGGAAAATGAATCTGTTCTCTCTCACAACTGGCTTTCCCAATTCCACGCAGATACACATTTTGAAATGAATATTCGGGACAATGGCTCCAGCCTTATTTTTGAAACTCTCTCCCCCTTATCTCTGGAACATGAAATTTTTGAAGAAGTACGTCAAAAAGCGCAAACCGACTATGGAATCTTGGAGGAAGCCATCACCTCTAACTCTGTACTTTCTATTCACAATGAATTTCATCTGACTTATCAGGGTCAGGATTACTATGCCGCCATTGCCCTGATTCCCAAAAACAATAGCGTCATCAATGCTGCTGTCCTGTATCCCTCCTCCTATCTGGACCAAAACATCCGTTTTCAGCGTTTTCTTTTTATGGGCGCAGATATATTAGGAATTGCTCTTCTTGCCGTTTTTTTCTGGTTTTTTACCTGGCGCATGATACAGCCCTTACTCTTAAGCCGTCAGAAGCAGGCAGAATTTATTGCAGCCGCCTCCCATGAACTGCGCTCCCCTCTGGCCGTTATGCTCTCCAGCCTGTCTGCCATGAAACATGCTTCCCCAGAGGAAACCGCACATTTTTCTGAGACGATAGAAACCGAGGGCAAACGCATGAGCCGTCTGATTGAGGACATGCTTACGCTTTCTCACACAGACAGTTCTCATTTCGCTATTCAAAAAACGAAAGTGGAGCTGGATACTCTGCTGCTGTCCACTTACGAAAAATTTGAACCGCTGGCCCTAAAAAAATCCATCTCCTTTGGTATCACCCTGCCGGAAGAGGGAATCCCGCCCTGCCTCTGCGATAAAGAGCGGATCGAACAAGTACTTTCCATTCTGATGGACAATGCTCTCAGCTACACACCCTCTCATGGAAAAATTTCTCTTTCCCTGAAAATATCATCTGACAGGTTTACCTTCCGTGTGACAGACAATGGGCCCGGCATTCCAGATTCCGAAAAAGAATCTATATTTGACCGCTTTTACCGGTGCGATAAATCCCACAAAGACAAATCTCACTTTGGACTGGGACTTTGTATCGCCCAGGAAATCATTCACATTCACAAGGGAAAACTCTATGTGGAAGACGCCCCTGAAGGCGGCGCGTCCTTTGTCGTTGTGCTGCCCCGCCTTTGAAAATAGTTAAAAATAACTTGAATGTCGAAACAAATCTCAATATTTTGGAATAAAAAGTATTTTGTCAGGTAATTTTTATAGTAAAATTGCAATGATTTATTTACAAAAACACCATAATCCTGTACAATAGTAACAATTGGAAGTGGAGGTATTTCATACCAAAACTGAAAATGTAACAATTACAGGATAAAGTTGTTTTTGATACTGCATCCTACAAGTAAAGGAGAGAAAAAATGGGTAAAGAAATGATTGCTATGCTTCTTGCCGGTGGACAAGGGTCCCGTCTCTATGCGTTGACTCAGAAACTGGCAAAACCCGCAGTTCCTTTTGGCGGGAAATACCGTATTATTGACTTTCCACTGTCAAACTGCGTGAACTCAGGAATTGATACAGTGGGAATTTTAACACAGTATCAGCCATTGGTTTTAAATGAATATATTGGAAATGGGCAGCCCTGGGATCTGGACCGTCTCTACGGAGGCGTTCATGTACTTCCCCCTTATCAGCAGGCCTCTGGTTCTGACTGGTACAAGGGAACAGCAAACGCTATTTATCAGAATCTTTCGTTTATTGAGCGCTATGATCCGGAATATGTAATTATTCTTTCCGGAGACCAGATCTGTAAGCAGGACTACAGCGATTTCCTTCGTTTCCACAAGGAAAAAGGCGCAGAATTTTCCGTAGCCGTTATGGAAGTGCCCTGGGAGGAAGCTTCCAGATTCGGATTGATGGTGGCGGATGAGAACGACAAGATTACAGAATTCCAGGAAAAACCAAAAGATCCTAAATCAAATCTGGCGTCCATGGGTATTTATATCTTCAATTGGGACATCTTAAGAAAGTATCTGATCGAAGACGAAGAAGACCCCGCCTCCGAAAACGACTTTGGAAATAACATTATTCCAAATCTTTTAAAAGACGGACGAAAAATGTACGCATATCACTTTAGCGGCTACTGGAAAGATGTGGGAACTATCTCTTCTCTCTGGGAAGCTAACATGGAGGTATTGGACCCGGAAAACAGCGGAATTAATCTGTATGACGAAAAATGGAAGATCTACAGCCGTAACAGCGGTATGACCGGACATAAGATCAACGCAGGCGCAAAAGTGGAGAACTCTATGATTACAGACGGATGCAACATATCTGGAAGTATCAAACATTCCATCCTCTTTGCCGGTGTGAAAGTGGAAGAAGGCGCAGAAGTAGAAGACGCCGTTGTCATGGGCAATACCATCATCAAGGCAGGGGCAAAAGTAAAACACTGTATTATAGCAGAAAATGTAATCGTAGGACAGAACGCCGTGGTAGGACAGATGCCGGAAGGCGAAGAAGCAGGGGTTGCGACTGTTGGACCTGGCGTCTATATTGGAGACGATGCAGTGATCGGACCAAATGCCATGGTCAGTGATAATGTAAAGGATGGTGACAAACAATGATGAATAGTAATAACACCAACGCATTAGGTATTATTTTTCCAAATGCTTATGATGAACTTGTACCGGAACTGACCAGCGAACGATTGATGGCATCCATTCCCTTTGCAGGTCGTTATCGTATGATTGATTTTGTGCTTTCCAGTATGGCCAACTGCGGAATTGACAACATTACCGTATTAGTCCGTGAAAATTACTTTTCCCTGCTGGATCATCTGGGTTCCGGACGTGAATGGGACTTATCCCGAAAAAACGGCGGTCTGAATATTTTCCCGCCTTTCGCTCAGAAAAATATGGGCGTCTATACAGGAAGAGTCGGTATGCTTGCCAGCATTATGGGCTTTTTGAGATCTCAAAAAGAAAAATATGTGATCATGTCAGATACCAATATCGCTTTTAACTTCGACTTCCAAAAATTACTGGACACCCATATTGCCAGTGAAGCGGACGTCACTATCGCCTACACAAAAGAAGAACTGCCTGCAAGTTTTATGAAGGCGGAAGAATTAAATAAAGGAAAATACTTCACACTGGACCTGGAAGGAGATCGTGTCAAGAAGATACATATCAACTCCCAGGAAAAAGGCCTTCAGAATTTCTCCATGAATATCTATGTATTTGAACGAGAACACCTGATCAAATTGATCAATGAAGCTTTTATGGGCGGAAGCGTGTATTTAGAGCGGGATATTTTAATTCCTCAGCTGGATACTCTGCGCATTCACGCTTATGAATACAAAGAGTATGCAGCCCGTATCGGCAGCCTGAAAGGATATTTTGATCAGAATATGCGTCTTTTAGACAATGATAACCTGGACGCATTATTTGGCAAAAGTTCTATTTACACAAAGATCCGTGACGATAACCCTACACGATATGTCAATGGCGCTTCCGCAAAAAATGTTATGGTAGCTGACGGTTGTGTGATTGAAGGGGAAATCGAAAACTGTATTTTGTTCCGAGGCGTTAAGATCGGCAAAGGAGCAAAGGTAAAAAATGCTATTTTGATGCAGGATACAGTGATCAAAGAGGGGGTCAATGCAGAATATGTGATCACCGATAAAAAAGTAACAATTTCTCAGAACAAGGAATTAAAAGGCACAGATACCTTCCCTGTATTTGTGGCAAAGAAACAGGTTGTATAAAATGTATCAGGAATCTTCCGCCGGAAAAGGAGTAATGCCAGCCCGAAGCAGCAGCTACGGGCTGACCCGGCTGATCAATCAATACAGAGAACGAGAACGCCTGGCATACAGCCAGATGGAGCTTCTGGGAACCATTGACCTGGTTCCCCAAGTCTCCATTTCCTATGATCAGATCTATGTAGACTTTCAGATCGGAGCAAAAAAGAAATATGTTCTGAAAAATGTGGATCGTTTTGCAGACGCTGTGAAAAGGCAGGAATTCATAACCTATGGAAAAGAACTGGAGTTTTACCATACCCTAGAAGCCTTTACGGAACGCGGCAGAAAAGTGGCAGAATTTCTGATCCTGGAAACAGAAAACAGGAATCAGAACCAACCATCCAGATATTATAGTAAAAAAGAAACTCGTTACGTCACAATTCATACTGGAAATATGGATGAGTTTTTCCGGGCAGTGGAGACAGAAGAATTTTCCCTGGAAATGAATCGCCATGCCAGAGAAATGTGGCGTATTTCAGACGAATCCTATCAACCCTTTTTGACTATTCACGGCCAGAAAGAAGGCGTCCTCCTAGAAACGGAAAAATTATTTTATACTTATGGAGGAACCTGCGCCTATCTGTGGCGAGAGGGTATCATCTATCGAACTCCCATGGATCATGCCCGCCAGATCAGACCTTTTTGGGAATATTTAAGTGATCATCGGTACGAAGAATTTTTTGTATCCAATGGAGAGCTTCCTGCTTTTTGCCGGGAGCTTTTGCCTGTGCTGGAACAATACTATATGGTACAGAAACAGCAGTTTCAGGAGGAATGGTATCTGCCGCCGAAACCAGAATTCGAAATTTATCTGGACGCACCTGACAAACAGACTGTCACCTGTGAGATATTTGTATGTTATGGAGCACAGCGATACAATATTTTTCACAAACCCCGTATGATTGAAAACCGGGACGAATTGTCAGAGTTAAAGCGGCGGGAACAGATACGCCGCTGGTTTCAGAATATGGATGTAGAGAAAAAACACATGATCTTGTCTGGCGACGACGAAAAACTCTACCGCCTTTTGACAGAAGGCATAGAGGCGCTGTCCCGTCTTGGAGATATTTTTGTCAGCGACGCCTTAAAATCTATCCAGGTAAATCCAGCCCCTGCTCTTTCTGTAGGCGTATCACTAAAAGGCGAATTGCTGGAATTAACTTTGGACAGCCCAGAGATGTCTCTTTCAGAGCTGGTAGAAATTCTTTCTTCTTATCAGAGAAAACGAAAATTTTTCCGACTGAAAAACGGAGATTTTTTAAGTATGGAAGAAAATGGCCTGACTGTTCTTTCCCGGATTCAAAATGGCTTGTCTGTCTCTGCCAGCCAGTGGGAGCAGGGAAGTATTTCGCTCCCCAAATACCGAGCCCTGTATCTGGACAAAGAATTAAAAGACCAGAAGCAGTTCCACGTAGTGAAAAACCGGGATTTCAAATCACTGGTGCGAAATATGAAAACCGTGGAGGACAATGATTTTGAAGTGCCAAAATCTCTGGAAAAAATTCTGCGGGAATACCAGCGACAGGGATTTTTGTGGTTGAAGACTTTATGCTCCAATGGATTCGGAGGAATTCTGGCGGATGATATGGGACTAGGGAAAACCTTGCAGATCATTGCCTTTCTGCTCTCAGAATATGAAGAAAACTTCTCGCGGACAGATCAGGCCCAAAATTTTGCACTGATCATCTGTCCTGCCTCATTGATTTATAACTGGAAAAATGAAATGGAACGCTTTGCTCCCAGGCTTCAGACTACCATAATCACTGGAACTGCTTTTGAACGGGAAACTTTGATCCATTCTGCAAAAAAATCAGAGGTCCTCATTACCTCCTATGATCTGCTGAAACGGGACGAAGTCTTCTATCAGAGTCATTCTTTTCAATATGAGATCATTGACGAAGCTCAGTATATCAAGAATCACAATACAAAATCTGCCCAGGCAGTGAAAAATATCCAGGCAGGATTTAAGGTGGCTTTGACTGGAACTCCCATTGAAAACCGTCTCAGCGAACTATGGAGTATTTTTGACTATCTTATGCCAGGATTTTTATATTCTTACCAGCGGTTTCGAGAAGAAATCGAGATCCCTCTGGTGGTAAACCAGGAGGAAAATGCGGCGGACTGTCTTCGCAGCATGATCCGTCCCTTTGTACTGCGCCGGCTGAAAATAGACGTATTAAAAGAACTTCCCGCCAAAATAGAAAAATCCTTATTTGCCCAGATGGAAGAGGAACAGGACAAGCTCTACATGGCTCACCTGCAGCGTATCAAATTAATGCTGGATCACCAGACCGAGACAGAATTCGCTTCCCAGAAAATACAAATTTTAGCAGAACTTACCAAACTGCGCCAGCTCTGCTGCCATCCTTCGCTGATTTATGAGGATTATCAAGGGGAATCCGCCAAACTTCTAATGTGTATGGACCTGATCAAAAATGCTCTGGAAGGCGGGCATCGGATCCTTTTATTTTCCCAATTTACAACAATGCTGTCTCTCATACAGGAACAGATGCAGCAAGAAGGAATCCCCTATCTGAGTCTGACCGGAGGCACCAGCAAGGAACGCCGTGCGGCATTGGTAAACCGTTTTCAGCAAGGAGAAGTACCTGTATTTTGTATCTCGCTGAAAGCCGGAGGTACAGGATTGAATCTGACAGCGGCAGATATTGTGATCCATTACGATCCCTGGTGGAATGTCGCCCTTCAAAATCAGGCTGCAGACCGGGCCCATCGAATCGGTCAAAAGCGCCCCGTAACCGTATACAAGCTAATCACCCAGAATACCATTGAAGAAAATATTTTAAGGTTACAGAAAAGAAAACGAGAACTGGCGGAACAGCTTCTGAAAACAGAAGGATTTGAGAGTGTCAAGCTGACCAGAGAAGAACTCATGCAGCTTTTAGGATAAAGCAGGAGAGACAGGAGAAACAGTATGGAACTATTATATGGAACTTCCAATAAAGGAAAACTTCTGCTGATGAAACGAATCTTAAAACCTCTGGGAATCAAGTTAAAGGGATTAGAGGATATGACAGGCCCTATTCCAAAAGTGGAAGAAACTGGCAATTCACTGTTGGAAAACGCCAGATTAAAAGCAGACATGTATTTCAATGCCTTTCATATGCCGGTATTTTCCTGCGACAGCGGACTGTATCTGGAAGGGTTCCCAAAAGAATTACAGCCTGGTATCCATGTGAGAAGAATTCCCGGCAGAGATCATACCGACGAGGGACTGACAGCTTACTACAGCGGATTAGCCCGGCAATTCGGAGATCTGAAGGCACAGTACCGGAATGCCGTATGTTTCTACAAAAGCAAATCAGAGATTTACGAATGTGAAGATCCCAGTCTCTGGGGAAAACCTTTTCTCCTTACCTCTCAGCCTCACCCCAGAAGCCAGCCAGGCTTTCCCTTGGACCGGATTTCCATTCAGATCTCCAGCAGGAAATACTATTACGATCTGCCCGAAAACGCCCAGGACGAGGTGGCCGGAATGGAAGAATTAGGAAAATTTTTGATAAAAGCAGGATTTTGATAAAACACCTACAGACAATGATCAAAAGACAGAAAGGAGCACCCCATGCCTGGTTTTACCACACATTATCTATTTGGCGCTGACACTTATAAAAAACTGGAGAAAAGTCCTCTGAAAAACGCCATACAAAAGCAGCATAATGCCTACAGCCTGGGGCTGCAGGGACCTGATCTGTTTTTTTATTTTCTCCCTTCCTATATCATCCACAAAAATAATATCGGTTCTGTAGCCCATACGGAAAAAACCGGAGTTTTTCTGCATTATCTGCTGAACAGCCGAAAACTATTTTCAGACCCCTTGGAAAAACAGATTGCCGAGGCTTATATCGCAGGCTTCTTAGGACATTATACCTTGGATACCCGCTGCCATCCTTACGTTTACTGGAAAACAGAGTATCAGAAAAAGGACAATCGTTACTATGGAATTCATATGAGCCTGGAAACAGACATTGACGCTGAGCTGTTACAGTTCTACAAGCATTGTCCGCCTTCTTCTTTTCACCCGGAGGCTTCCATTCGATTAAGCAAAAAGCAGCTCCACACCATTGCCCTTATCTTACACTATGTATATGCCAAGACTTATCCAGAACTAAATATTCACTACCTCTCCATCTATGCTTCTGTCCGTTCCATTCAATTGGGAATAAAGTTTCTCCAGGACCCTGCCGGCAAAAAAAAGAGAATCATTGGAAGACTAGAGCAGCTATTTCTTGGTTACACTCTATTTTCTTCCATGATTCCCAGTGATACTTTGACGATCCACATAGACCCTCTGAATATTCTGCGCCGCTCCTGGAAAAACCCCTGGGATACTTCTATCACTTCCAACGATTCCTTTTTAGATTTGATAGAGCAGGCCCAAAAAGATTATTTCACTCTCCTGGCAGATCTGAACCAGCTGTTCACTGCTGCTCCCAGTTCAAAAGCAGAACATACCTGTAGGAAAAAACTATTAAAGGCGTTGGGAAACAACTCCTACCACAGCGGACTAGACGCGGGGATTCCCAGTTAGATTCAGAGGTTAAAAAACTCTTTTATCTGCCCTAATATAATCTCCATCAACCTGGTTCTTGCTTCCACGCTTGCCCAAGCAATATGCGGTGTGATCAACAGCTTATCGCTGTCTTTGATTCTCCGCAGGGGATTATCTACACTCATGGGCTCCACACACAGCACATCCAGCCCTGCCGCCTGAATCTCACCCTTCTCCAAAGCATTTGCAAGAGCCTCCTCCGACACAATCGGCCCTCTCCCCAGATTCAGGAAAATTGCTGTTTTTTTCATTCTCTCAAAGGCTTTTTGGTCCATAAGATTTTCCGTTTCCGGCGTCAAGGGCGCATGGACGGACACAATATCAGACCGCTCCAGCAATTCCTCAAATTCCACTCTCTCATATCCCGGCTGATTATTTTTTCCGGAAGTGGAATAATAGATTACCTGGCATCCAAAGAGTTTGGCAATCTCCGCCACCCTTCTTCCAATGGCCCCCATTCCGATAATTCCCCAAGTCTTACCATAAAGATCTGAAAATCTTCGCTCGAAATGAGTAAACATACAATCTGCCACATATTTTTCAGATTTCACATATTCATCATAATAAGCAAGGTGTTCGAACAAATAGAACAGCAGAGAAAAGGTGTGCTGGGCTACTGTCTCTGTGGAATACCCAGCTACATTTCTCCATACAATCCCTCGTTTTTCCAGATATTCTTTATCCAGGTTATTGGTCCCTGTCGCCGCCACACATACCATTTTTAATTTTTCAGCCGAACCGATACTTTCCTCATTTACTACCACTTTATTCAATATGATCACGTCTGCGTCTTTTACACGTTCTCTCACTTCCTGGGGCGTGGAAAAATCATACTTGACCACCTCCCCTAACGCGTCATATCCAGACAGATCAATGTCCTCTCCTATGGATTTTGCATCCAAAAATACCATCTTCATCTCTTATCCTCCTTTATTGTCATACTATATCCGCACTCGCTTCTCGTTCACAAACATTCCGTGAAACCGCTCTACCTGAAACCGCTCAGAAAACAACTCGCACTTACATAAGAACAGATAATAAATATTTTTTCCGCATCCATGCAAAGACTCAAAATTCCCCTGGCCTTTGGCCAGAATCAAATCCGCTCTATCTAAAATTTCCCTGACCTCATCGGTAAGTTCTGAAAAGACAACCCCTTGTATAGAGCTGTTATTGGTGACTACCGGAACCTCCTTCGTAAGTCCTATCATCTCTGCGTCTTCCATGGTCGCATCATTCAGAGCATCCTTGCCCCGAACCATAGCTGTAATCTTAAGCTCTGGATATAATTCCTTCAGCTTACGAATCACAATCTTATCAATAACTACCTCTCCACAGTTATCCACAATATAGACCAGACTGGCGGCTTCTTTTAACTCTTTGCAGAGGCAGTTGTATTCTATATCGTCAATTTGATCCCCTTCCCTGTGAAATAACTCCATAAATTCCTCTTCTGTAACATTTTCCACCGCTGAAAAATCAATATAGTTTCCAATTCTGGCAAAACGCAGAGCTTCTCTCAATGGCTCTGGGCTTTCATGGATTTTCTGCTCCAATTCTTTTTCCATCTGAAGCAATAATTGATTAAAT
Organism: Lachnospiraceae bacterium; assembly: GCA_022792535.1. Taxonomy (GTDB): domain Bacteria; phylum Bacillota; class Clostridia; order Lachnospirales; family Lachnospiraceae; genus Petralouisia. Next base: position 19,742 of record JAAWBG010000049.1, read on the forward strand.
TCCCTTTTCATCTGGGCTATCCCCTGATCTTTTCCAAAATACTTTTCCCGTATCTCGGTGATCAATGCAGTGATCCCAGGAGCATTATACTCTGATCCGCTGGTTCCAATCAGCGTCATAACTTCCTTCATAAAAGCCGCTTTCTTCTCCTCATCCTCTAACTGCTCGATCAACCTCCCCTGCTGATTTGCCAGACAGCACATACACTTTGCAAATAGTAACATCGTATTTCCTCCTTTGTTCCAATATCCTTTCATATCATCTGCATCTTCAGTTCTCTATTACCCATTTCGCACTGCTTCCCTTATCACTTTTTGAGATTACCAGCTTCTGATCCATCTGCTCTTTTAACTCCGTCACATGAGAAATAATCCCTACCAGCCGGGTATTTCCTGCCAATTCACGTAAGATAAGAACTGCTTTATTTCTGGCTTCCTCGTCCAGAGAGCCAAATCCCTCGTCAATAAACATGGTATCTATCTGTACTTTCCCTGCTGTATTTTGTATGACATCCGCCATGCCAAGAGCCATGGCCAGAGCCGCCAGAAAAGATTCTCCCCCAGACAGAGTTTTTACATCCCGCACTTTATCTGTAATCAAATCATAAATATCCAGGTCCAGCCCAGCCTCTCCCTGTTTGGCAAGATGCTCCAGTTCCCGGCATTGTAAAAGAAATTTGCTCCCATTCATTTTCATCAGCCGCCGATTGGCCTCTGCAATCATATAGCGAAAATAACGTCTTTGTATGTAAGTCTGAAAATCCATGCGGATATGCTGGGTCAGATTTCCATTTGCGGTCTTATCCAGATTGCTTATGATCTCATACTGCCCCTTCAGTCCTTCCCGTTCCTGCTGCAATTTAGCAAGACGCCCTTTTGCCTGCTGGTTTCCCGACTGCAATCCAGCCAGCCGCAATTTTTCCTGTTCCAGCTTCCCGGCCTCCTTTTTTAACTGGTCTTCCCGTTCCTGCAGACTGCTCTCCTCTGCCTGTTCTTTCCCCTCCAGACGGTTCCTCAGTAAATTTTGATTCTTCTGCTGCTCTTCCAGCATTCCCTGATTTTTTGCGATTTCCTGCTGCAATTCCTGTAAAGACTTTTCCGCCTGGATCTTTTCCTGTTCCAGCTGCTTCCTTCTCTCTTCTGCTGCCTGCAGCTGACGCTTCAATTCCTCCTCTGTCTCAAAAGGAAGTTCTTTTCGCAGCAGCTGACTTGCCTGGCTGACTGTCTCAACCTGCAATTTTGCCTGATACTGTTTTTGATTCCACGCTTCCTGCTGTTTTAACAACAGTTCCCTTTCTTCTGTCAATTGCTGCTGGATTTTTTTCTGTTCCTCGCATTGATCTTCTTGTTCCCTGGCCTGGGCAAGCTGATGGGACGTTTCCGCCCTCTTTTGCCGGCATTCTTCTAATGCAGGCAGAATATACTCTGGCTGAAAATTCTCTCCAAAGATACGATTCCCATCCCGCTGCAACAATGTTTTTTCCTTTTCACAACTTTCCTGAACCTTCTGAAACTGTTCTCTGGATTGATTCAACTTTTGGTCTGCTTCTTCCCGTTCCTTTTTTGCCTGCTCCACCTGTCGTCCGGTCACTGCCTGGCTGGAAAGGAAAGCCTTTTGGGGATGTTTTCGAGAACCACAGACAGGACAGGGCTGTCCTTCCTGCAAATCCTGCGCTAAAATTCCCACTTGTTCTTCCACAAATTTTTGATTTTTTTCTTCATATATTTGGCTTTTTTCCTGATAAAATGTCAATGCGGCCTGAACCTTTTTCTGTTCCAGCTCCAGACTTTTCTCATAGGTTCTCACCTTCTGACAGGTCTCTTCCATTTCCTCTAATACAGACTGCTTTGCTGTCAATTCTTTTTCTGCCTCTGACAAAGCCGGAATTTTGCCAATTATCTCTTCTAATTCTTTCTGCCGCATCTCTGCATTCTGTATGAGGACGTAAATCCCCTCCAGTCTCTCTTTGGATTGATCCCAGCCTTTCTCTACCTCTTCCTGCATTTTCTCCGCCTGCTGCAGTATATGCAGCTTTTCTTTCAACTGCCCATATTTGGGGAACAATCCCTTCCATTCAGCAATCTGCTGATTCCATTCTGGCGCCTGGGATTCCCATTTATCCTTTTGCTCCCAAAGGGCCGCTTTCGCCCTTTCTTCTTGGCTCTTTTGCAGCTGCAGCAATGCGGTCCGGTCGGCAATCTCTTTTTCTGCTTCCCTTTCTTGTGCAAAAAGCTGGTTAATCTCTCTGGCCTGCCGAAGGTAAAATGTATTCTCCTCCATCTTCCTTCGATTCTCTGTTTCCTGTCTGCGGATCTCGCTTTCCCTTTCCTGAATTTCCTGTATCAGCTTTCCGAGACTTTCCAATATCTGTACCGGATTGGTCTCCAACAGCCTGCTGTTTTCTTCCCATTCCAGCAAAAACTGACTTTCCGGCAGACATTGCACCCCCTGAATCTCATGAAGGCATAATTTGCGGTTGTCTTCTAATTTCCCGTATAATTCTTTGCTTTCCTCCCGCAGTTTTAATTGCAGTCTTGCGTATCTCTCTGTGTCAAACACTTTTGCAAAAATTTCTTTCCGTTCTCTGGAAGAGGCGTGAAGCAGCCGTATAAATTCTCCCTGAGCGATCATGGCAATCTGAGTAAACTGCGGACCTCCCACCCCTAAAATCTCTACGATCTTCTCATTGATCTCTTTTATTTTTCCGGGAAATTCCCGCCCATCCGGCATCCACAGAGTAACAGAAGCAGCCTCTTTGGCCAGGGGATAGGCCCCCTCCTTATTTTTTCTTCTGCTTGTCCTCTTATAATTGGGATTGCGCCGCACCACGTAAGTCTCTCCCCTATAGAGAAAGGTCAGTTCCACAAAAGTCTGAATCGAGGGCTCTGCATACTGGCTGCGCATCATATCGCCTTCTCGTTTTCCACCGCTGGTCTGATCATATAAGGCATAAGTAATCCCATCAAAGATTGTGGTTTTCCCTGCTCCGGTATCGCCGGTAATCAGAAAAACTCCCTGCTTCATCTCTGAAAAATCTATGACCTCTTCTCCTGCATAAGAGCCAAAGGCTGACATTACCAATTTTACAGGCCTCATATCCTTCCTCCTTTAGACACGCTCTAACATCGCTTCCATCATCTTCTCTTCCGCTTCATTCATTGGCTGTCCCTGCATTTCCTGATAAAAACTGCGGAAGGCTTCCATGGGGCTTAAAGTGAAATCCCCCTCTGGCTTCATCTCCATCAGACTTCTGGTTCTGGCGTTGTCAATTCTAAGCTCTAAAATATGATCATATACTTCCTCTAACTGCTCTTTGGGGCGATACGGTTCCTTCTCATCTGTCAACGTCACGCTGACAAAATCATGGCAATTCTTTGGATTGGCACGAGCCAGAATCTCCTGCAGCGATCCCCGCTCTCTCCGCACCTCCTGTATAGGCAGAAGAGGGATGACGTCAATCTCTACATCCTCTCCCTTTTTCCCCAGAGTCACTGTGGTAATGGATTTTCTGTGATGTTCCTCACTGACGGAATATTTCAGAGGAGTTCCGCAATAACGAATATGAGGATATTTTACCATCTGCGGGCCATGAATGTGCCCCAGGGCCACGTAGTCGAATCGCTCCACCACAGATACGTCAATATTGTCCAGCCCTCCCACGGTGATCACCGCCTGCTCTGAATCACAGGTTTCTGGTTCCACTCCCTGATTCGTGTAAAATTGATGGGACAACAGTACATTCCGCTTCCCATAATCAATGTCTTCCCTCTCTAAAACCGCCTGTACCGCGCTCCCATAATCCGTCACCACTCCCTCTGGAAACAAGCGGCGTACATAGCCGGGTTTTAAAAAGGGCAGTAAATAAAAATTCACTTCTCCTTCGTCATCTTCTAATACAATTTTTTTCAAATGTTCTTCTGGCTGTTGGGGAACCATGGCCGACACATAGATCTGATTTTTCTCCAAAAAAGAACTGGCATACTGCAGCCTCTGGGCATGATCATGATTTCCTGCAATCAGAAGTACGGGAATCTGAGGAGTTAATCCAGCCAATTTCTGCAAAAAATTGTCAAAGATGGTATAAGCTTCTCCTGAAGGCACAGACCTGTCAAAAATATCCCCGCAGATCAAGATTACATCTGGCTTACAAATTTTCGCCTGGGCCGCAATCTGAGAAAGCACCTCCTGCTGGCTCTCCCCTAAATTATAATCATAAAGCTGTTTGCCAATATGCAGATCTGACAAATGAAATATTCTCATTCTGTACCTCCTGATCCTTTACTCAGATAAATATTTTTTCAGGTCCTCCATCTGCTTTTTCGCCTGCTGGTACCCCTCCTCATACAGCCGGGTCAATTTCTCTGGATTTGATTCCGTCCTGCCTACTCCATGGGTAGTCTCTGGTGCAATCACAAAGATTTCTCCTGCCTGCTCCCGCTCCATTAATTTTTTCATGCAATCATTATAACGTTCTGGTCTCTTTTTAAGATCCTCTGCAATATTGGGATACTTTTTATATAATTTCTGGGATATCTTTCCCGCCCGTTCTTCTTTTTTCACATATCCCCGTTCTCTGGTGAGGATCACAATATTCTTATCGCATCCCTCTTGTATGGCATGTTCATAGGGAATGGAATCTGACAGCCCTCCGTCCAGATAATAACGCTTCCCTACTTTTACCGGCTGAAACAAAATTGGAAGGGCGCAGCTTGCCACCAGAACATTAAATTCATCATCCCTTCTGGGCACTTCCAGATACTCTGGCTTCCCTGTATGAAGATTTGTCACGCAGGCTTCCACCTTTCCCTGAAACGCCTCAAAAGCGTCATAGTCAAAGGCTTCCAGTTGATTAGGCACTTCTCCAAATACGAAAGGAATATTATAAAAATTCCGATTCTTCAATAAATGTTTTACTCCCATATAGCGTTTATCGCTCATATATTTCTGGGCAATTACCAGATTCCGGCCTTTCTGCCTGGACAGATACGAAACGCCATAGGCTATTCCAGCCGATACGCCGATCAAATAATCCGGCATAATATCCTCCTCCAGCAATGCATCTGTAACCCCGCAGCTAAAAATGGTTCGGCTTGCGCCGCCTTCCATGGTAACTCCTAGTTTCATTCTAATTCACATTCCTTTCTCCTAACAAATCTTTAGGCTCCGTTCCTAATATTTTACAGGATTTCTCTCCCATTTACAATCTCAATCTTTTCTGGCCTTTTCAGAAACCTTGCATTTTACGCCATTCACTGTTATAATCTATCGAAAGTCTGAAACTCAAAACAGAAATTTAAAAACTCTGAGGAGGGGCTATTATGAATCAATCACAAGAACTTCGCATGACCTATTCCGGTCTGCTCTCACAAAAAGATGGAAAAAAAATTGTCCGGGTATCTTTTGAACGAGGAAAGGATTACGCAGAAGGAATTGTTCCCACCGGCGTGATTGAAAAATCTTCCGGTTTTACTTCCGAAGAATTAAGTCAATTAAGCAGCTATCTGAAAGAGAACGCAGGTGATCTCCTCACCAAAGCCAAAGAGGTGAATCCCCTCCGAAGCTGGATGAAACAGACAGAAAAATCATAATTGTCAGCCACTTTTTGATGGCAATTACCGCCCTTATCGTTTATAATAAAAACATAATTTAGTAAACGCAAAAAAAGGAGCGTGATATGCCATGAAAACGACAAAAGAAAGCTTCCCAGAAAAATCTTTCCCCAGGAAAAATCATTCTATTCTAAAAAAATTGTCAGCCATACTGCTGTGTATTTGTCTGTTGTTTGTATCGTTTCCCTCAGAATCCTATGGTTCTGAAGCTCCACAGAAGAATGCGCAGCAGAACATATCGTCTTTTCTCCCTTTACCAGCAGAGATCAGCCAGCAGACAGTTCCTTCTGGAACTCCCCTGGAACATCTGAATCTGCCCCTTACCTTAGCTGCAGTATGCACTTTGGCAGAACATACAGATCCCCAAGAACCTATTACCCTTACATCCATTACCTGGACAAGCGAGCCTGCTTATGACAGCCAGACCCCGGGAACTTATGTCTTTACTCCAGTTTTACCAGAAAATTACAGTCTCGCAGAAGGCTTGTCACTTCCTTCTATCTCCGTTCATGTACAGGAACCTTCTCCAGCTGACAGCAATGGGCCAGAAGGCGCAGAAGGCTCTTATGTCCAGAATGTTCCTGAAAACGACAGTGATTCCCACAAACAGAATGTCATCCAAGATCCAGAAGACAATAACCAGCTTCCAGATATGCGGGATCATTCTCTTACCATCATAGATCCAGAGGAATCCAAAGAACAAAACCAGAACAGCGATCCGCTGAAAAAAGATCCAGCCGAAAAAATCATTGAATCAGAGATACTGGCGGCTGACCAAAGCCTTTCTGAAACACCTGACAATACAGATCTTCCCTGTACCATAATTGATTCAGACCAGGTGTGCCATGCCACTTTGGAAAATGAAAAACTGATTATCAATCCAGGCGTCACCTTAACCATAGATACTGTCATAGAGATCAAAGGGGAAGTTATTATTGAAGGCGGCGGGACCATTTTAAGAACCAGGAGCAAAGCAGGGTTTCATTCAAAAAGTAATGGGAAATTAACGCTACGCGGCGTTACGGTAGATGGCAATTCTTCCCCTGCAGAACAGCCGATGATCAACCTTTACGATAACAGCCAGATTATTCTGGATCACTGTACCATCAAAAATGTTGTTTCATCACCTGGCGGTGTTTCTCTTAAAACTGCAATATCCCTTTATGCATCCACTGGCATTTTCCAAAATGCAACCATTGAAAATTGTTCCACAACTGGAAGTAACAACAATGGCGCCGCTGTCTGCTTATCAAATGGAAGCGAACTTTCCATTTATGGCGGCACTTACCGAAATAATACCGCAGAAAGTTATGGCGGATTCCTTGCGGCTAACGGGGAAGGTGATACCGTACATATTTATGGCGGAACTTTTTCTGGAAATACTGCTAAGTCCGGCGGATGTATTTACAATTATTTCGGAAATGTCTACATCGAACAGGGCTCCTTTGAAGGCAACACTTCCACGGATTCCGATGGCAGCGGCGCTATTTCCACTCTTAATACCGACAAAAAAGGCTGCCTGGTTCTATCTGGGGACATACAGTTTGCCGGCGGCAGAAATCCATCTGACACCCACACTGACGGTATTACCTTGCTGAAAAACAGCGATAAAGATTTCTCTGCACAGATACAGCTTACCAGCCCCTTACAGCATCCCCTTGCCATCTATGTAAAAGCCTCAGAAGAACACGTTCTGGTCAAAGGCTCCAACTCCTATGCCCTGAGCAAAAATGACATGGAAAAAATTACGGTGGAAGACCTTAACGGAGTCACTGGCTGGTATAAGGTTCTGGACAAAGAAAATAACCAACTTTCCCTGTCTGCCACTAAACCTGAAGAATTCTACGAAATCCGTTATGACAGTAACGGTGCAGGGGGAACGGTATCGGACAGCCGGACTTATAAAATCGGCGATACTGCACAGATATTATCTGGAAAAAATCTGCACAAGGAAGGCAGTACCTTTGTGCGATGGAACACCAGCCCGGATGATTCCGGCGCCCCCTATCAGGAAGGCGCATCCTTAGAGATTACGGGAGATATCACCCTCTATGCTATTTTCCGGGAAAACCCGGACACAGAAAAAACTTTTACTGCTGCTTTCTACTCTGGCAGTCCGGTCCAAAAAGAGCTGATACCAGTTTCCATTACAGATCAGGTCCCCAGCGCAGTCATCAAGGCTCCAAAGTTAAAGGAAGTACCTGGCTGGACGCCTTTGGGATGGAATCCGAATCCCTCTGAATACAAGAGCAGTATCCCTTCCGGTTCAGAGCTGACTTTGACAGAAAATACTTCTTACTATGGTATTTATCAGACAAATATAACTCTCTCCTATGATATGGAAGATGAGGAAAACATACCAGAACCTGAAACTCAGGTATGTTATATCAATGTACACCAAGAAACCACCTATGATGGTCCAGAATTCACCCTTGCACCGGCTCCCGCCTCTGCTCCAGAGGGCTATGTATTTAAGGGCTGGAACACCAAAGCCGACGGCAGCGGTATCACTTACCCGGCAGACAGCCTTCAAACTTTAATTCAGAATACCATACTCTATCCAGACTGGGCAGATGAAACTGCCCCTGTGCTGGGCGCTGCTTCCTTCAGCTCCGGTCATAAAAATTTTCTTGACTGGATCATCCGCAAACGGGGCCTGGTGATCACAGTTCCCATTACGGAAGAAGGCAGCGGCGTCAAAGAAGCAGCCTATACCTTAACTTGGGAAGACGGAACTCAGGAAAAAGGAACCGCCGAGGTCTCCAAAGTCCATACACAGACAGAACAAGCTTTGGCCTATGGAAGTTCTGCATCTGTAATCCGCGCTTTGCAGACAGAGGCAGACACTGGAACCTATGAAGCCCGCATTGTTCTAAATGAGGATTTTAAAGGGAAAGCATCCTTAACCTGTACAGACAACGCCGGAAACACCTCTCCGCAAAAAGTCTTAACAGCAGCGGGAGGCGGCATTATTATTGAAGACAACGCGCCTAAAATCAGCTTTTTCAACACCAAAGATCATCCTTACGGTGAAGATGCAGAAATCGACATTTTGGTGGAAGATGGAAAAGAAGGAAGAGTTACCGGAGGAATCGCTGGAATCTCCTATCAGATCGACCAGGAAGAAAAAGTGGTCCTTCCAGAATCAGATTTCAACGAAGCTATGGTGGAATCTTACGATTTCCAGGTGACAATCTCAGACAGCGGAAGCCACACCATTCAGGTAACCGCCATAGACAATGCTGGCAATGAGAGTAAAAAGCAAGCCACTGTTAAGATCACAGACCAGCAAGATCCAGAAGAGCCAGAAAGCCCAGAAAACCCTGCTGATACGGAGGATCCTGCTGACGAAAAAGATTCAGATCCCCCCATTTCACAGCCCTCTGGCAATTCAGGAGGTACAGGTTCTTCTACAAACACAAAACTTCCAAGGGGTTCTGAACCCAGAACCGGAGACTTTACGCATGTAAAAATGTATGCAACTTTTTCCATGATTGCAGGATTCGGCTATCTGCTTCTGTATTTTGCAGGAGAACACGGAATCACTGAGCAGGAAAAGGACGATATTCTTCTTCGGCTGGTGACTTGGGGCAAACAGGGAAGACGGCTTCAGAGAATTTTTGCCCTGGCTGCCATTTTCCTGTTTCTGGCCTACTATCACAGCATTGGAAAGAGTGTGACGGTTGAATGGCGGGAAGTGTATGTGAAAAAGAATAAATAAAGGGATTCTTGTTAAAATATGCAAAGCGTAGTATACTAACAAGAAAAGGCAGGACCATAAAAAAGAAAAATTTAGAATTCAGGTGAACTTATGGATGTATTAGGAAAAAGTGACATTTATACTATCGACGATATTTATGCATTACCAGAAGGGAAACGAGCAGAGTTAATAGACGGGCAAATCTATTATATGGCGCCGCCTAGCAGAACACACCAGAAATTACTGCATTTTTTTGACCGCACGATTGGAAATTACATCCAGAACAACTATGAACAATGCGAAGTCTATCCTGCTCCTTTCGCAGTTTTTCTAAATAAAGATGACATAAACTATGTAGAACCAGATATTTCTGTCATCTGCGATACATCTAAATTAAATGAAAAAGGCTGTTATGGCCCTCCCGATTGGATTATTGAGATCGTTTCACCTGGAAATAAACCTATGGATTATTTCACAAAATTATTCAAATATCGTACTGCAGGGGTCAGAGAATATTGGATTGTCGACCCATCTAAAAACCAAATCCTGGTCTACAGATTTGAACAGGAAACTATGGAACAGTATTCTTTTGGCGAAAACGTCCCTGTTGGAATCTATGAAGGATTTTCTATAAAAGTAGAGTAGATACTAACCTGTCTGAACACTCCCTTTGTATGGGCGCAGAAATGTTTATATTCAAGCAAAACAGCGGCAATGCCGGGAAATATATACCTCCCGGACATTGCCGCTGTTATTCTATCCTCTTACTCTCCTCTTAAAAAGAAATTATAATGAAACATAAGCCAGATCAATAGTATACTTCACAGGACATACCCGCATCTGGATTCTTAACCTTTACTACCTTACTCTTATTTCCTGCCATGTCTTTCAGATATACTTTATAGTATTCTGCCTCATCGGAATAAGGAAGCATAATAAATTGCCAGTCATTATCTAAAATCACGCCTACTTCTGTCCACCAGTTATCTTCACCCTTAAAATAAATTTTAGTTCCTACTTCTCCTTTTACATAAAAAACATAGCTGCTATCTATCTTTACCCTCGGAGCTTCAGGTGCAATCACATCCTTTATGGTTCGGGTCACGATCTTACTTCTGCTATTTCCTTTTTTCAGATAAAAGTACAGATTCCCCTCTTTCTGCGCTGGAATCGTAATTTTCTTTTTTTCTGATTTTTTAAACTTTACCGTTTTCAGCGTTTTCTTGTCATTTTTGATCACCAGCTTTGTTCCTTTAGCGGCAGTGACATTCACTTTGGTGGTTTTATTGGTAATGGTTTTCTGTACCTTGGGCTTCTGAATCTTATCATCAAGAGTTTCTGTTGAAATTGCTGGAAGTTTAACTACCTTTCGGGTGATAATTTTTCCCCTTTTCCCGGAAATGTCTGCCACAAGATAAAATTTCAATTTACTTCCGGCTTTCTGTTTCGCAATCTTTACCTTTTTCAATCCTTCTTCTTTATAGAATTTTTTATAAACTGTATGTGTTCCATTTTTAATATAAAGAGTGGTATCCTCATACACATACACCGGAATCGCTGTGGTCCGTTCTGTTATTTCTTTTAATAATACTTTGGGAGTATACTGAATCTCCTCTGGCGGCGGACTAGTATTTGCTTTTACCAATATTGGCTGTATGCTTGTGATTGTAAGTATACACATTAGTAACGATAAGAAACATTTTTTTACTTTTCTTTTCATGCCCATTCTCCTTTTAATACCTAAAAAACATTTTTATTTTTAAGAACAAAGCGGACAGGTCCGCTTCAACTCCCTGAATCCCTCACTCATGAGGGACCTGGACGGTTTGCTGCGCCAAGCACAATTGCGAAGCAATCTTTTACCTCTTGTGCGAGTGCGCATATTATTTTTATCTTATAGGAATATACTTTCACGCTTTAGCGTGACAAGGACTTTCCTATAAGATAAAAACATTACTCCTTCAACCATGTTAGAGAATAATCAAATGCCGCTCTATTCGTTATCTTAGATACTGCAATATAATATGTGCCAGGTTGCGTTTTGTATTTCTTGCTATTTCGGATATATAACGTACCTCCATTTTGATCTTCGTAAATTCTATCCTTTATAATATGTTTCCTTTTTTTATTATTCAATTTATAAACATCAACTTGCATTGTATCATCATTTGCGCAGCTATCCCCTTTTGCAATCTTTATTTTTACCAGCTCTTCTTTAGAAATTGTAAATTTGTAATATTGTCGTTGATCGCATGTTGTATCAAATCCAATCACTCCCACTCTTTTCTGATTCTTTTTTAAAGTTGTGGCTTTTGAATAAGAACTTCCACCTTCATTTTTATTTGTTGAAAAAGTATACGCAGCATATGCATTCTTTGTTCCTATGCAATTTATCCAAAAATAATATATCCCTGGTTTTCTTATGTAATAAACTGCGCTGGGAACCTTTGCCGTAAGATTCTTTGTCCCCTCCAACTCCGAATGAATTGGATCATTTTTACATAAGCTGGCAAATGCAGTCTGATTGTTCTTCAATCCTTTTACTTTTAACTTTATTTTTCCAGGGCTTTTGATATTGATCTTATAGTATTTGGATTGTTCTGTCAGTTTACCTAACGCAACCTCTGTATTTTCTTTCCCTTTTATTTCATTTATCTGCACCTTACTGATATCTGGACATAGCTCTTTCGCATAAACGCTGCTTACATTTCCTACCATTATTGCACTTATAATAGCTGCTATTATCGCTCTTTTCATTTTTTTTACCATTTTTCTACCTACTTTCTTGTTGCATATTTTCCGCCTTTGATATCTGCCTTCGTCGGTTTTACAACTTCTTTATTTTCAATACCATACATCAATTTGTCTCTATTTCTTTTTTCATAGAGATCTAGCAAACCTATTGCATGGCCAATCTCATGGGCCGCAATTGCTTGATTTCCAGATTTCCCTCTTTTACTCATTTGTCTTGTATTAAACCAAATTTCAAACTGTTGTATTTTTCCATTTCGTGAATCTCCCCATGTATATGTCCAAGCAAGCGATCTTGAATCACTTTTTGTCATTACAACTTTATTTATAGATGAACTTTTTCTTTTTAAGGTTACAACCCCGCTGTCCTTCCAAACTTTTACCCCATAATTCATATAGCTTCTGTAAGTCTTATTCAAAGCAGAATCATCAAAAGTATCCGTTTTCTTCCTTAATTGTTTTGTACATACCATATACCCGGCCTTCTCACTTCCATATGCAACCATGGTTGCATAGACCGTTGTAGCTGATAATGCTGCAATCAGACAGATTGCAATCAACCCGTTCGTCATCCTTTTTATTATTTTTTTCATATCATTCTTTCCCCTCAATCACCTCTACCAATTCAGACTTATTTATAATTTCAGAATCATAAGGCAATTCTGCCTCTTTTTCCACCATCGCTTTGTTCCAGCTTCTCCTTGATTCATAGGTCTTTATATCTTCTTCCTCACTGGTAAGACCATCTGCAGGAAGTGTCTCAATTACCTGATTTCCAGAAACAAAATATTCTTTCAAAATCCAATAAGTTCCTTTACATTCTGGATTGGCAGTTGCCTTTTTCATAGCCAGAATATATTTTTCCCCTTTTTCAAAAATAGGATTGTCACTGATCGGCATTTTAACTGTTCCGTCTTGTAAAACTTCAATCTCTTCTTCCAGATTTCCTTTGTAAACATTCAATACTTTTGCTTTATGTACGGTTTGTGGAAATCCATCGCTACCCACTTCTTTCACAATCCCGTCAATTTGAATCTCCGCCACTGCGTCTGCTTCTTCTATACTTTCATCTAATGTGTAAGATTCCCTTGACGCGTGGATGACACATTGCATATTATCCTCTTGTTTTGCATCCAAATACATTTTTGTCCCTGCAGCGCTGGACACAATTGTCAATGCCGCTATGAGCCCCAAAATTGTTCCCTTTCTCATGTGTTCCTCCTCTTTGCTTCTCTTCCTTCCCATATCATTCCTGTGCTATACCTTAGAAGCCAAACATCTGCGCAAACGCGGCTGCCCGCTCATCGCTCACAAGAATAAATGAATATTTTTCCGGCCCTATCCAAAGAATATCTTCCAAAAATTCTTCCAAAATGGCATCAAGGCCATACAAAAATAACCCATGGCAGTTCCCTCCCTTCCTGATATTTCAAAGGTAACAGATACTGCCATGGGTTACAATCTTAACTTCTTAAACGGTCAGTTAAGTTCTTAAACGGCTCTATTTACTTTACGCTGTATGATTTTTCAACACAACCTCTGCCGCAAATTTTGTCTCTTCTCTATTAATCTGAAGCATTCCATGATTGCGCTCTATGGTTTTTTTTACATTCTGAATCCCAATTCCATGATTTCTTTTATCCTTTTTCCTAGTTCTCAACATATCCTTTTTGTCTTTTACAACTTCAGCGCTGTTTTCAATTCTGATTTTCAGGTATTCTTTCCCTTGCTCTATCTGAACTTGAATATACTTTTCTGAATTCTGACATGTTTCCACCGCTTCCACTGCATTTTGCAGGAGATTTGCAAAAATAGTACACAGATCTACATCGCTGATTTCCAGGACAGTATTTAGTTTTCCTGACAGACTGACGCTTGTATCTTCATCCACCGCAGAGCCATAGTGGTTTAGCAGGACGTCTAGAACTTTATTTCCCGTAACAAAAGATTTTTTTTGAAGAACGGTTATTTGTTCCTGCATACTATTAATATAATCTGATACCGCTTTCGTATCTCCTTCTTTTGCCAATTCTTCCAGGCAGAGGAAATGATTATTCATATCATGGCGATACCTTCTGGTTCCCTCTTCTTTTTCTAATAAAGTTTCATAATACTTTTCTTGCAATTTCTTTAAGGCTCTTTCTGTTTCCATAGATTTTTCTAATTTTTCATTCATGTTTTTTATATAAATGAGAAAGGCTCCTAACATCCCTACTGCAAAATAAGCAGCCGTACTGATAACATTTGCAAATAATTTAAAATTTGCATTAGGGACATATTCTCCTGCAAAACTCAGCCCAGAAATCGTCAGCATCATATCAATAACCATAAATACCACAAAAAAAATCATGCCTTTTCGAATAAAACGAATGATATTCTCTTTCTCCAAAATATGTTTCCGTTTATTCCACAAGCTAAATACTATTAAAATTACCAATGTAATAAAGCTGCTTAATCCATCTTGCCAGATTTCTGCAAATGTATTTTCTGACCTGACTTCCAAAACTACAGAAATAATTCCAGCAAAAATACTGTCTATACAAGAAAATACAAAAAACAACAGCAAAATCTTCTTTAACTTTTCTCTCCAAGGCTCTATCACTGTCAGTAAAAGCACTGTCAGCAAAATACTATTCATAATGACATAAGTATCATCTTTCCATGGAGCAAATAAAACCCACAAAAGATACAGCGCTCCCCCTGCCGCAGCTACCCATTTCCTCTGTATCTCCACAGAAAAGCACATTCTCAGACCCAGCCAGTATTTCACGACTTCTATCAGAAAACAGCACAGCAGTATCCCTTCCATTTGCATCCCCTTGTCATCCTTCCCAGCACAACTCTTATTTCTGTCTCATCCTTACATACTTTTCTCTATTTTTCTGCGCCTTATCGCCTGTAATGCAGATCAAATTCCAGATAGGCGTGTTCAAATTCCTTTTTCCTTCTTCTGGAAACTGGTATTTCCTGATTTTCCAAAAAAATCACGCCATTTTTATAATTTTCAATCCAAAACATATTTACCAGATATTTACGGTGTACCCTAAAGAACAGCTTTGGTTCCATGATCTCTTCCATTTCTTCCAGAGAGCCTTCTTTGCGGAATAATTTCCCTTGTGCTCTTATCTCCACATAACTTCCATAAGCCGATATATAACAGATTTCCTTCTGCTTCAGCTCATAGGGATTCCGGTCAAGATATACTTGTATGGTTTCTTGGCCGATTTTCTGGCTGAGGCAGCCCCGGATGGCTTCTTCGATCTCAGAGACTTCAAAAGGTTTTGTGACAAACCGGAACGCCTGAATCTGAAAAGCTTCCTTAAATCGTTCCACCATGCTGGTAGCCATAACAATCCGACAGTCTGGATGAAGATTCTGAATCTGTCTTCCTGTCTCGATTCCATCCATTCCGGGCATATCAATATCCAAAAAGACCAGTTCCAGTTGATGGATCTGTGCAAGGAGAGCTTCCCCGGAAGAGAAGGTCCAGACCTCATATTCCAGTTCCGCAGAAGCCGCCTGCACTGTCTTTTCTACCAGCTCTTTCAGGGCATTCCGTATGATCTCTTCATCGTCGCAGATTCCAATCATTAACTTTGGCATTTCATTCCCCCATATTCAAAACTCAATGGTTTGCCTGATTGCCGCATTTTGGACAGGTATTGCCGCCCCGGTAAGTATATCCGCATCGGTAGCAGCATTTTACCTCATGTTTTTCCTTTGCCAGATATGCAATACTTCTGGACTCTGGTTTTTCCTGAAGATAAGAGACAAAGCCTCCCAGAAGGCTGGCGAAGGTTTTCAATTCTTTTGCCGGGATTCCTCCTGGTATTTTGGTTTTTACCCCATTTCCACGATTGATATAGATTCCTCGGTTCAAAAGACCTGTATTTCCTTCCATTCCCACAATATTTCGAATGGGGATCATCTCGCTGTTAAAGGTACTGTTATAGAAAATATGATCCGGCGTCAGCACAAATCCTTCTTTTCCATTTTTTTTGCCGGAAGAGTCACAGACCAAAATGGGATATTCATACCGGTCTCTCTCACTGGCGTATGTATTTAAGGCCAGGGCCACCAGCTCTGCTTCCCTTGGAGACCATTCTCCCCTCATAATACGGCGCACTTCATAGAAATGAAGCCTTTCTGTATCTTTGATCTTTCCCTGAAGCGTATTTTTTAATTTTTCCACTAAAAGTTCGCACTCATCCATTTTCAGTTTTGTCAGCCGCTTATCAATCATTTCCAGCGTGTCCGTTTTCAGCTCCGGCAAAAAGGGACCGCCTTCCACCTTCTCATAGGCTTCCGCCGCCTCGTCAAAGGTCATCCGCATAATATTAGGGCACATTTTATCAATTACCTTTTCATCAATGGCCCGTACTCTGGCTGTGATCTCTTCTATGGCTGGCTCTGCTTGTTCTTTAGAAAATCCGTCTTCTTTTAGTTGTTTCAGCATCCGCATCAATCCGTTCCGGTCGCATCGCTCCGCCCGTTTCAGCATTTTGGCAATGTCCCGTTTCTCCGCCAGCCTCCGCTTGCCTTCTAAAACCTCCTGGTAAGCAGAGATATCTGCATCCTGGTATTGATCCAACTTTTCCCGGAATGTCTGATACTGACTGCGGCTCATGTCTTCCGGCACACTGCCAATCAATTTTTCTGCTTCTTCTTTCCCCTTCTTTTTCATTCTCTCTTTCAGATCTTCCAACACGTCTGCTTTCACTGTCTCGGAACATTCTGCCTGGGAAATCTCTTCGATCACACGTTTTAAAATTCCATAAGGTTTATCTTTGCAAGTTTCTGCTTTTTTGCGGATCTCTTCTTCCTCTTTCTGATAAACCGCCTGTTTGATCTGCCTTGCATACTTCTCTTTTTCCACCCATTCCAGATTATCGTCCGCCTGAATCTGATCCCGCAGTCCTCGCAGCTGCTGCAGAGACATGCGGTTCAACACCTTCATGTGAGCGTCATACTTTTCTTTAGAAGGCACATCCTCTTCTGCAGATTTTTCTTGTCCCCTTCCAGACGCTTTTTCTACCTTTCCTCTTCTGCGCTTTTCCTTTTTCTCTGCCTTCTCTTTTTTTCCAAATCCTTCTCTTTTTCCTGTCTCTTCTTTCTTTTCTGACTGATATTCCCCGTCAATTCTTCCTGGTGTTTCTATCTCTTCCTGCGAAATTCCTTCTGATTCTTCTTTTTGTTTTCTCTCTAGTTCCCTCTCTCGTCTTCCCTTTTCATCGTTTTTCTCTGTCTGATCTTCCTCAGAATGGTTATCCCTTACTCTCTCTTTTTTATTGGACTGTGATTTCTTCCCAGAATCTTGTCCTTCTTTTCTTTTCCGAATCAGATCTTCTAGCTTTTCCCGATAAGGTTCTGTCTGCATCAGCGGGAAGAATCCTGTGTCCATCTCCTCCTCCAGATTTTCCAGCTCCTCTTCTGTCATATGCTCCATATCTGCACATGCTTCTTCCAGAGAAGGCACCGCGTGTTTTCCCCGTTCCGAAGCGAATTCATTAAAATTACAATTCGACGTCCGCTCTGCTTTGCTGCCCAGAAGTTCCAGATAATCTTCATAGGCTTCTCGATCGCCGCCGAACTTCATGGTATAATTGTCCCCTTCCCGCAGCAATCTGCCTGGTCTTGGGGTATAAAAAAGATTGCAGTTATTACAGGTATAACTTCTGGCCAGATAGACTCTTCCTTCTTCTGTCTCCACTGGGAATTCCTCGCCTTTAGGGTACACTCCCATATACATTTTCCTTCCGCAGCCTGGACACTGATAGCCGGTTACATAAAAATTATTGCCCAGACGAGAAGCCTTCTTTTCATATTCCCCAATGGTTCCCTTAGTAAAAGAAACTTTTTCCAGAGACCAGCGTATTTTATGCCAAAGCCCCAGACCTTTTTCTTCTTGACTTTCTTCTTGTTTCTCTTCTTTGATATCTTCTGCTTTGCGTTTTCCTTCTTCTAACGCTGCCTGAACCACCTCTTCATAGGTAATCTGGACATTATTTTTATAAAAGCGAAAATTATCGTCCCGAAATCCCGGCGTCACTTTGATATCTTTTAAGATTGCATAGAACAGCCCATTGAGCTGCCGGTAATCCTGCTCTACTTTTAACCCTTGGATGGCGCCCCATTTGCCAAACGCATACAAGGTCATATTCAGCACATTGGAAAGAGTTTCGTTATCAGCCACCGGTTCCATGTCTTCTTCCCTGTCAGGCAGTTCAATTACATTTGTAATCACTTTTCCCTTTTCAAAATTAAAGATCAATGACCGTACATTTCCAGACAGAATCAAGAAATGATTCAATACCACAAAATTCCCCGTCCAGGTCACATTGGCACCCATGGATTTTATCATCCGGCCAAATACATTTTTCAATTCATCATTCGCTTTCAGCAAAATCATGAAAACACCTTCTCTCTTTTTGTAAATTTATCACTCTATTACAGCGCCAAATGGCATTAAAGCCAGCTTTGCAAGTTTAAACATCTGCAATCCAAAGGGTATGCCGATCAGAGTAATGCACAGCAGACATCCCAGCAATGCAAACTCCACTGCCATGGGAATCCCTGAGATCAGCAGCCAGATAATATTGACCAATGTGGACACTGCTCCGCCGCCATAACGCACCTCTTTTCCGAAGGGACACAGGCTCAGACTTGCAAACTTAAAACATTGTACTCCCACCGGAATTCCTACAATCGTAATACACCACAGACATCCTGCCAGCACCCAGCTGAGTCCGCTGAGCAATCCGCCGAAAATCAACCACAAAATGTTTCCCAGACAATTCATTTCTTTCTCTCCTTTTCCATCTCTATTTTTCTATCATTACCTTTGGCTTTTTAAAATCCCAACGCCTTTTGCCGGAAGAGTCATTTTTTCTTCCCTCTGATACTCTTTTCCTGTTATCAGTTCCTTCCCTTTTTTGGACACGGTAAATTCTTTCGTTTCCTCACTGTGATTCAGCACAAAGAGATATTCCTCCTGCTCTCTCACCCGTCTTACCGCCTCGATACCATCCGGTGTTTCCGCTGTGGGTTTCACTTTCTGTTCTCTGGAAATCTCCTGGATCAATTTCTGGTAAAAATCTTTCCCAGAACTTGTTCCCACATAATATGCCTGGCCTTTTCCAAAGGAATTCCGGGTGATCACAGGCGTTCCTGCATAAAAATCTTCCTGGTATTCTGCCAGCGATTCTGCTCCTTCCAAATGCATGATATCGCAGAGGAGTTCCGCTGGATATTCCTGCTCTTCATACACAAAATGATTGCATTTCTGAGGAGGCAGCGCGTCGCTTTCTTCCACCCAGATTCCCAGAATATCTCTTAATCTGCCTGGATATCCGCCGATGACCACCAAATCATTTTCATCTACATATCCGCTGAAATAGGTGGTTACAAAAGTTCCTCCGTTCTGGACAAAGTTCCGAATCCGTTCATCCACTCCTGGCTTCGTCATATACAGAATCGGCGCAATCACTACTTGATAGGAAGACAAATCACTTTCTTCCCCGATAATATCTACTGAAATATTCTGCTCATGCAGGGCAGTATAATACTTCAATACTTCTTCATGGTAATTCATTCTAATGCTTGGCCCGGAAGAATATTCTACCGCCCACCAGTTTTCCCAGTCAAATAGAATGGCTGTCTCTGCATCTGAAACAGATCCTAAAATCTCATTTCCCAATTGTTCCAACTCTGCTCCCAAGGCCGCCGCCTCTCGAAAAACTCTAGTATGTTCATGCCCTGCGTGATCAATTATGGCTCCATGATATTTTTCACAGGAACCAATACTTCGCTTCATCTGAAAAAACATCACTGCATCTGATCCATGAGCAACCGCCTGGTAACTCCAGAGACGCATGACGCCAGGACGTTTCAATGCGTTAAAGGGCTGCCAGTTCTGCTGGCTTGGGGTCTGCTCCATTAGAATAAAAGGTCTGCCTTCCCCTACGCCCCGCATCAGATCATGGTTGAATGCTGTCTTACTGATGGAATCTTCATTGGAAGGATAATTGTCCCAAGAGATAAAATCCATATATTTTCCCCATTTCTGATAATCCAAGGGTTTATATGCTCCCATCAGGTTTGTGGTCACCGGAAGATCCGGCGTATGTTTCTTCACTGCTTCATATTCCAACTGAAAACACTCCAGGATACTGTCTGAATTAAACCTTCGATAATCAATGCTGATACTCTGCGCTGTGGTCTGTTCCTGGCTGATGTGCTCGCTGCGCAGATCTGGCAGTACGATTTCCTCCCAGTCGTAAAAAGTATGGCCCCAGAAAGAAGTATTCCATGCGCGGTTCAGCTCTTCTAAAGTCTTATATCTCTTCTTCAGCCATACCCGGAATGCTTTCTCACAGTTTTCACAGTAACATTCCCCGCCATATTCATTGGAAATATGCCAGGCCACGAGATTGTCATAATCTTTGTAGCGTTCTGCCAGCTTTTCTGCCAGTCTTACCGAATACTTTCGGTATACCAGGCTGTTGGGGCAGGAATTGTGCCTTGCGCCAAACTTTCGTTTGATTCCCTGTATATCCGTCCGCAGAATCTCAGGATACTTTCTTGCCATCCAAGCTGGGTGCGCTCCCGTACCGGTGGCAAGGCAGACCTTCATGTTATGCTTCTTTGCCAGTTCCATGATCTTATCTAACTTTTCAAAACGATATTCTTCCTCCGATGGCTGCAGCGCCGCCCAGGAGAAAACATTTAAGGTCAGTGTATCAATATGTGCCAATTTTAGCAGACGCATATCCTCCTCCCATGTTTCTTCCGGCCACTGTTCTGGATTATAATCTCCTCCGTACGCAATCTTATTCTGTTTCCATACCTTTTCCCACATAATATTCTCCTCTATCGTAATAAATGCTTTCAAAACCTTCAGGACTTCTCTCTGGTAGCCCACAGTACTTATTCCTAAGGCTTCGCCTTACTCATCACGGGCTTTCGCCCTATCAAAATTATCAAAAAAGCATCTATTTCCATGTTAAGCATGGTACATCTGCTTTTTTGATAATCTTGGCACTGCTCATTGCTTTCGCGTACATTATACCACAAAATGAGGAACATCTTAATATTTCCTTGCAGATTTTCTATTCCGGGTATAAAATGTTGTTACAGTTTTTACTTTATTTTTTAGCCTATGCAGAGTATAGGTAATTGCGAAACTCAATACTTTTCCAAATTCCATATACCATTCAAAAAATTTGAGTATAAATATTTTCTCACCTTTTGTATGATGAAAATATGGAAAAGAAAGTGTAGGAATTGCACATGAAATTCTGATCATTTAATCGTTTCTCAATTACCAAATACAGGGTAACTTGAAAGGAGCTATACTATGTCACAAAAAATTGACACGATCATTTTTGATTTAGATGGAACTTTATTGGATTCTTTGACAGACTTGACCAACAGTGTCAACCATGTTATGACCGCTTATGGTTTTCCTACTCATTCAGAGGACGCCATACGACAGATGGTAGGGAATGGGATCGGAGTCTTGATGGAAAAAGCAATTCCAGGTGGACGTGATTTTCCACAATTCGATGATTGTCTGAAAGATTTTCAGGAACATTATGAAGTACATAAATCAGATTATACAAAGACTTTTCCTGGTATCATGGAGCTTTTGAAAAATGCTTCGGAAGCAGGTTATCAGATGGCTGTGGTCTCCAACAAATTCGAACTTGCAGTAAAAGGTTTATGCAAAAACTTTTTCTTCCCCTATATTACCACTGCAATTGGCGAATCCCCGCAGATAGCCCGTAAACCTGCGCCAGATACAGTCTTTGCAGCTATGAAGGAGCTGAATGTTTCCCCGGAACAATGTGTCTATGTGGGAGACTCTGAGGTAGACATGGCCACTGCCGCCAATTCCGGCATTCCCTGTATCAGCGTAAGCTGGGGATTCCGAAGCCGGGAATCTCTGTTAGAGCAAGGAGCTCCGGCAAATCTGATTGCCGACACTGCTGCAGATGTACTGAAAGTCCTTTCCGCTATGCAGGATTAATTTGATAGGAAAGGCATTTTCATGTTTTCATGTGATAAATCTCTTCTTATCGCATGAATCCTATAAGATAATAGACAGACCCTGGCGTCTCAACACCAGGGTCTGTTTTTTTCTGCCTATTGGAATTATAAAATATGCTTTTTAAATAAGATATTAGAATTCTGCATCTGCTTTTTTTAGATGCTCATAATAATATGGTTCTAACATCAAGATCATTGATTCTTTTGTAATATCTCTAAATCGAAATGAATACAATAACTCCCTAATATGCAGCTTATTAATTCCATCCTCTTCCGAAAAATCCTCATTATATTTTTTCAATAATGAAATATATAAGTGCAAAGCAAATTTTTCGTTAATCCTCTCTAAACTTGCATTATCTGGATCAATCCACAAAGGCCTTAATTTTAAAAACCAATAACAATATAGAGCTGTTTCCTTATACTCTGAAGTAATCATCGCGTTGTGAAACACCTTAAAATAATGTTTTCTTTTATGAACCCTGACAATAATATCTTTCAAGGTATTGATATTTATCTTAACCGATTCATATGAATATAAATCGCTGCCCTCACAAAAATCATGTAACAACTTATCTAAATCACGTACCTCTTTCATATATTCCTGTTCGGTCATTCTTTCGTATTTTTCTGACATAACAGAATCATGCCTCCAAGTTATTTATTCATCCAAATCGTTATAAATCATATGCAGAAAATCTTTGTTCTCTTTTAAGAGCCTGTCACTTGACTCGACTAGCTGGGACAAAGTAGAGGTATCACCAATTTTACTATTTATGTCTACTTGATCTTTACTGTTGCGAAAAACCTCCCGGATCTGCTCCTCATCATATCCAAAATATCTCTTTCTGTTATCCATCCTATTTCCCTCCGTCCTATACAATACAGATATTGTATTCTTTGCATATTCTATCTATATCCACACCAAATCTCTGGTATAACTCGTAGTTTTTCTTATTCATCTGATTCATAGACGGATTCCAAACTTTTGTAAAATATTGATCAGCATCATGTATAATTAATATATTCCGTATTATGCCATCTAAAGATCTCCATTCAGCCCTTTGAATCTCCTCTTCATACTCCAATCGTACCAATTCATTTAATTCCTTTATGGTACTTATGCCAAACAGATTCAACTCACGAAGAATTAAATCTATATCCCTAAATACTCGTGGTGATATATTTGGAAATTTCCAAGTCATAAATCTTTCCAATGACATAGAATTTATCTGATATCTCAAACACCCTTTTTCAATTTCCTGTTCTATCTTACTGACATAATTATCAAAGGATTCTACATATGCATCCATCTCCAAGTCTGCCAATTCCAACATTCCTGCCAGTAAATTCTTTCTTCTACTATATTGTTCGTTCATACCCCTGCTACCATCACATACCCAATTTTTAAATAGTAACCAAAATGGTATTTGACGAGTATATCACGTTAGCACACCCTGTTCAATGGTATTTCTCAAAAAAATAGCAATTTTATGGCATTCTATTCTTATCATTTACAACTTATTTATCTTCCAATACATCATTTCTTCTTAACTCAGCCCCCGAAATCCTTTTCCGATAATCTCACTGCTGTTTGTGATCATCATAAATGCATCCGGCTGGTTCAATTTGATATAATTTCTAAGCTGTACTGCCTGCCCTCGTTTCATAACGGTCAGGATCACATATTTTTTGTTATGTGTATAAGTTCCTTCTGCCTGAAATATAGTGGCGCTCCGAAGCAGCTCTTCGTGGATAAAATCACAGATAGGTTCCGGATCATCACAGACAATGGTAAAGTATTTGCAGAGATTGATATTCTCAATGGTAGTATCTATCACCAGAGATTTTGCCATCAGGCCGCAGAAAGAAAAGAGACCTGTCTGAACGTCAAAGACAAAACATGCGGCAATGGTGATCATCAGATCTACCAAAAATAGGGCAGTTCCTATATTGACTGTACTATGTTTTTTCAGCACCAACGCCACAATATCTGTCCCGCCTCCGCTTGCCCCGATATTAAACAGGATGGCTGAACTTAAAGCCGGCAGCACAATAGCAAAGATCAATTCCAATACCGGTTCATTCGTCAGTGGTTTTGACATGGGAAAAATCTTCTCCAATCCACTGAGCCCCAGGGAGATCAGAAGACTGACATAAACTGTCTTTACTCCGAACTCCCGTCCCAGGGAGACAAATCCAAGTCCCAGCAGCGCCATATTAAGTACAAAGTTCATAGTACTTGCACTAAATGGCGTCACTGCGCTCAAGACAACTGCGATACCCGTCACTCCTCCAAAAGAGAAATTATTGGGAAACTTAAAAAAGTACACGCCCCCCACCAGCAAAATCGCTGCAAGGGTAATCATTGTATATTCAAATACCGCTCTCTTTACTCTATTCTCCATCTTCCAGTTTGATCTCTTCTCCATCTAATTCTTCATCTTCTAACTCTATCTTTTCCCCATCTGAAGATTCTTCTTCCAGTTTGATCTCTTCTCCATCTAATTCTTCATCTTCTAACTCTATCTCTTCCCCGTCTAAAGATTCTTCTTGATAATATTCCTCTGAAGGTATCTCTTTCAATTCTGCAGAATCATATAAGAACTCTACCACCCGCTGGCGGATGATTTGGATCATAATATCAGCTTTTCCATAGTCTCCCTCAAATTCTTCCAGGGACTCATATTCACTTTCTTTTGCTAATTTTTCTGCTTCCTTCTGATATTCTTCCTGGGTAACTTCAATTCCCTCTTTCTCTGCAATTGCTTTTACTACCAGAAATTCGTTTACCAGATTTAATGCCTCTTCCTTAACGTCCTCTTCCTCAAACTCCTGTCCAAACATTTCTGCAAATATTTCATAACTTTCTTTCATCTGGTCATAAAAGAGATCATACAATGGCTCTGGATATTCCTCAGTAAAAGAATTCATCACCGCAAGTTTCAGAGCGTTTTCCTGGGCTTCCATAACAGAAGCCGCTTCGCTGTCTGCAAGGAGTTCTTCTTTTATCGAAGATTCATATTCTTCTTTTGTGTGATACTCCGACACTTTTTCTATAAATGCTTCATCATATTCCGGCATATTCACTTCGCTGACAGATTTGACAGTAACAGCAAATTCTGCTTTCTTTCCTGCCAATTCCTCATAATAATCTTCTGGAAATACCAGGGAAAAAGTAAACTCCTCGCCAGCTTTCTTTCCAAACAGATTTTCCTCAAATTCTTCCAGCATATCGCCTTCACCTAGGATAATCTCACAGTCTTCTTCACTTCCGCCTTCAAATTCTTCCCCATCTATGGTTCCTGTATAATCTATCTTAACACAGTCGCCCTCTTGGGCCGCCCGGTCCATTTCTTCGTATGTAACATTCTCCGCAAGCTGTTCTTCGATATACATTTCTACTTCTTCATCGGAAACAGAAGGGGTTGGATATTCTACAGGCAATTTTTTGTAGTCCCCAAGAGTCACATAATCAGAAGCCTTAAAATCTAAGACTGTTTCTGGATCTACCTCTTTTCCTTCTGTCTCTTCTGTCTTCTTTTCCTCAGACTCAGACTCAATCTCTTCTGTCTTCGCCTTTTCTTCCTTTTTCTGGTCTCCGCATCCTGCCATCATTGCAACGCTTAGTACCACTGCGGCAAACGTCAAATATTTTCTTCTTTTCATTCTTTTACCTCTCATATTCTGATCTTCTTAATTCTAACTTCTATCCCAGGGATTTTCGCCAAAACATCCATGACAAAGGTATTCTAACATAAGATATTTAAAAAATAAAGAGGCTGCCGCAAAATCCGACATACCTCTTTTCCAAGACTTTTTATCAGCAGAGAGACTCTCCGTCTGCCTTTCCACAGTAAGGCGCCAGCTCCAAACGCACAAACCAACCCTGTTCATGTTCGCATACCGGACAGCTCATAGGGGCCTCTGTCCCCTCATAGACATATCCGCAGTTCAGACACATCCACTTCGTTTCGATTTTAGAGACAAAAAGCTGATTCGTCTCCAATAATTTTGCAAATGCGCCAAACCGGTCTCCATGGATTTTTTCAATTTCCGCAATCTTGTGAAATTTCATTGCCGCTTTTCCAAATCCTTCTTCCTGAGCCTTATCGCCAAAATGTTTGTATACATCATCATGTTCCTCATATTCATTGTGCTGAGCCATTTTCAGCAGTTCCGACATAT
The DNA here is from genome assembly GCA_022792535.1 of Lachnospiraceae bacterium. Taxonomy (GTDB): domain Bacteria; phylum Bacillota; class Clostridia; order Lachnospirales; family Lachnospiraceae; genus Petralouisia. Next base: position 46,037 of record JAAWBG010000049.1, read on the forward strand.
TGGGGCTTAAATCCACTGGATAAGTTCCGTCAATCTCAATGGTCTCCCCTGCCAGCTCCTTTAACTGATTGTAAAATATCTCCGCATGCTCTTTTTCCTGATCTGCAGTAAAACGGAACACTTTTTCAATCACATAAAGTCCCTGCTGATGGGCCTGTCCTGCCGCAAAAGTGTACCGGTTTCTTGCCTGGCTCTCTCCGGCAAATGCACGCATCAGATTTTTCATTGTCTCACTCTGTTTAAATTCTGTTGCCATAATAACTTCCTGCCTTTCTTCTTCCAATCTTCCAAAAATTATTGTCTACGGAAAAAGTATGTGCAGATTATGGAAATTTTATACAGATTTTTCTTCCTGCCGCTCAAAGTTGTGCATCCAGTCTGCCTTTAGAAAATAGGCCGCAAAAATAATAGAACTTAAACTCCAAGTCAATGGATATGCCCAAAATACCGTACGGATCACCGGCACGATTCTGACTGCTGCTGTAATATATGTAATTCGAATGACACACCAGCACAGCAGCATGACCACCATCGGAACAATAGATTTTCCTGCTCCCCGAAAGATTCCTGCCAGGCAGTGAGACAAGGCCAGCAGAAAATAGAACAGTGTAACTGTCCTTGCCTGGGTGGTCCCATAGCGGATTACCTCTGGATTGCTGTCAAATGCCCGAATCAGATTAGGAATAAAAAGATAGATACAGATTCCCACGATCTCAGCGGTTATGATAGAGCAGAGAATCCCAAATCTTGCTCCTTTTTTCACACGTTCGTATTTTTTCGCCCCTAGATTCTGACTGATAAAAGTAGTAAGAGACATAGCGAAACAGGTGATCGGAAGGAATCCAAATCCTTCGATTTTAGAATAAGCCCCACAGCCTGCCATGGCTGTCATGCCAAAGGCATTTACATTGGACTGTACTACCACATTTGCAAGAGCGATGATGGAATTCTGAACTCCAGCTGGAAGACCATTTGTGATAATCTGATGCATCATGACTCTATCAAAACAGATCTTTTTGATCTCTATTCGATATTCTTCTTCCGTCTTTATCAGACGCCGCAGACACAGCAGGGCGCTGGCAAATTGAGAGATGGTAGTGGCAAGAGCCGCCGCCCCTACTCCCATTCCCAGCACTGCAATAAACAGCAGGTCCAATCCCACATTGGTCACAGAAGAGATAATCAGATAAATCAGCGGATGTCTGCTGTCTCCTACGGACTGGAGGATTCCCACAAAAACATTGTACATGACAAATCCCAGGGAACCGGCAAAATAAATTCTAAAATACAAAACAGAATTAGGGAACACACTTTTGGGTGTTCCCATCCATCTCAAAATCTGGGGTGTGACCAAAACTCCTAAAAGAGTCAGAATCACCCCTGCCGCCAATCCAAAAGCCACCATCGTGTGAACTGCCCTGGAAACTTCTTCTTTTCTTCTTGCTCCATAATAACGCGCGATCACCACTCCGGCTCCCATGGCAATTCCACTGAAAAATCCTACCATAAGAAAAATCAAGTTGCCGGAAGAGCTGACTGCCGCAAGCGCGTCACTGCCTATATAATTTCCAACAATCAGAGAATCCGCCGTATTGTAGAGCTGCTGGAACAGATTCCCCAGAAAAATCGGAATAGCAAAACCAATGATTTTTTTCCAGATACTTCCCTCTGTCAATAACGTAGTTGGTTTCCCGCCATGTACATGGTTTTCACGGCTTTGGTCTAACATAATTCTATTTTACAGGAACCCCTCATCTTTAATGGGCATTCATACACGCTCTGAGAGCCATTTGTGTCTATGTAAGAGATTGGACATTTTCGGCAGTCTCCAATCTTGAATTCTTCTGACACTTCAAACTCCAGCACGGCTTTTTTCTTTCCATGGGGGGATTCTTTCTGATTAATATTCTTCCAACTAAGTATCTGGCTGCAGCCTCCGCACTTATCCATTCCCAGAGATACCATCCTGCCGCAGGTAGGACAGGAATAATACATCTGATCCATAGAACCTTTCTGTTCCACCACTTCCGCTGGGAACTGTCTGATCAATTGGGCTTTGATATCTTCTTTCTGCATATTCTTCCTCCAATCTTGTTCCTAATAAAAGCTGTTCTTTGTTAAAAATTATAACACAGTTTACAAAGTATGAAAATATTTTACTGCAACTGTTTTAGAACTATTTAATATATCCCAAAAATACGTTGCCTGCTTCTTCAAACATTGTATTGCTGTCCTGCCGCCCTACTTTGCGGACTACATTCTGATCTGGATAATATAAAAGAGTGTTGTGTTCATCATAACCTACCACCAAAAGAGGCTCCTGATTCACCATGGCAAACACCGGGGTATCCAAACTCACATAATACAAAACCTGTTCAATCCCGCATCCAGTTAAATCTACCACTTTATATCCATTTAAGGCTTCCGTCAAAATCTGCTTGGGGGCCTCTCCCTGAGACACCAAATCATCTACGTCTATATTGATTTCCTCCGCCTGCAGCAGATAAGTCAGACAGCGTGCCGTCTGGTCACCGCTGACGGTGGAAACGTCTACTGTTCCTGTGCCAATCATAGCCTGAACCGTCTCTCTTCCCCGGCGCCACATGTATTTCTGATCTGCTCCAATCACCACGCCCATATTCTGATCTGCACAGATAATGGCCTCTGTCAGGGAAGTTGTAGACATCAGGACTTTTCCGCCGCTGTAGACATAGTAATTCTCCTGTTCTTTTCCCTCATCCAGTCTCACGATCCTCTCTTTTTCCAGCACTACCTCCTGCGGCACAGATACCCTGGGCTGTTTCACATTTTCCTTTGGCTTTCCGCCTAAAACTATCTGCACCTGAGCCTGCTTTTTCTCTGTCTGCACAACATCTGTGGATATTTTTCGAGAAGATTCCAATTGCTGATTCTTGATGGTATCCTGTTCCACTCCTGTATATCCGCCGCCCACTTTTATCTCACGATCCAAAAAGATGGTATCGCTTTCCACGTATGCTTTTGAAATATAGTATCCGTCTTTTTGATAATCTTTTACAATCTGAGAATCTTGATCAATAATCACCACTCTGTACATGGGGAATTTGGTATTTCCTGTTTCGTCCATAGCAATATCTTCTGTTCTTGCCATTCCATAGACAAAATCACTTTCTACAAATCCAATGGGTTTTAAATATTCTCCCTGAGAACTCTCTATCACACGAGGTTCTCCTCCTTCCAGGTCCATGATTTTTAATGTATCCCCTTTGGCGCTGCCGCTTCCTTCCTGCCAGGAAATATATCTGCCGTCCTCAGATACTGCATAACTTTCCTGGGTCAGATTTTTAATCACTGGCTTCACATCTCTGTTGCCCAGGTCTATCTGATATAATACATCTTCTGCCAGCAGATAAAAGATATTATCATCATTGACATAGAACAGCTTTCCCCAGTCCGCTTTCAGCCTTTCATATGATTGATCAGAGGGAATAAACAATTCTTCTTCAATGGTCTTGCCCACGCTGTCATAGTGGAACACATTAATCCCTGTCTGTCCTTCATGTCTTCCTCGATTGATATATCCATACACAGCAAAATCCATACTTCCCGTCTCATCTATCCTCATGATCTTAATCTGGTGCTGCATATTATTTTCCCGGTCAGAAATCCCTTCCGGGCTGCGGAAACTGTACACTTGAGAAAATTCATTGCTGTTTTGATTATAACTCCAAAGTTCTCCCTCCTGTACAAAGGCCACAATATTTCCCTTTTCATTCGCCACATATTCCACATCGGAAGAGCGGATTCCCAACATCAGCTTATTTCCGTCAATCGTTCCATTCTCTCCCCGAAAAATCTGATTCATGGTACGTTCATAATTCAGCAGATACATCCGCCCTACTTTTTCATCATAACGAACCCGGAAGTATTCTTCTACATTGTAATATTCTACCTCCCCCTGTTCTCCCGCAGACGTCACCACATACTGTAACACCACAACGTTATAAGAACTGCTCATTTCTTTAATCGAAGGTACCGGCTCTTCTAAACGCTCTCCTTCAAAGTCCGCCCAGCTTACTTGACGCAGGCTGGAATGAATCGTCACTTTCTGCAGGGTCGTGTTATCTCCCATTCTGTCTGGTTCCAGATAAGTGGCAAGATGCTCTGACTGTCCCCGGTCAAAGGTCTGCTCATGAAAACTTTTCACAAACTCCAGAGATTCATCTACATTGTAGTCTGTATCCCGAAGGATTCTCGTATAATAATTGATCTCTTTTCCGCCGCTGTTTACAGAAAGAATCAGCATATATTCCTTTTTTTCTTCCAGTATGTTCTGGAACTGCAAGGCAAACTCTATCTCTCCATTTTCCTGCTTAAAGTGATCCACCTCCCCGTCTTCTATCAAACGCTCCAGGTCCATGGTCCGCACCTCATAGGAAATCTCCTGAATTTGATTCTGATATGATTTTATCACAACCGGCAGAGACAGCTCTCCATTTAACGGAGTAATGGTGTCCCGAACTGACATTCCATTCATCTGAGCGCTGTATCCATACAGCTCATTGATTCTGGTATCTCCCCATTGCAGATATACAACTGGAAGGGTAGCAGAAGGCATCTCTGATGTCATATCTATGCTGTTTTTCTGACTGAATATTCCCACAGCCAAGATTGTTATTCCAAAAACTACAAATAGTACAATTGTTTTTATCACGCCTTTACGCATTCTGTTTTTCTTCCTTTCCATCCTGCAGCACAGCCAGCGCAGGAGATACCTGCAGAAATTCCATTACATCCCGATAGCCCTTGCTTTCTTTTTCTTTTCCCTTTTTCACTGCACGAATCAATATATTCTTAGGGGTATGTTCCATATCAATAAATTCCAAAATCTGCACTTGGTATCCTTTGCTCTCTAGTATCTGAGCCCGCAGGGCATCCGTAAATAGAGCCGCCATCCGCTCTCTGATCAGTCCATATTGAAATACCGGAGCCAGCAGTTCATTTTTCATCTGTCCATTTAGTTCATGCTGACAGCAAGGCACTGACAAAATCACCTTCGCATTCCAATTAATAGCCTTGTCTAACGCATAATCTGTGGCTGTATCACAGGCATGAAGGGTAACTACCATATCCACTTCTTCAAGGCCCTCATAGGCAGCGATATCACCCACATAAAAATCCAGTCTCTCATACTCATATTTTTGGGCCAATCTGCTGCACTCTGCAATCACATCTTCCTTCAGATCCAGTCCGATAATATGAACCTGATACCCCTTTAGCTCCTTCAAATAATGGTACATGGCAAAAGTAAGATAAGATTTCCCGCATCCAAAGTCCAAAATTGTCACTTCCCGGTCCTTGGGAAGCTGTGGAAGAATATCCTCAATAAATTCCAGAAAACGATTAATCTGCCGAAATTTATCATACCGTGTCCTCACAATCTTCCCTTCCTGGGTCTGAACTCCCAAGTCCACCAGAAATCCCACCTGCTTTTCCGGGTCTAAAATATAGTTCTTTTTTCTATTATGAGATAAATCTGTCTCTTTTACACAGAAGCTCCCTGCTTTTTCCTTAATGGTAATCTTCCCTTTTTTGCTGACCAGCACGTTAGCTTGTCCAATCTGGGAGGATAAGGCTAACTGGCGGTATTCTTCCATCCACTCCATCACTTCTGCCACAGCCTCTTTTTGGGAATAATTCTTATGAAATACCTTTTTTTCCTGATAAATGCTGGCCTGAAATCTCAATTCTTCTTTTATCTGAACCGGACGGACACTTATCTTAGACGGTCTTTTTCTGTCTCTGGGACCGCTGATGGTTAAGCCTGTCAGCTTTTCATTCAAATATTTATATAAAAGTTCCTGTAATTCTTTCAACCTGTTTCCTACTCCATTTCTTTTCTGCTGCTTCCTGAACTGTTTTGCTTTCCAGGCTGTTTCCTTATTTCCATGGACATTTTACCACAATCTATTTCAGAAGTCACTTGCTTTTCAAAAGGCGCTGTAAAACTTCCTTTGCTGTTGATCCTCTCTTCAGCTTCCTGGCAGCAAAAGTTTTACAGCGCCTCTTTCTGATTTCTATTCCCCAGATTACCACCAGCGGCGGCATCGTTTATGGCGGCATCTTCTCTGATACATCTCGTTAAACAATAACACTTCGATCAAGTTCTGTAATCCCTGGTTCCCATGAGGGGGTCTTCCTGGTCCCCAGCCTGGTGGCGGCGGTCCTGGCGGCCTTCCTGGTCCCCAGCCTGGTGGCGGCGGTCCTGGCGGCCTTCTCTGCTCTATCATTTTTCCTTCCAGGGGAATTTCTTCTGCCTGCATATCATCTTTTCCACAGGAACCTGTTCTGCAAGGATCTGCTCCATAAACATCCTTTTCGTACTGTTTTTCCTCATAAAAGTCCCCTTCATACTGTTCCGCTTCATAGGGACTGGCCTCAAATCCCTGTATGCTCATCTGACTTACCTGGCCTCCGACAGCGCCATCATAAATCCGATTTACAATCTGTCTAAGCATCAATTTATCAGGGTATTCGTCAAACATCAGGCTTCCTTCATATTCCATTTTATCACATTCATCTTCTACCAGCGCTTGAATGGATTTCACCTCTTTGGGATACAGATCTTTTAATTTCTGCATGTCTCTCTCGTATTCCATCTCTTCCAGAAATACATTCTGCATGGGATATGCCATGTAAAAGGGCATTTTTGACATATTCTGGTCTGGCATTCTGTAAAACATTTCCTGTTTATAATCCACTGCTTTACTCCCATTTCCTCTATCCCTATACTATATGCCCTGTTCCCGGTTCTGCTACACATGATTTGTGATCTTCCTCTTTCAAATCCCCTTACACATAGGATTCCACTGTCAACAAAAACAAAGCTGCCGCCAATTCATAAGGCTGAAAGGTCAAAAGACCCAGCTGTTCTGTCAGATCAATCTTTCCTTCTTTATACCCATAATAAATACAGCCCGTAATATAATCGCTGTCTGCCCGCAGTTTTAACTCCGCCAGTTTCGGCACAATTTCCCTGCTCTTCTTTCCATCAAATACAGAGATGTCCGGGTAATCTTCCAATTTCTTTAACTTTCTCAAAAGCTTTTGGGCAAATTCTCCTAAATGCCAGGTAGGTTCCTCTGATATCTGAAAAATCTCTCCGCAGATCTCGGCGCCGCCAATAAAATAGTCTTCTTTTGTATACAAATTTCCCGATTTCTCAATATGCTCTTCAATGTTGCCGCAGAGACGTTTGCCGTCTCCCGGTTTCACGAACCGGTTGAAAGTTCCTTCCGTCAGATAAGACTCTGTTCTTGCCACTCTGGTGACAAATTCCTGGACTGCCGTCTCATAATCTGCCAGATCTTCCACATAGAACCGGTAACTCTTCCCTGTGATACATCCAAAAACTTTCATGGCGTCCCAATAACCTAATTCTATATTGTCATCTAAAATCTGCCGTTCAAAGTTCATCATCGTTCCCAGAGACCGACTGGGGGTAATATAAGTGACATAGGGCTTATTTATATAATTGGGATGGCTGGGAGAGGCGTGCAAATCCACTGCAATCACTTCATCCGCTCCCATTTTCAATGCAAGATCAATGGGAAGATTATCGTAATAACATCCGTCCAGATAAGTATCTCCGTCAATTTTCTGCATGGGAAAAATGGGAAAGATAGAGGAAGAGGCCATAATAAAATCTTTCAATTTTCCCTGGGGAATCTCCTCTTTCGTCAGTTCCAATCCCTTCATAGAAGACAGTTGAACTGTCACCAGGCCATAATCTATATGAGAAGCCCGCACTTTCTCCTCATCTATCATCCGATCAATAAATGTAAGAAAAGGTGAGATATCCGCTCCTTTATTTTTCACATACTTTTTCAGGAAAGGACGGATCGCTTCCCTCTGATTATACATTCCTTCTATGGTGGTGGTAAGATTCAGCCCTTCTAACATCACATCTTCCAACCGTATGGTTCTCCAAAGTTCACATGCCAGCTCATAATCCTCTGAAACCATCAAAGCACCGTTGATGGAACCAATGGAAGTTCCTGTCACAATATGATATTCAATCTCCAGTTCCCGCAAAGCCTTCCACACACCCAGCTCATAGGCGCCTTTTGTTCCGCCTCCGCAAAGTGCAATCCCTCTTCTCATAACTGGTCCCTCCTTCCAGTAAAATTAAGTTCAGTATAACATATTTGACGTGGATTTACTACTTTGCTATACTTACATACAGAAATCAATGTTACATATACAAAAGGAAGCACTGTCACATTTATTATCTAAAAGGATTAGGGTGTCAAAAGCGCCTTTGGCGCTGCATTCATACCATATATTGCTATTGCAAGCTTGCTTGCACATCAATATATGGTATAGAGTGGGTGCGTCGCACCCTTTTGACACCCTAATCCTAAAAGGAAACATTTTATGGATCATCACACAACAGCTATTCTTCTGGTCAGTTTTGGCACCAGCTATCTGGACAGTAAAGAAAAAACCATTGACAAAATTATGGGAAAAATCTCAGAGGCTTTTCCCAACTGCAGACTCTATCAGGCCTGGACCAGCAAAATGCTTCTTAAGATTCTAAAGGAACGATATCATCTTGCAATCCCCTCTGTTGAGGAAGCTATGGCTGAGATAATATCTGATGGTATTAAAACTCTGATCGTACAGCCCACTCATTTTATTCATGGAGTGGAAAATGATACCATGATAAATACCATTCAAAAACATGTGCCTGATACTATGAATGTCTTTTTCGGGTCCCCTCTTCTCTGCAGTCCCAGAGACCAAAAAAAGGCTCTACAGACAATCCTTTCGGACTTTTCCCATCTTTCCCAAAAGGAAGCTCTTGTTTTGATGGGGCATGGAACCACACATTATGACAATTTTATTTATGCAGCGCTGAACGATATGTTAAAGGAGATGGGCTATGCAAATTTCTTTTTGGGAACTATGGAAGCCTACCCTGATCTCTCTGTTTTGCTGCAGAAAATGCAGAACAAAGGCATTCAAAAAGTCCACCTGGCTCCTTTCATGTTAGTTGCTGGAAAACATGCCCATCAAGATATGGCGGGGACATCCCAGCGTTCCTGGAAATCCCTGTTTGAAAAAGCTGGATATGAAGTGATATGTCATTTCAAAGGATTAGGAGAATACGACAGCATCCAGGAACTTTACCTGGAACATTTGAGAGCGGCTTTCGACCAGGCATACAAAGATATTTGAAAAGACCCCGGATTTTTCTTCTCCGGGGTCTTACGATTCTATTTTAATATACAAAAACTGCTACTCCATAAGCTGGCAGCGGATATGCAAAGGAGAATGGACGATTATCGCATTCTTTTTTCTCTGCTTTGTATGTGAGAAGGCGTTTCTCACCTTTTCCGCCATATTTTTCCTCATCGCTGTTAAAGATCAGCTTATATTGTTTTTTGAGAGGCACCCCTACCCGGTAATCTTCCCATTCCATAGGGGTAAAGTTACAGATAAACAGCAGGTTGTTTTTGCCATTTCTGCTCTTTCTTACAAAGCTGAACACACTTCTGTAGCCGTCGTCCGGGTTGATCCATTCAAAATTATCCCATCGGCTGTCAGCCTCATACATAGCCGGATACTTTTTATAGATGTGAAGCAGGTCCTTCATGTAAGTCTGAAGCTGAAGATGTTCTGGCTCCTCCAATAAAAACCAATCTAATTCTCTTTCTTCACTCCACTCCCGAAGCTGCCCAAACTCCTGTCCCATAAACAACAGTTTCTTTCCAGGATGTCCCATCATAAATCCATAACCAGCTTTCAGATTTTCAAATTTTTCCTGTCCTTCTCCCGGCATTTTATTGAGCATGGAACATTTCAAATGCACTACCTCATCATGAGATAAGACTAAGATATATTCTTCACTGCCATTATAACTCATGGCAAAAGTCATCTTGTTGTGATTGTCTTTCCTAAAATAGGGATCCAGTTTCATGTAATCCAAAAAGTCATGCATCCAGCCCATATTCCATTTATAACTGAAATTCAGCCCGTCATCTTCCACTTTGCCTGTCACTTTCGGCCATGCTGTGGACTCCTCTGCGATCATGACTGTTCCCGGATTCCTGCCCAGGATCAATGTATTGATATGTTTAAAAAATTCAATCGCTTCTAGATTCTTATTGCCGCCATATTTGTTGGCAACCCACTGGCCATCCTGTTTCCCGTAATCCAGATACAGCATAGAAGCCACTGCATCCACCCGAAGTCCGTCTACATGATAATGTTCAATCCACATCAATGCGCTGCCGATTAAGAAGTTTTTCACTTCATTTTTTCCATAATCAAAAATTTTCGTTCCCCAATCTGGATGTTCTCCCTTTTTAGGATCTGCATATTCATAGAGACAGGTTCCGTCAAATTCAGCCAGTCCATGAGCGTCCCTTGGAAAATGAGCTGGAACCCAGTCTAAGATCACGCCGATTCCATGCTTATGCATGTAATCTACCAGATAGGCAAAGTCCGCCGGAGTTCCATATCTGGAAGTAGGCGCATAATAACCTGTTACCTGATAACCCCAGGAACCATCAAAGGGATATTCCGAAATACCCATCAATTCTACGTGAGTATAACCCATCTCCTTTACGTACTCTGTCAGTTTTACCGCCAATTCCCGATAAGTATAAAATCCCTCATCTTCTCTGCCTGGATGACGCATCCAGGAGCCAGGGTGCACTTCATAAATCGCCATGGGCTGTGTATGGACGTCTTTACACTCTTTACGCTTTTCCATCCATTTGCTGTCCGTCCATTTAAATTTTGTAATATCTGCTACTGCAGAAGCATTGCCAGGACGCAGCTCTGCATAATTTGCAAAGGGATCTGCCTTGTATAATTTTTCCCCATCTGGAGTTTCAATATAAAATTTATACAGATCGCCCTCTGACACCCCCGGTACAAAAAGCTCGTAGATTCCCATAGGCTCCAGCCTGGTCATCTCGTCTGCATCTTCCTTCCAATCATTAAAGGTTCCAATCACAGACACTTTTTCTGCATTAGGGGCCCACACTGCAAAATACACGCCCTTTTTTCCTTTTTCTGTTACTGGGTGCGCGCCTAATTTTTTATAAATGTCATAATGCGTTGCCTGTCCAAAATAGTACATATCTAAATCTGAAAAACGTTCCATAGCTTCCACTCCTGTTTCTGATTTCTTAATTTTTACTCTTCAAAATCCTTCTCCCTTAAGTAGAGATACCCTTCCGGGCTGAATTTCTTCCCGCCAAATAATTTTTTTAATCCACCTCTTTCCGCACTGCTGATGGCCATATCTACAATCTCTTTTACTTCCGTCAACGTGGTAGCCTCATCCAGTTTCTGTATATTGCTGATGCAATTATAAAGGGCCAGGATTCCCATATCGTCAATCTCGCATTCCTGTTCCTCCGCGTATGCTTTGGCAAACTCCACCAGTTCGTCGCTGGTAAATACTGGTATTTTGATCCGTTCCGTAAATTTTTTGGCAAAATTTGGATCCCGGCTTAAAACTTTATCAATTCCTTTTCTGGTATCTTCCATAATAAACAGAAGTCCATCTGTATCCTGTTCCATCAGCAGAGATAATCTTGTGGCAGTTTCCTGAGATATCTCTCCTGCATGTTCAATAATCAGATATCCCCCTGCCACTGCCTTCAACAATTGGCTTAAATCTTTTTGATTCAAAGATTCTCCTGTGATCTTTCCAACTTTTCCAGAAGGATGTCTCCCGCTTCTTTTGATTGCCTTGATCAAATCGGTAGCTAGTACGGTCTTACCGCTGCCTCTTCCTCCTGTAATCAAAATATTTCCACTGACGGATCGGTTACTCTCGCCTTTTCTGTGCAGCGCTCCCTCTAAGACTTGGCAAAGCTGCTGTTCCATTCCTGTCACCGGTACAAAATAAGAGAATATTTCCTTCTGTTCTTCATTTAATTTTGTAATCGGCTCTTCCTCCGGGTCCATTGTAATCTCCGGTATTATCTCCTGCTCTGGTTCTGCTTCCCCTCCCATTCCAGTTCTCTCAGCAGCCGAAGACTCCTTTTGGTTGGAAATATTGTTTTTTTCTTCCCTGGAAGCCCTTGCCGCCCGAAACACAGATTCTAAATAGCGCTCAGCATCTTTTCGTTCTTCCTCTTCTTCCTGCATTGCCTCCTGTTCTAGCAGTTCCTCCAAAGGCGTCTCTATTTCCTGTCCCTCTATTCCAAAATTTTCCTCTGACACATCTTCTTCCTCCATCTCTGTTCCTGGGTCATTTCCCCAGTCCTGCTCCCCGGAATACTCTGCTTCTAATTCTTCTTTGGAATATTCTGTTTCCGCTTCTTCGTAGTACCCTGTCTCTAATTCTTCTTCCGCATACTCTGCTTCTTCGTAGTACTCTGTTTCCACTTCTTCGTAATACTCTGTTTCTGCTTTTTCAGAGTATTCTGTTTCCACTTCTTCGTAATACTCTGTCTCCGCTTCTTCTTCAGAGTACTCTGTTTTCACTTTTTCTTCGTAATACCCTGTCTCTGCTTCTTCAGAGTACTCTGTTTCCGCTTCTTCGGAATATTCTGCTCCTAATTCTTCTGCTGTATTCTCTCCGAGATCATCTGTGTCTTTGGAATTCTCATTGTCTATGGTCTCTTCCAGCGCAGCCCCCTCTGGATCGTTCTGCCAATCCTGCTGCTGTTCCTGGAAATATTCTATTGCTTCTGGATTATTTTCCAAAATCATCCTTTGTTCTTCATGAACATCTATATCCGGCGCCTCTTCCATAGGATCTTCTGGCAAATTCTCCTGGGACGGAACCATTTCCTGGAAATCTTCCCTGGGATAGCCCTCCCAATCCCGGCTGGCCGCCAAATATTCCTCCTCCGATATTTCTTCTTCCAAATATTCCCCCTTCTCTGTATTTCCTTCAGAAAGATAATTATCCCTCAGATCCTCTCCTTGAAGATAACGTTCCGCCAGCAATTCCTGGGGAGACACCCCTGCGTCCAGCTTAGGAATAATCTCATTCAATCGTTCCATCAGCTCTTCTGCTTCCTGCAGCGCCCGTGCCTTCGCCGATTCTAACTTCCTCTGCTGGGCAACTGCCATTGCCGCCTCGGCAGCACGCCTTGTCTTCTCCCATTCCTCCAAAACATCTTCTATTCTGATCTGGCCGTTTACCTGAGGCTCCCGCCAGCCTCCCCCTGGCACGGAAAGGCGGATCTGTCCATCCCAGTCCTCTGCCAGCATTTCCCGAAAACTCGTCTCTAAAGAATCGTCAATCTCCTCGTCGGTCTCGATATGCCCATACCGGTCTTCTTCCTCAATCTCCTCTTCCTCCTGAGGCACCTGCAGATAGGGAATCTCCTCTACCATCTTTTTTATATGATCCATCGTATCAGAAACTGTTTCCCTGGTATCTGCCTCCATAATCTGCTGCATATTTTTGGCCAATTCTTCCTGCAGATTCATGGTGTTAAACCGTCCCGGATTGGCGGCCAGATCCGGTATCTGTATCGTCTCCCGGATAATCTCGCCAGATTCCAGATTATCTGTAGGATGCACTTCCACTACACCCTTCTTCTGCGTCTTAAATTGACGATACTTTTCCTCCTGGTATTTGTTTAAAGGCTGATAGAGCATTTTCAGCTCTAGGGCCTTCTCCACATATTTTCCATCTCCAAACCAGAGAACTAACTCATCGCACACTTCCACACATCGTTCACTGTTTCCTGAACGATGATACAGATAGGCCAGCTCAAACGCCCATTCCTCTATGTATTCCCGCTCCTTAAATTCTTCTAATATCTTAATCTGGTCTTCTAAAGAAGCTCCTTCTATCTTTGCAATCTGATAGCGAAGTACATATTTCAGGTTATCATAAGGTGCCACTTCCAGAAATTCCTCATAATATTCCTTCGCCTCTTCTAAATTCCCCATTTTCAGTGCAACTAATGTCAGCCGATAGATAATATTCCGCCCAACAGTAGCCCGGTCATATGCCATCAGCAAGATCTCACGGCTGTTCTCATACTGTTTATCCCGGTCATATATCTCTCCTACCATGCAAAGGGTTGCGGCGCTCTTTACCTTTCTCCAGTTGATTGTATCTGCAATCTCTGCGGCAGTCTTATAATCCTTCTCCTGCACCAGATTTTTCAATTGTTCCAGCTTAAGTTTATATTCGTATTTATCCAACCGTTTCACCTCGGAATTAATGTTAAAGGTACAAAGCTCCCAATTATCAGCCTGTCTTTCATAGTCTACCATATTTCCCCCATAAATGTCAAAATATATGATCCTCTCATTATCTTTTTCTTGCCTTTTATTTTATTTCCATTTATAATTAGAAAAAACATTTGTGTGTCTTTCACAAAGCGCTCTTGATACCATAAAAGAAAGGATTTTCCATGAAAAGATTTTTTTCCATTTTATTATGTCTCTGCCTTTGCACCGTCTTTCTTCCAGGCTGCAACGGACCGAAAAAAAATGCTGCTGATTCTATCAAAGCTATCTATGATCTCTATATTTTAGACGACACTGCTGGAATCACATCTTTAGGAATGACGGAAGAAGACATCAACGCCGCGCGTCAGACTTATGATAATTCCCTCAAAGAAAATATCCGTTCCAATTTTGCAAAAAGCGGACAGGAAATAGAAGAAGAAACCTTAGATGAACTCTGTCAGGCCCGCAAAGCCGCACTTTCTAAGATGAAAGCCTCTGCTGAAATCGTCTCGGAATCCGAAGGAAAAGCAACGGTTGTAATCCACACCACATATTTTGACGAAGCTGATTTAGATGCAGACGCCTTTTTTTCCGCCAAGGAAACCGCACAGCAGCAGAATTTTTCCATTGCAGAAGAACAACAGTCATTTCTGATGGACACTTATACCCAGAACTTGATCAATGCCTATCAAAACGTCACCCCCTCTGAGAAGACCACCGACATTTCTGTGGACTGTGTCATTCAGAATAACACATGGGTTCCCGCCAATATGTCTTCCTTTGGCTCTGAGCTGGCCCTTGCTGTTACTGGTCATCGCTGAGATTAATTTTTATGCATAATTGTCATGAGATGGGAATAAGATGTAAAAAGTTTTTTGGAGTGTAAAAAATGTCTGAATTCCATCGAATGATCACATATCTTCATCTATATGAACACGGGACAAAACGCCACAACGTAGGATTTGCCAAAATCGAAAAAAGAGAACAGCAATGTCTCGTGGAAATACATATGAAAAACACCGGACACAATCTTTCCCCTATTCCGGTGTATTTCTATGCCCAAAATCAGCAGAATTTTCCAGGTATTCTTCTTGGAACCATGGGACTTTCCCGTGGAAACGGAGATTTTAAAACCATTTTAAAAGGGGAAACTCTATCGGACAGTGTTTCTTCCCTGGATGATGTGAAAGGCATCTATATTCCTCTCTCGGAAGAAATCATGTTTGTCAGCCAGTGGGATGAAACGGATTTCGTACGGGAACGGTTTATAGATCCGGCTGCTAAATCATCGGCTCCTCCTTCCAGACAAATTTCTGAGAATAACAGAATTCCACAGCAAAAGTCTGGCGCTGATTCCAGAAATTCCCAGGAAACGCCTGCCGCTGATTCCAAAAATTCCCAGAAACCCCCTGCAAGTTCTCCTGAACCCTCTCTCCAGGAGTCTTCTTCTGGTTCTGATAAAACCTCACGTCAGGAATCTCCCTCTGATTCCCCCAGAATTAATTCCGAAGATTCTGCTTCCAGCTCCCGCAAAAATGCTCTGCAGGAATCTAATTCTGAACCCACCTTAAAAGCAGCGGAAGCAGTTCCAAAATTACTGGAACAGAACTGCACCAACCCAAAAATCAGCCAGATTACAGCCCAAAAGCAGCCTCAAAAGCAGCCTTCCGAGAACTGGGAATTGAAATGGAACTTTATTCTGGAAAACTATCCCGTTATGACGCCCTTCGCCGGTGATGAGACAACAGTCTGCGTACGTCTGGAATTAAAAGATCTTCGTCTTTTACCCAGAGAATACTGGTATCTGGGCAATAACAGTTTTCTGCTCCATGGCTTTTTCAATTATCGCTACTTGATCCTTGGAATGACTGAGAAAAATAATCGTAAAAAATGGTTTATCGGCATTCCAGGCGTATTTCAAAACCCTGAACGAGTGATGGCCTCCTTATTCGGTTTCCCAGAATTCCGCAACGAAAAGTCTCTCCCTGTCAACACCGGAGAATTCGGTTACTGGTACCGCTATCTGGACCAATAACCTCTTTCTTTTCCAGAACATCTTTTTCCAGCAGAGCGTACAATTCATGGTCCCTCCAAAGACCGTGAAGTTTTACGTTCTGCTTTTTTACTCCTTCCAGCTCAAATCCTAACTTTCCCAAAAGTTTTTTGGACGCGGCATTCTCCGGCAGCACATATGCCTCTATTCTATGGAGTTTCAACTCCTCAAAGATAATCTGCGTACATTTGGAAATACTTTCTCTGGCATACCCCTTTCCCCAAAACTCCTGATCAAATTTATATCCTAATTCACAGGACTGATAAAATCCTCGTTTGATGTTGTGGATCGAGACTGTACCTGCAATTCGATCCGTCCGTCCCTTCTCGTAGACCCAAAATCGAATCAAAGTCTGCTTGACTGCCAGATTATACTCGCTTTGCAACAGCATTTTCTGAAATTTTTCTGTATAAAAATTGGGAATCCGATCCGTCTCGTATTTTTCGAAAATCTCCTGATTGTCCAGATAAAACCTCAGCACCTGAGCCGCCGCTGTATCTGGGAGTATTTTTAATTCCAGACGTTTTGTCTCATATTCCATATTCATGTCTATCTTCTCCCCTTATTTTATGTTATTCTGTCTGTAAGCAGTTGCAGGCTTACCAAAACAGAAGATATTCTTCCGCCTTTATCACTCATTATACGCGCCGGATCTTTGATAAGCAACTGTCTTAAATCACAATCTATAAACAACAGGAGCAGCTATGAATCAAGACGAAAAATATATGAAAGCAGCCATTCAGCAGGCAAAAAAAGCAGAACAGATCCAGGAAGTCCCCATTGGCTGCGTGATTGTATATCAGGAAAAAATCATTGCCCGCGGGTACAATCGAAGAAATATTGACAAAAACACCCTTGCCCATGCAGAACTTTCCGCCATTCGAAAGGCCAGCAAAAAACTAGGAGACTGGCGTCTGGAGGGCTGTACCATGTATGTCACCCTAGAACCTTGTCAGATGTGCGCCGGGGCTATCGTCCAGTCCCGTATGGACCGGGTAGTGATCGGCAGCATGAACCCCAAAGCCGGATGCGCCGGTTCTGTGCTAAATCTTCTGCAGATTCCTGCCTTCAATCATCAGGTATCTTTAGAAATCGGCATATTGGAAGAAGAGTGCTCCTCCATGCTCAGCAATTTCTTCAAAAGCCTGCGGGAAAGAAAACGCCAGGAGAAAAACCTTACTGGGAACAGTTGACTTTTTTTCCAAAAAAGGATATACTTAAGTCTCCGAGCAGCTGGGGCGGTAGCGGTGCCCTGTACCAACAATCCGCTATAGTTGGAGTGATGCTTTGCCCCGGATTTTTGTCTGTGGGGCAGCCTTTTATAAGTGGTGATGACGTTTGGGTCTCGCGCAATGGAAATCTATGAACCGTGTCAGGTTGGGAACAAAGCAGCACTAAGTAGAACCTTTCATGTGCCGTGAGGGCGCCTGGACCGAACTAACTGTAGAAGTAACGCCCATGGCCATGATTCAAAGCAAAGCGCTCGGATTTTAAATTACCGATAAAAGACGGATCACAAGATAACGTCAATCATATCATAAGGAGATTTTCTGTGAAAAAATTTTTACAAAAAACCAGACATACTCTCTACGAATCCTGTAATTTCCTGGAACTTCTCATGGCTCTTGTAGTGTTAATCGCTATCCTGGCTGCCTGCTTTTCCCTGGGGAATTCTTTTTTTATTTACTGGAATGATAAATATTCCAATGGCGCCTTCCTGACTTTTGTGGGACATGTCTTCAATATCCTAATCGGCATTGAGTTCCTAAAAATGCTCTGTCAGCCCAGCGAAGACACCGTATTGGAAGTTCTGATTTTTTTGGTGGCCCGCCACATGATTTTAGAACCCACCACCGCTGTAGAAAATCTAATTTCTATTTTAAGTATTGGAATCCTATTTGCCATCAAAAAATATATCACTCTGCCTGTCAGAAAGGGCAGCTTCAATATTTTTTCCAGCAAGTCTGATTCTGAACATTGACAATCCCCACAGCACCCTGGCGGCATGTCCGCCGGGGTCTAATTTTAACTCTTTCCTTTCCCATCATTTGGCACTTGACATTTGTCTGGGAAAGGTTTATATTTTAACTAAAATCAATAATGATTATCATTATCTAGCAGGAGGACAGATCATTGATAAAATACAGCCGCCAGCGTGAATGCATTCGAAAATTTCTCGCTCACCGTCATGATCATCCCACTGCCGAGACAATCTACATGAATGTAAAGAAGGATTTTCCCAACATCAGCCTTGGTACTGTTTACCGGAATCTGTCTCTGTTAGCGGAGATGGGTGAAATCAAAAAACTTTCTACCGGTACCGGACCTGACCGTTTTGATGGCATAACTGCCCCTCATTACCATGTATTTTGCACAGAATGCGGCAGTGTCAGCGATCTAAAAATGGACAGCATTGACCATATCAATATTATCGCTGAAAACGGATTTGAGGGAAGAATCGAAGGACACATCACCTATTTTTTCGGCGTATGCCAGGATTGTCTGGATACAAAAAAATAATAAAATATTTCTTGACATAGGAAAAAAGATATGCTATCTTAATTTCAGTAATAATTACTATTTTTATTTTACTTACTTTATGATCAGGCTGGCTTAGGTCTGAATCATTGACAAAAATTTACTTATTCAGAAAGGGAGAAATCAATATGAAAAAATTTGTATGTAATGTATGCGGTTATGTTTATGAAGGAGATGCTGCACCAGAAAAATGTCCACAGTGTAACGCTCCTGCTTCCAAATTTACTGAACAGTCCGGCGATATGACATGGGCTGCCGAGCATGTGGTAGGCGTAGCTCAGGGTGTTCCAGAGGATATCATTGAAGATTTAAGAGCAAACTTCAACGGAGAATGTTCTGAGGTTGGTATGTACCTTGCTATGGCAAGAGTTGCTCACAGAGAAGGCTATCCAGAGATCGGCTTATACTGGGAAAAAGCCGCTTATGAAGAAGCAGAACACGCTGCTAAATTCGCTGAATTATTAGGGGAAGTAGTAACTGACAGCACCAAAAAGAACCTGGAAATGAGAGTAGAAGCTGAAAATGGCGCTACCGCTGGAAAAACTGATCTTGCAAAACGTGCAAAAGCTGCCAACCTTGATGCAATCCATGACACTGTTCATGAAATGGCTAGAGATGAGGCAAGACACGGAAAAGCTTTCGAAGGTCTGTTAAAGAGATACTTTGGTTAATCAGAAATACTGAAAATCAACGTTTTTAGGATTTTAGGGTATGTTGGAGTCATCTGACATACCCTTTTTTTGTCTTATGGGAAAGACCGTGTCACGCTAAATCGTGAAAGTGTCTTTCCTATAAGGATTCGGGTGTCAAAAGCACCTTTGGTTCTACGCTCATCCCATATATTGTTATTGCAAACAAGTTTACACATCAATATATGGGATAGAGCGGGTGCGCCGCACCCTTTTGACACTCGAATCTTAATAAGAAAAATGAAAGATCTCCAAATTTAGAATTTCGTTTTATTTAAAAGATTTCAAAAAAGAAAATCTCCCCA
>JAAWBG010000005.1 GCA_022792535.1 Lachnospiraceae bacterium
TGTAGGATTACAATACATGTGTTACAACTCAATATTTAAAAAGCAGAGACACTGCCTTTGTGTTATAATTTAAGTCACCACAACCAAAACAAACCGAAAGGAGTTCTCTGCTATGACTACTATAACACAAGATATGCGCTATCGTCTATCACTTATTAAATATGCTGACAAATACGGGGTTACCAAAGCCGCTGTTAAGTACAAGACGAACAGACAGTATATCTACCGTTGGAAGCGTCGTTATGATGGCTCTATGGAATCTTTACGCGAACGTTCCAGACGCCCGCTTCATCATCCAAACCAGCATACGCCGGAAGAAATCAGGCTCATTCACAACATGCGCAGACGTAACCCTGATGCCGGATTAGTTATTTTCTGGGTAAAACTCATGCAGCGCGGTTACACCCGTTCCATTCCAGGCTTGTATCGATTTTTACGCAAGCAGGGCTTAATGGCAGTAAAACCACCTAATCCTAAATATGCTGCCAAACCCTATGAGCAGATGAATTATCCAGGACAGCGTATTCAGATCGATGTAAAATTTGTTCCATCCGCTTGTCTGGCCAACGGAGCAAAAGGTCAAAAGTTTTTCCAGTATACCGCCATGGATGAGTATTCCAGATGGCGTTTTGTTGAGGCTTTTGAGGAGCACAGCACCTATTCGTCTGCCATGTTTGTGGACCATCTGGTGAAAGCGTTCCCCTTTCCCATAGAATGCGTCCAGACGGACAACGGGACAGAATTCACCAACCGCTTTACAAGCCACAAAGACAAGCCAACGCTCTTCGAGGCACATCTGGAACACCATGGTATCCGGCACAAGCTGATCCGGCCATATACACCCAGACATAACGGTAAAGTGGAACGCAGCCACCGAAAAGATAATGAACGGTTTTATGCCACCCACGCCTTTTATTCCTTTGACGACTTTGCAAAACAGCTTAAAGTGTATAACCGCAGGGATTACAATAACTTTCCCATGCGGCCGCTTGGGTGGAAAACACCTAATGAAGTGTTAAAGAATTATCTGCGGTCAGTGTAACACATGTTTGACAAACCTACATTCAGTATTTAAAAAATAAAAGGGAGACAATTTCTGCCTGGAATTGTCTCCCTTTTTAAATCTTTCTTCTCTAATTCTGCCTATTTTAAATGCCAGATATCTTTGTCATACTCTCCGATGGTCCGGTCAGAGGAGAAGAATCCTGCCTTGGCTGTATTTACCAGCATTTTTTTCGCCCATGCAGTTCTGTTTTCATAATCCTTGTAAATCTGCTCTTTTTTCTCTGCATAATCTTTATAATCCAGCAAAGTCATAAACCAGTCTTTGTTCAGCAGTTCATGGTAAAGGCGCTCCAAATGCTCTCTATGTCCCACTTTCAGCAGCTCCTCACTGACGATAAAGTCCACTGCCTCTTTGATCTCTTCGTCCTCTTCATAGAATTTCCGTGAGACATAATCTGCTTTTTCATAGTGTTCAATCACCGTATCGGAGCTTTCACCGAAAATATAAATATTTTCTTTTCCCACCAGATCTGCAATTTCCACATTGGCGCCATCCATAGTTCCCAATGTCACCGCCCCATTCAGCATAAACTTCATATTTCCAGTGCCAGAAGCTTCCTTGGAAGCCAGAGAAATCTGCTCGGAAATATCACAGGCCGGAATCAATTTCTCTGCATTGGTCACATTATAATTTTCCACCATTACTACTTTCAAATAAGGGCTTACCTCTGGATCCTTGTTGATCAGTTCCTGAAGGCACAGGATCAGGTGGATAATATCTTTGGCAATCACATAAGCTGGAGCCGCTTTCGCGCCAAAAATCACCGTGACAGGTGTGGAAGGTTTTCTGCCCTTTTTAATCTCCAGATATTTGTGAATCACATACAGGGCGTTCATCTGCTGGCGTTTGTACTCATGGAGACGTTTAATCTGAATATCAAAAATAGAATTCTCATCAATCTCTATTCCCTGGGTCTCTTTCAGATAAGCAGCCAGATGTTTCTTATTTTCTTTTTTGATTTCCAATAATTTATTCAGTACAGCTTCATCGTTCACAGACGCTAAGAGCTTTTCCAATTCATCCGCATCTTTGTGCCATCCGGTTCCGATCTTCTCATCCAGATAATGGCTCAATCCTTTATTGCAGTGCATCAGCCATCGGCGGAATGTAATTCCATTCGTCTTATTGTTGAATTTCTCCGGATAGATTTTATAAAAATTATTCAGTTCATTTTTCTTTAGAATCTCTGTGTGCAAATATGCCACGCCATTGACACTGTAACCGTAGTGAATGTCCATATGTGCCATATGTACACGGTTCTCCTGGTCAATAATCGCTACGGACTTATCCTCAAATTTATCTTTTACAATGGTATCCAGCTCGCGGATAATGGGCATTAACTGAGGCACCGCCTTATTCAGATAATCCATGGGCCATTTTTCCAATGCCTCTGCCAGAATCGTATGGTTAGTGTATGCGCATGTCTTTGACACAATCTCAATGGCGTCGTTCATGCGGATTCCCTTTTCCATCAACAAGCGGATCAGTTCTGGAATCACCATGCTGGGATGGGTATCGTTGATCTGAATCGCCGCATAATCCGGCAGGTCATATAACTTGCACCCTTTTGCTTCACACTCTGCCAGAATCAGTCTTGCCGCGTTGCTCACCATAAAGTACTGCTGATAGACCCGCAGCAATCTTCCTGCATCATCAGAATCATCAGGATATAAGAATAAGGTCAGGTTTTTCATAATATCTTCTTTGTTGAAATTGATTCCCTCTCCTACCAGGCTCTCGTCTACAGTCTCAATATCAAACAAATGCAGTTTGTTAGTTCTGTTCTCAAATCCTGTCACATCCAGATCATACATTCTGGACTGTACGGTAAATCCGCCGAACTGAATGGGATACGTAACATCTGTTTTGGTAAGCCAGCTGTCTGTCTCAATCCAGGGATTCTTGTTTTCTTTCTGAAGACGATTTTCAAAAGTCTGTAAAAATAATCCGAAGTGGTAATTCAGGCCGATTCCGTCTCCGTTCATTCCAAGAGTAGCCATGGAATCTAAAAAACATGCGGCCAGACGTCCCAGTCCGCCATTTCCCAGAGAGGGTTCCGGTTCCACCTGCTCGATCAGATTGATATCTTTTCCATACTGGGCCAGCATTTCGGCCACTTCGTCATAGATTCCCAGATTGATCAGATTATTGGACAGCAATTTTCCAATCAAAAATTCTGCTGAAATGTAATAGATCTTTTTCTTCCCCTCATTGCTCTCTTTTTCCTTAGCAAGGTCTTTTACGATTCCCAGCAGGCCATAATAAATCTGTTCGTTGGTGCAGGCAGCAATATTGTTACAGCATTTTTTTTCCAATAACTCTCTTACATTTACACTCATCTTCTCTTCCTCCTGATCTCTGAGACAGTCTGGCTTTCTATCTTTATATGAAGTAAGACGAATCACGCCTCTCCTGTCTCACTAAACGCTTATCTTCATCTTTCCCAAAGTTCTGGCTGCTTATTCCAGTTTCTTATGTAAATCCTTTGCATGTTCTTTTCCTATTGGTTTTTTATTTTTCTAAATACAAACACAGTATATATCTCTCTTCCATATTTTTCTTGCAGTATGATGGGAAAATATAGTACAATACTATCAAAATGCGAAATGGGGACCAGCTTATGAACATTTTAGAATACGAGAACACCCAGGAATTAAAATCCCATGGACCGGAAGATTTTCCTTTTAATATCTATCTCTGCAGCATTCCTTTGGATTTTGCAGTAGTCCCCCTTCACTGGCACAATGATATGGAAATCATCTATATCAAAAAGGGAGACGGCAAAGTCACTCTGGACTTAGAGCCTTTTTTCGTACAGCAGGGAGATATTCTTATTGTTCCTCCGGGACACCTGCATTCTATTGAGCAGTGCGAAGATCATTCCATGGAATATGAAAATATTATTTTTCAGCTCACCATGTTAATGGCGTCCCAGGGAGACGCCTGTACGGAAGAATTCTTTCAGCCTCTGCTTCAGGGACAGCTTCTGCTTCCCGGCTGTTTTTCCAGAAATGCCCCACTGTATCCTAAGCTGGCCCTCTGTCTGGATACCATAGATGAGATCTGCAAGACTTTTCCCAAAGGTTATCAGCTTGCCATCAAGGGGCAGCTCTTTTCTCTTTTTTATGCTTTGGCATCCTCTGTGCAGGCTCCTCTGCCCCGCCAGAAAAATAAATCTCTGGACCGTTTAAAAAACATTTTAAAATATGTGGAGACAAACTATCATGATAAAATCTCCATTGCAGACGCGGCCAGAATCTGCGGTTTCAGTCAGTCTCATTTTATGAAGTTTTTTAAATCTGCCATGAACGTCTCTTTCACCGATTATCTAAACGATTACCGGCTGACAATGGCGGCAAGGCTTCTCTTGTCCTCTTCCGATTCCATTGTAACCATTGCCGTTGAGACTGGATTTGAAAATCTTTCGTATTTTAACCGGATGTTTAAGCGAAAGTATCGCTGCACCCCCACTGCATTCCGCCAAAGAAGCGGATATTGAAGAAACGTTGATTCCTTATTGACAAAATTTTGTCAAAGTTATATATTTAGAGTATCATAAACACTAATATTACATATTTTTAGGAGGGTTCTACACATGAACAATTTAAAATTAGACGTAGCAGATCAGATTGCTGTTTTGACTATCAGCAGACCGGGTGCATTAAATGCTCTGAACAGTGAGACATTGGATGAACTGAACGTGGCATTGACTGAGATTGAAGCAAGAGACGATGTAAAAGTTGTTATCTTAACCGGCGGCCCGGATAAAAAAGACAACCCATTCAAATCTTTCGTAGCCGGCGCTGATATTGCGGAAATGGTAAACTTTACTGCTGCTGAAGCTCGTGCTTTCGGTATGAGAGCTGCTGAGCCATTTTTCAAATTGATGAACATGCGTCAGGTTACTATCGCTGCTATTAACGGATTTGCTCTGGGCGGCGGATGCGAGATCGCTATGGCATGCGATATCCGTATTGCTGCTGAGAACGCTACTTTCGCTCAGCCTGAGACAGGCCTCGGCATTATTCCAGGATTCGGCGGAACACAGAGACTTGCTCGTCTGGTTGGAATGGGACGTGCAAAAGAGCTGATCTTCACCTGCGATAACATTGACGCGGCAGAAGCATACAGAATCGGCCTTGTTAACAAAGTCGTTGCAAAAGAAGAATTGATGGATACCGCTAAGAAAATGGCTTCTAAGATCATCTCCAAAGGAAGCTACGCTGTTTCTATCGCAAAAGCTGCCATCAACAATGGATATGATATGGATATCAAGAACGCTGTTGAGATGGAAGCAAACCTGTTCGGCATTACCTGCTCTACTCATGACAAGACAGAAGGCATGACTGCTTTCTTAGAGAGAAGAGCTGCCGACCTGACAGATTTCTAATAAGAATTCTATCTATAAGGATACCCCTCCGTCATCCCAAACAGACGACGGAGGGGTATTCTCTTTTCTCACAGCAGCTCTCTTAACCTCTCAATTTCTTCTAACCTGGTGGACCAGCTGGTCACAAGCCTTACCACCGTATGAGTATCATCTGCTTTTTCCCAGAAACTAAAAATTATATGCTGTTTTAATTTTTCCATCCTGCTGTTTTCCAGTATAATAAACTGCTGATTCGTAGGAGATTCCAGATAAAAAGAACATTCTTTTTCTTTTAAGACCTTCTTCAATTGTTCTGCCATCTCAATGGCATATTCGCTGATCTCCAAATACAATCCGTCTGTAAATAAGGTGTCAAACTGTATCCCAAGCAGACGACCTTTTGCCAAGAGGGCGCCATTCTGCTTGATCATAGTGAAAAAGTGAGCTGGCGCATTATTTTGTGGAAATACTACTGCCTCTCCGCAGAGGGCCCCTACTTTGGTGCCTCCAATGTAAAACACATCACAGATTCTGGCAATATCGGATAGTTCCATATCCCGCTCCCTGCTCATCAGTCCATAACCCAGACGAGCCCCGTCTAAAAATAGAGGAATCTTATATTCTCTGCAGATACCTGCTATTTCTTCTAATTCCTCTTTCTTATATAAAGTTCCGTACTCTGTAGGATATGAAAGATACACCATACCTGGATAAACCATGTGTTCCTGACTCTCATCTTCATAAAAACCCTGCAGATATCTTTTCAGCTCATCCGCCTTTATTTTTCCCTGATATTCTGGCAGTGCAAGCACTTTATGACCGGTATGCTCAATGGCTCCGGCTTCATGCACATGAATATGGCCCGTCTCGGCTGCAATCACGCCCTCATAGTTTTGAAGCATAGACGAGATCACAACTGCATTGGTCTGGGTACCGCCCGCCAGAAAATAGATATCTGCATTGGGACATCCACAGGCTTTCCTGATCTTATTGCGGGCTTTTTCACAATAAACATCTGTCCCATACCCAGACGCAGCCTCTAAGTTCGTCTCCATCAGTCTCTGAAGAATTTTGGGATGAGCTCCCGTAGTATAATCACTCTCAAAAGAAATCATTTCTTTCCTCCTTATAACACTGACAAACAAAAAACAACATGATATAATATGCACTGAGAAGGAACCCACTCACTGGGAGGCATTTTCATGGCCAATTCCATCCCCTTCTCTGCAGTCTCACAAACAACTGTAATCTATCTACAAACATACAACAGGAGGTTTCGACTATGAACAAAATCATCGGCTTTATCGGCGGCGGAAATATGGCGGGAGCCATTATCGGAGGCATTCTCCATTCCGGCCTGGCCCCCAAAGAACAGATCCTTGCCAGCGATATATCCAGTCAGGCTCTTCAGTCTCTAAAAGATCGGTTTGACATTCAGACAGCTGAGAATAATCAAGAGACAGCTCAAAAGGCTGAGATCCTCTTTCTCTCTGTAAAGCCTCAATTCTTCCCAGAAGTCATTGCAGAGATCAAAGACTGTATCCGGGAAGATACCTTGTTAGTGTCCATTGCAGCGGGACAATCTATCTCCGCTATAGAGGCCAGATTCGGCAGAGAACTCCATTTAGTCCGGGCCATGCCTAACACGCCTGCATTGGTAGGGGCAGCCATGAGCGCCCTCTGCCCTAATCAGCACGTATCAGAAGCAGAACTGGCCCAGGTCATTTCTATTTTTGAAAGTTTCGGCGCCTGCGAAGTGATGGCGGAAACCATGATTGATACCGTAGTGGGCGTATCCGGCTCCTCTCCTGCCTATGTCTATCTGTTTATTGAAGCTATGGCTGACGCCGCAGTTGCAGACGGTATGCCCCGAAACCAGGCTTACAAATTCGCCGCCCAGTCCGTCCTTGGCTCTGCCAAAATGGTCTTGGAAACAGGGATGCACCCCGGCGCATTAAAAGATGCTGTCTGCTCTCCAGGAGGCACCACCATTGAAGCTGTGGCTGTTTTAGAAGAACAGGGAATGCGCCATGCAGTCATCGCCGCCCAGCGGGCCTGTGTACAGAAATCCAAAGACATGAGCAAGGCCAACGTTCCTTCCTGACCCTGCCCCCTTATTCTTCCTGGACCATGGCCCGCAGCAGTTCTAACTCCACTTCCTGGACCGTTGGATCCACTGGATATTGGATCAGGCAGGCTTTTAATCTCTGTCCATGCATTCCAATCTTCTTGGTCCGGCTGCCCACCAGAAAAAATGCGGCTGCCCCATGAGTGATTTCAACCTTATCCTGAAGCTGCTCTTTGGTATAGAATTCCAGCGTTGCCTCCTGGCACTCGTATTCCACTACAAGGTTCCCCATTCCCGGCGGGCAGATTTTTTGCACATGCTCAAAGAGCGGTTTCATATCCTCTTCCGATACTTCCGGCCTTTCTTTTGCCGCAGCCTCATACTTCTCCCTGCATTCAGACCAGGTATCTGTCAGAGTGATCTCATTGATATAGTAAAAAATCTCCCGTCCTAATTCCTCACAGAAAAATTTCTGCTTTCTGCCTTTCTGCTGTCCTAAGGACATTTTCATCTTCCGTTTTACCGGAATATGGTAATGAGGCGGCTGGGTGATCAATTCTAATGTCTCCAGATCCGATCTGGAAAAGGGGATGCCTTTATAATCCCCTTTTAACTTCATCTCTGCATATTGTATCAAGTTAAGATCCTGCTGCTCCAAAAATCCAAACTCCACCTGATTGGAAATCAAATAATACAGCATCATTCTCCCTTCCAGATTGTATTCTTCCAATCCGCCCCCTGTGCCGGAACAGTAACGGTATTCTTTTCCATTGACCCGGATTCCCTCTACGAGATCCAGCAGGTTTGCGTCCCGTTTTTCCACTTCCGCCAGCATTTCTTCCCGCTTGGTGAGAGTTCCCCGCCGGCGTTTTCTCTCCAGTCTGGCATACCGCTTCTGTTCTTCGCTTCTGTCCTTTTCTTCCGCAAATAAATACAAAAACAACTCTTCCTCTTTCCGGAAAATCCCCGCCGCCAGCACTGGAATTCCCCTTACTTCTCTCTGAATTCCCAGAAAAAGAGATTCCTGAAACTGCGGCATACATTCACGTATCTCTTGTATCTCCATCTTTGGCTCCTTCCTGACATATACTTGAATCGGTAATTGCGAAACTATTAAATTATCAAAATTTCATGTACAATTATAATGGATATTTATGCGAAACACAATTATTCACCAGACTTTTCTGCTTTCTGTTCCAAAATTTTGTAGGTTTTTCCATTGTAAGGAGGAATATTTCTCTTTATAATAAAGCTATCTATTCAACAACTCCATATTTTATCTTATAGAAAGGAGCTTCTCTATTATGTGGGCTTATGAAAGTGTATTTTATCAGATTTATCCCCTGGGATTCTGCGGCGCCCCCTTCGAAAACGACGGTGTGCCTGCCAATCGGATCTTAAAGGTGAAGGAATGGATTCCCCATCTGGAAAAACTTGGGGTAAACGCAGTCTACTTTTCTCCCCTGTTTGAATCAGACACCCATGGATACAATGCCAGAGATTATCGAAAAGTAGACGTACGTCTGGGAACCAATGAGGACTTCAAGGAGGTCTGCGACGCCCTCCATGAATCAGGCATCCGTGTGGTATTAGACGGAGTCTTTAACCATGCCGGCAGAGGATTTTTTGCTTTTCAGGATGTGGTGCAGAACCGGGAAAACTCCCGTTACAAAGACTGGTTTCACATTGACCTTAATGGAAATTCCAACTACAACGATGGGTTGTGGTACGAAGGATGGGAAGGCAATTACGACCTGGTAAAATTAAATCTTCGAAATGAAGAAGTCATTCAATATCTATTGGAAAGTATCAACCTTTGGGTGAAAGAATGGGATATTGACGGACTGCGCCTGGATGTGGCTTACTGTCTGGATCATGATTTTGTACGACGGCTGCGCAGCCATTGCGACAGCTTAAAAGAAGATTTCTTCCTGGTAGGAGAAATGCTGCACGGGGATTACAACCAGCTTGTCAATGAGACTATGCTGCACTCCTCCACCAACTATGAATGCT
This sequence comes from Lachnospiraceae bacterium, assembly GCA_022792535.1. Classification (GTDB taxonomy): domain Bacteria; phylum Bacillota; class Clostridia; order Lachnospirales; family Lachnospiraceae; genus Petralouisia. Next base: position 9,517 of record JAAWBG010000005.1, read on the forward strand.
ACAAAGGTCTTCATTCCAGTTTTAACTCCATGAATATGTTTGAGATCAACCATTCTCTGCTGCGTCAGTTTGGACCGGAAAACTGGACCCTTTACAGAGGAAAACATCTGCTCAGCTTTGTGGACAACCATGACGTCTCCCGAATCGCAACCATCCTTGGAAATCCTTCCCATTTACCGCTGATCTATGCATTGTCTTTCGGTATGCCAGGCATTCCCTGTGTCTACTACGGCAGTGAATGGGGCGCAGAAGGAGACAAAAAAAATGGAGACCCCAGTCTTCGTCCCAGCTTTACAAAACCAGAGTGGAATGAACTGACCGACTGGATCGCCAAACTTACTGCCGCCAAAAAATCTTCTGAGGCTTTGAACTATGGCGACTTCCGCTCTGTGGTGCTGACAAACAAGCAGTGTATCTTTGAGCGGAAAAGCCAGAATGAACGGGTACTGGTTGCAATCAATGCTGACAGCGAACCTTATACCGCTCATTTTGACGCTGGATGCGGCACGGCCGAAGATCTGATCACCGGCACATCCCATGACTTCGGCGGTGGAAGCGAGCTGCCTCCCTACAGTGCATATTTCTGGAAATGTGAGCAATAATTTCACCCCTATGACAGATTAGACTATTTTTAACAGTCTAATCTGCCTTTTTATTTTTTAAGATTCAGTCGGCACTTTCGGATCTTTCCCAACTGGTTAAACCAGCTCTGAGGCAAAATCAGTCCAAATATCATTCCCAGCACAATAGCCCCCGCTATCTTAAAGGTCTCCGTCCCTTTTGCCACACATTGATCCAGATCATTCATAATCAGATAATAAGACGTGTAATAGATTCCTGCTCCCGGCACCAAAGTGAAAATTCCTGTAATCAAAAATACAGTACTTGGCATTTTTCGGACTGCCGACAGAATCCTTGCAATCAATGTAAGAACCAAAGTAGCCCACATGGAAGCCGAAGCCCCTCCCGTACCATGGGCGGTGCAAAAGAGATACACCATCCATCCAATGGCTCCATTGACCCCACAGAGAAGATACTCCGATCTAGGTACGTGGAACAGCACTGCAAAGGCAATGGTTGCAGCCATAGATACCACAATCTGATCTATCATATGGGCAGCCCACCTCCTCCCAATAACTGAAATATCTTGATAGCCGCGCCTACTCCGATAGCAATACACATTCCAGTAAGCAAAGCGTCAATCAGGCGGATACTGCCTGAGAGATAATCTCCGCCAAACAGGTCCCGGATTCCCGTAGTCAGCGCCACTCCCGGCACCAAAGGAATAATCCCGCCGATAATGATCTTATCAGATAAGATTCCTGCGCCTACTGCATACAGCATCAGGCTTCCTGTAGTGATCAGAGCGCTTCCCAGAATATTCATAATAATCCTGGACATGTGGTGCTTTGACGCTATGAGCAAAAACATTTCCAACAGTACCCCCAGAAAAAAGGACATCATAGCGTCATAGGGACGTCCTCCCAACAGATAACAGAATCCGGCGCTTCCCACGCCGCAGGCAAGGATCTGCCCTCGTTTCCCTGCTCCATTGGACGCTTCCCTGCACTGTTCTAATCTCTCATATGCCTCCTGGACCGTACACTTTTTCTCCCAGATCTCTCTGGACAACTGATTGATCTTTGCCACCCGTTCCAAATTTACTTCCCCGATGGTCACATAACGCACCATACTTCCTGCGTCTTCCCGCTGTTCATAGACGGTGGCAAAGATTCCATTGGTGATCACAAATACATGGTAATCTTTGATTCCATAAGATTCCAAGATTCTGCTTACCGTCTCCTGAACTCGGTAAATCTCGCCGCCGCTTTTTAAAAGGACTTCTCCCACGGAAATGGCAAGATTCAGGATGGTTTTACTTTCCGAGACATTGTTTTTTTCTAAAGATTCTGGCTTATCACTTTTTCTTTCTTTTTCTGACATGGCTTTCCTCTTTCATTTTGAATCAAAGTATCTTCCAGATTTTCTTCAATCCTCAAAATCTTTTCCATCTTATCAACAACAATCTGAATTGTCAACTACCCTTTCCATACTCTTTTCTATGCCCCAAAAAGAGGCCGCCGCAAATTTGCAGCAACCTCTTTTGTTCTCTTATAGGAAAGATCGTGTCACGCTAAAGCGTGAAAGTATCTTCCCTATAAGAGAAAAATAATATGCGCACTCGCACAAGAGGTAAAATATTGCTTCGCAATTGTGCTCGGCGCGCAAAGTGTCCAGGCCCCTCATGAGTGAGGGGTTAGGGGAGATGAAGTGGGCCTGCCCACTTTGTTCTCTTTTTCCAATTAAATTTTACAGTATGATCTTTTTTCCCACCTCTGCCAGCACACACTTTTCGCCCAATGCTTTTTTGATGGCGGCAATCTCAAGGATTCCCGTACAATGCAGGGGAACTACCAGATCCAACTCCAATTCCTGCAGCGCCTGGATTGTAGCCTGAAGGCGTTTCTGACTGCAGCCTTTCAGGTGCATCCCTGCCACAAGACTGTGAATATGCTCCCCTGGGAAAAAACGCTGGACATGATTCAGACAATTGATGATTCCTGGATGGGCGCAGCCTGCAAACACACACAAGCCTTGATTCTCCCGAACCACCAACAATTGTTCATCCTCCATCCGGTCTCTTGCCAATTCCAGCTGACCGGAAATCTTCTTCCAAAACCTCTCCGGCGGCGTCTCAAACTCCGTCACATAGGGAACTTCTGACAGCAGATATACATTTTCAGAAATCTCAGTGCATGGTTCTTTCAGGCAGACCACATTTGCACGTTCCTGCATCCAGCAAACTGCATCCTCCCGAATTCCATTGTAATACACTTCTCCGTTTTTCGGATGTTTGGAATACTTTCGGTCCAGGGTTTTTTGATTGAGATAGACTGGAATCTCTGATCTTAGTTCTTCCGAAATCTGCTTACTTTCACTCCACTCTTTCATTCCATCGCAGTGATCATAGTGGCCGTGACTTAAAATCACTCCATCCAGATTCTTCAGGTCAACGGAAAGTTTTTCTGCATTCTGCAAAAATACACCGGTTTGGCCCATGTCGAAAAGATAGTTCTTCTGAACTTCCGTTTCTAAAAACAAAGATAATCCATGTTCTCCAAGAAATTCTTTTTTATATACGGTATTTTCTGCCAAAACACTTACTTTCATTCTTCTTTCTCCATCTGTTCTTCCTTGGCCTGTATAATAGCCTCATTTAAAGAAAGCATTTTTGCGTCCAGCATAGACACAATTCCTGCACACTCCCGGAGATCACGGCTGATATATTCCGGCGCATTGCCTTCAAATTTGTAATAAATCTTATGCTCCAGACTGGCCCAGAAATCCATGGCAATGGTTCGAATCTGTATCTCTACCTTTGTATCCACAATCCCATCTGTCAAAAAAATAGGAACGGTCACCAGCATATGATAGCTCTTATATCCGCTGTCTTTGGGATTCTTGATATAGTCTTTGATGGAAACCACCGTCAGGTCGTTCTGCCTTCCAATCATCTCTGCCAGCCGATAAATATCTGAGGTAAAAGAACACACAATACGAATTCCGGCAATATCGTTGACATGGCTGACCATATTCTCAATGGTGCTCTCATATCCATGCCTTTTTAACTTTTTTACAATGCTTTCCGGAGACTTAATTCTAGATTTAATATATTCAATTGGATTATATTTATGTACGTGCCGAAATTCATCATTCAGAATCTCGACTTTGGTTCCCACTTCCTTTAATGCTGAGTTATACAAAAAAATAACCGTCTCCCAACTGGTTACTCCCTCATTAAATTTAAGAGGTACATCCATTTTCTTTTCCTTCTTTCCGCCCTTTTCATTCAGGGATCTCTTTAGGAGGCTGACTTTCCCTCCAAAATCTTTTCAATGCTCACTAACTTTACACAGATCACAAAAATATCTGTGGCAATTTTTAAGTCGTCTAAGGTTGGATAGGTAGGCGCAATACGGATCGTAGTATCTTTTGGGTCTTTTCCATAGGGATAGGGCGCTCCGGCAGGAGTCATTGTCACGCCTGCTTTTTTTGCCCTTGCCACGATCGCTTTTGCACAGCCTTCCAATGCTTCAAATGCAATAAAGTATCCGCCTTTGGGGGCAATCCAGGTTCCTGCTTCCCGTCCCTTTAACTCTCGTTCAAAGGTGTCGATAATCATTTCAAACTTGGGACGCAGAATCTCTGCATGTTTTCTCATATGCTCAGTCATCCCGTAAATATCTTTGAAAAATCTCACATGGCGGAGCTGATTCACCTTATCATGTCCAATGGTGGCTACACGCATCTGTTCCCGGATCTCTACTAGATTGTTGGCGGAGGCAGCAATAGCCGCCACTCCAGAACCTGGAAAACTGATCTTAGAAGTGGAGCAGAACTTATAGACCATATCTGGATTGCCGGCACGTTTACACTCTGCCATAATCTCCACCAGATTATCCTGATCAATATCATACAGATGATGCACTCCATAGGCATTATCCCAATAAATACGGAAATCCTTTGCCGCCGGCTTCAATCTGGCAAAACGACGAACCGTCTCGTCTGAGTAAGTGATTCCCTGGGGATTGGAGTATTTAGGCACGCACCAGATTCCTTTGATGGCTTCATCTTTGCTGACCAGTTCTTCCACCAGATCCATATCCGGCCCGGTGGAAAGCATGGGCACGTTGATCATCTCAATTCCAAAATATTCGGTTATGGTAAAATGTCTGTCATACCCTGGCACCGGACACAAAAATTTTACTTTATCTAATTTACACCAGGGTGTATTCCCCATCACGCCATGGGTCATAGACCTGGACACTGTATCATACATAATATTCAGGCTGGTATTTCCATAAATAATGATATTGTCTGGATGGCATTCGATCATATCGCCCAGCAATACTTTTGCCTCCTGGATTCCATCCAGCACACCGTAATTCCGGCAGTCTGTTCCATCCTCACAGCTCAGATCCGTATCACTATTCAACACATCCATCATACCCATTGACAAGTCCAACTGCTCCGCAGAGGGCTTTCCCCTGGACATATCCAGCTTCAATCCGCTTTTTGCATGTTTTCTGTAAGCCGCTTCCAATGCTGATTTCTCTTTTAACAATTCTTCTCTGCTCATTTCTTGATATGACTGCATGTTTTATCCCTCCTGTTTTTTCCTCAACCTTCCCTATTATGCACTATTCTGTCCATATTGTAAAGTATTTTCTTTCAGAAATTTACATCTGTCCGCCCATTAAAGACTTTCATCGTAAAAACCCTATCTTTCCCGCAAGTAGGACAGGTGAGATTTGATCTGCTTTTCATATCCATTTTCAGTAGGTTCATAAAACACTTCCTCTGTCAGAGCATCTGGAAGATACTGCTGTTTCACATAGTGATCTGGAAAATCATGGGCATAGAGATATCCCTGTCCATGTCCCAGCTTCTGGGCTCCCCTGTAATGAGAATCTTTAAGATGCACTGGAACCTGAGCATTCCTGGCAGTCTTCACCGCTTCCATGGCCCGCCCAATGGCAAGACAGGCCGCATTGCTCTTAGGAGCGCTTGCCACATAAGTCACTGCCTGAGAGAGAATCAGCTGAGCCTCCGGCATTCCGATCCGCTCCACAGCCTGGGCCGCACTGACCGCCACCATCAGGGCTTTGGGATCTGCATTTCCCACATCTTCAGAGGCACAGATCATGATACGCCTGGCAATAAATTTAATATCTTCTCCTGCATAGAGCATTTTTGCCAGATAGTAAACTGCCGCATCTGGATCTGAGCCACGCATGCTCTTGATAAAAGCCGAAATTGTGTCATAGTGATTATCTCCGGTCTTATCATACTGCACCACCCGTTTCTGAATACATTCAGAGGCCACGTCCAAGGTAATATAGATCTTTCCATCTTCACTCCGAGGAGTGGTAAGTACTCCCAATTCAACAGCCGTCAAGGCCGCTCTTGCATCCCCGTTGGCCACATCAGCCAAAAATTCCAGTGCGTCCTCCTCTAACACCGGGTCATAGCTTCCCATCCCCTTTTCCCGGTCGGTCACTGCCCGGATCAGAATCTGCTTGATATCCTCTTTTTCCAGAGGCTTCAGCTCAAAAATTACAGACCGGGACAGCAGCGCTCCATTTACCTCAAAATAAGGGTTCTCTGTGGTTGCCCCAATCAGAATCACTGTTCCGTCCTCCACAAAAGGAAGCAGGTAATCCTGCTGGGACTTATTAAAACGATGAATCTCGTCGATAAACAAAATTGTCTTTTTTCCGTACATTCCCTGGCTGTCTTTGGCCTGCTGCACCACCGTCTCCATATCTTTTTTTCCGGCAGAAGTGGCGTTTATCTGGGTAAATTCTGCACTGGTAGTATGGGCGATCACCTTTGCCAAAGTAGTCTTCCCCGTTCCCGGCGGTCCATAAAAAATAATGGAGCCGAGCTTATCTGCCTGTATTGCCCGGTACAGCAGTTTATCTTTTCCTATAATATGCTGCTGGCCTGCCACTTCTTCCAGTTTTGTAGGGCGCAGCCGGCTGGCCAGAGGAGATTCCTTTTCCTGATTCTGTTCTCTCATATAATCAAATAAATCCATGAAAGACGCCTCCTTTGTATTTTTCTGTTAAACCTTAACCATCACATCTAACAGAAAATGTTCATTTTTCGTGTAGCAGAGCACCTCCCCGTTCAGCCTTCTGGCAGAATCCTGAATGGTCCGCAGCCCAAATCCATGCTCCAGCCCACTCTTTGTGCTGTTTGGCAGACTGCCCTTTTCCACCTTAAGATCACTTCTACAACGATTTTTCACTCTTATGATAAGATAAGAGTGGTTATAGCGCATCTGCAGTGAAACTTTCCGCTCATGATCGTCGATTTCTTTTGAAGCATCCCAGGCATTTTCCAATCCATTCGAAAGAATCTGACATAATTCCATATAAGGCAGATCTTCCGTTCCAATCTGAAGCTCTAACTCCAGTTCTACTCCGATCTCTTCAAATTTCTGTGAAAAATGGCTGAATATGGTATTCAGATATGGATTGACGCAAAATTGATATTTAGACATTTCCTCCTCATAACCCTGCACCATATTCTGCATATAGCTCTGTGCTTCTTCAATTTTTCCAGCTCCTAGAAGCCCGGACAAGGTTATGGTATGGGCCTTCATATCATGCTTTAACCTTCTGATTTCCTGCTGGTTCTCCAGCCTGGATTCTAACTGCTGCTTCTGTTCCTGCCAGATCCGTTCCTCCTGCTGTTTGCGGTACAATAACAGCTGGCGGTAGAGAGAGGCGAATATGGTGGCATACGTAAGCGGCATCAAAATCAGAATTAATATCATTACAGGCATTGACTGGGGCCGGCTGGTAATGATCGTAGGAAAATGCGTCGTAGCAATTAAAAGAATATAGTAAAATGCCGACATGACGGCAAAAATCCCCCAGCCTTTAGAAACCGCATCCTGCAGCTCTAAATAGGGTTTCCGCAGATAACGGACTGCCAGCCATTCTAAGATCGGAAACAACACCAGCCTGCTTAGAAACATCAGAACGCATTTTCCGCCGCCCAGATAAAAATCCAGCAGATTTGTGATAATAAGCACCCAATAAGCCGCTGTATCAGCAAGGCAGAAAGTAAACAAAAACCTCCACTTCTGATCTCTGGAAATCAAATAGAAAAAAAGCAGACTGGGAAAAGTACAGGTGAAGATAAAAAGCTTTCCCATCGCTTCCATTCCAAGCAATACCATTCCTGCGATATTCAGCAAAATCAAAGGCCCCATTGTAATGCCTGTTAAGAAAAACGTTTTTTTCTGATTGTATTTGGAACGGTACAGCAAAGTAAACAAGATCAAAATATGAAATAAAGACCAAAGCATCGACAACTGCCTTAAAATCTCTATTCCGCCTGTTTCCACTGCTCCCGCCACTTCATTTGTTCCCATAATTTATCTCCTCAAGCAATATCTTCTCTCTACTCCATTTCTTCAAACAAAATTTCCTGATACCGCCTTTTCACATCAGCCAGATACCGCCTGGACACTGGTATACTGTTGCCTGAAACAGACAGTTCATTTCCATTCATACTGTTCACGCAATACATATTGACAATAAAGCTCTGGTGGCACCGGAGAAACACTTCTCCGCAGATTTTGGCCGCGATCTCACTTAATTTTCCAACACACTCCTGTACCTGTCCATCTTTACAGTGGATGAACACAGTGTGCTCCCTGCTGGTCACAAATAAAATCTTTCCATAAGAAATTCTTCCAACATGCCCCCGCCACCGGAACTGTAAAGACCGCTCCAGCTCTTTTTCCATCCTTCTGGAAACTTGTTCCAGTAAACGATCCAGTTCTTCCTGCTGCACAGGTTTTAAAAGATACTGAACTGCATAGAGATCATAGGCTTCCCGATAAAAATCATCACTGGAAGAGATAAAACAAAGAGCCGACTCCTCTTCCTTTTTCCGCAGTTCTTCCGCCAACTCAATTCCGTTCATGTCGTTGGGCTGCATATAGATATCAATTAGATACAGGTCATAATGTTTTCCCTCTTCTTTTACCTCTGTTAAAAGCTGCTTTGTATTTGAATAAAATACGGTATCATGTTTTCCATTTAATAAAGTTTTCAAATGCAGAGCATCCTGCCTGCAGTCATCACATATTGCAATTTTCATAACATACGAAACCTCACATTTTTCTAGTCAAATAAAAGTTCATCTACTGTCACAAATTCATACCCTTCTTTTTGCAGAGTATCAATAATTTCCATTGCTGCCGTAACAGAAGTTTCATATCCGTCATGCATCAATATAATATCATTTTCCTGAATGTTTTTGATTACCTTGTTTACAATCGCTCCATGATTCTGGCTGGACCAATCCAAAGTATCAATGTCCCAGAGAACCTCCACCATATTCATCTCACAATCCAGCTTCTCATGCCAGTCCCCAAAAGGCGGCCGCAGATAGGAAGGATATACGCCTGTAATCTCACAGATCAGTTCATTGGTCCGTTCCACCTGCTTACACGCCTGCTCCATAGAGAGCTTGCTTAACTGTTCATGGCGGTAAGAATGGTTCCCCACCAAATGTCCTTCTTCCTGAATCTGTTTCACTACCTCAGGATATTTCTCCACTTCCTGACCCAGCAGAAAAAAAGTTGCTTTTACCCCTCGCTCCTTCAATGCTGCAAGCATTTTGGGCGTATACTCAGGATGCGGCCCGTCGTCAAAAGTAAGGGCTATTTTTTTCTTTTCCGACCTTTGAGTTTCCTTTTGCTGCTGTACCTTGAATACTTCTTTTAATTCCTGCTTTAATTGGGCCCCTCTCCCTGCTCCTGCCAAAATAAGACACAGAATCAAACACAGACAACACAGATCAAAAAAACAACATTTCTTCCAGATATGCTTTTTCTTCATTTCCTGAATACCCCATCTAGATTTCCATAAAATATATGACGTCAGGGCTGTATTTTATTCAGGATATCCTTCGTCTTTTCCCCATCCGCATCTCCCAGCAGATAGCAGGTTCCATCCTCCATCTCGATCATAAGAAAGGGCGGCTCTTTGGGATTTAGGCACACCTCCATATCTCTTTCATAGACATTGCTGTAAAAACTGCCTTTTTTCAGCACCTCCATTCCTGTTCCGGCCTTTCTTACAAGATCTGGCTCCTCTTCTAACAGCATTGCCTGATGAATCTCTTCCTGTTTTATATGATATACCTCTTTCCATTGATTTGCAATCAAAATTCCCTCTTCACAGGACAATGATATGGGTGTAAATTCTTCCAGGATTGCCACCCCGGATGTGCCAAACATCAGGAGACATATGGACACCATAATCAAGATCGTAGAATATCTGATCCCCGGTTTTGCCATATTTACGGTAACGCCGATTCCCACCCGGTTTTCCACCATTCTGCGGCTGTCATTTTTATTATAATAAAAGAGGCCCCAGATCCAATGTTCATCTCCCCCGTCTGTCAGCACAGGTTCCTGGACCAGATATTTCTTACTGTACTTATCAATCTGATGGAAACACCGCAAAATAAGCCATACGCTTAATATCATAGACGCCAGGCTCAGCGCTGTTATCATGGGTAAAAACCATTCTGCCGGCCCATGAAGCCCCCACAGGATTCCCCAGTTCAGGGCCCCCATAAGCCATGTCATACTCATACAAAGCTTACATACTTGATACCACCGTATATTTGCGATCTGCAGATTAATCTGGCTGTTATAAGTAACTGCCTTGGTCCGCTCCTTTGCTGAAAAATGAATGTAACAAGGAAATAGTAAGGCTGTCACTGCAATGGAACTTAACACTGCTTCACAGGCCCATAGATCCGGTATCTGGGGACCAGGACGAAGGGTATGGAGCACATACTCTGCCAGAATCGGAAGAACTGCAAATGCACCCGCCCCATACATACTCTTTCGGAATAATTTTTCTTTCTTCGCGCCGGCCGCTGTCACATCCACAAATATTTTATCTTCCGGTTCTCCCTGCTCTTCTTTGGGAAGAGAAGCTATAAATTCCCGTTTCTGTTCCTTCATCCGCTTGTTGGCCCGTGCAAAGGGAAGAAGCACTGCAAAAATAGCCCAGCACACCCAGACCACCTGTCCGGTAATCACGAGAGACTCCCGCTTCGGCAGCAAAGTCAAAAAGAAAATTAGCAGGCAGGAAACTGCATAGAAATTCAGTTCCCGTATATAAGTTTTTTGGATCTCCTGCAGCCCATGGCTGTCTCTGGCTCCCGGCCAGAGGGTAACACCATACTGGGTCCCATTCTTTTCCTTGCCGGAAAACCAAAAGCCTCCATATAGGATCAGCAATACCGGCAGCATACAGACTGCCATGATGATTTTCATCCCTATAATTTCCATTCCACGCACCTCCTAAATATTTCTGAACAATACATAAAATTAGTACAATTACTGGATTGTGCAGTTTATTAAAAAAACTTAACTCCCATAGATCTCCCTGCAGATCTCTATAAATTCCTCCTCCGGGATTCCCGCAATCTTGGCTTCCGCAGCCAGCACTTCCAGTTCTTTCTTTAGTTTCTTTTCCACAGACCGTTTCTTTCCGCCAGCACACTGAACCATGGCCCCGTTCCTCCTGTCTGTGACAATATACCCTTCCTGTTTCAAAAGCTGATACGCCTTATTCACAGTCATGGTATTGATGCCTGCTTCCTGTGCAAGCGCCCGTATTGTGGGCAGCCGATCTCCGTCTTCAAAGGTTCCGTCTGCCACTGCCTGTACGATTTGATCCCGTATCTGCTGATAAATCGGAACGCTGCTTGCAAAATCTAATTTCATTACCATAACGATTCCCCTTTGCCTTATTTATATTATATCATATAATACAAATAAGGCAAAGGGGAATTAGAGCAAAGCAATATTTTCCTCTTGCACGAGTGCGCATAATTATTTTTATCTTATCCGCCGCAGTGCAATAATTCTTTACAAGCACCTACCATTTCTGATAGATGCTTGTAAAGAATTAAAATTCAATTAAAAATCAAGTCCAGGCCAGCAGCATCAGACCGATCAAAATTGCTCCGCCGATGAGATACGCGCTTCCGATCAACAGGCTGCTTTTCAGCACCCCCAGAACTACCCAATATTTTTCCCGGTTCGTAAGCTGAAGCTCTGGGGATTCCTGTTGGATTCGCTCTCCTGGTTCACAGATCATTTCTTCCTGCTGATTCTCTTCCTGTTGATCTTCTCTTATCACGTATTTCACCTTCTTCCGATTTGCTGACAATTCTGCACAGAATCTGATGCCTTTACTGATTGTCATAACAGTCCGCTAAAAAATTCACTGTTACGCTCTGTTCGACGCCCAGTCCCTGACTGCTATTTATCGTACAGATGACAGACCACATAATGGCCGGGCTCTATTTCTTTCTGAACCGGCGGCTGGGTCTTGCATTTTTCCATACAGTGGGCGCAACGGGTATGGAACTTACATCCTGACGGCGGATTTGCCGGAGAAGGAATAGATCCTTCCAACACGATCCGTTCTTTTTTCACAGTAGGATCTGGAACCGGAATAGCCGAAAACAATGCCTTCGTATAAGGATGCAGAGGATTCTGAAAAATATTTTCTGTCTTGCCATATTCCACCAGATTGCCCAGATACATCACTCCGACTGTATCTGAAATATGTTCTACCACAGACAGGTCATGGGAAATAAACAAATACGTCAGTTTATACTGCTCCTGTAATTCCTTCAACAAGTTAATGATCTGAGCCTGAATAGACACATCCAGAGCCGACACCGGCTCGTCGCAGACGATAAATTCTGGATTTAGAGCCAGGGCACGAGCGATACAGATACGCTGTCTCTGACCGCCGGAAAACTCATGAGGATACCGGTCTTTGTGGAAAGGCTGCAGGCCGCAGTTATCCATGACCTGATCAATATAATCATTAAATTCTGCCTTTGGCACAAGACTATGTTCCCGAACTGCCTCGCCGATAATCTCTCCTACCGGCAGACGAGGAGATAAGCTGGAAAAAGGGTCCTGGAAAATAATCTGCATCTTCGTGCGCATACTGCGCATCTCTGCATTGGAAAAATCATAGACTTCTTTTCCATTGAACAACACCTGCCCGCCGGTTTTCTCTCCGGCCAAACGAAGAATGGTGCGTCCAGTGGTGGTCTTTCCACAGCCGGATTCTCCTACCAGACCCATGGTGGTGCCCCGCTTCAGATTAAAGGTTACCCCATCCACTGCCTTCACCTGACCAGTTACCCTAGAAACCATGCCGCCTTTAATGGGAAAATATTTTTTTAACTGATTTACCATCAAAATATATTGGGGATCATAGGTCAGTGGCGTCAAGTTTTCATCTGCCATTCCTTTTTTCTCAGCCATCTATTTTTCCCCCTTTCCATATCGATAACAGCTTACTTTATGAGTATCGGACAGACTGAGCATAGGCGGATATGCGCCGTCGCAGTCTTCCACGCACATTTCACAGCGGTCCTTGAAATAACAGTAATCCGGCATATTGATGGGATTTGGCACTTTTCCCGGTATGGAATAGAGCTTATCCACCTGCTTGCCCACCACTGGCTTGGAAGCCATCAGACCAATCGTATAGGGATGAGAGGGATGTTCAAAAATCTCCTGAGCAGTTCCCTTTTCCACTACGCGCCCTGCATACATAACTACAATGTAATCCGCCATCTCTGCAATCACGCCCAGGTCATGGGTGATTAAGATGATAGAGGAATTGATTCTATCTTTTAACTGACGCAGCAGATCTAAGATCTGAGCTTGTATTGTCACGTCCAACGCTGTGGTAGGCTCGTCTGCAATGATTACTCTGGGATTACATGCTAAAGCCATAGCAATCATAACACGCTGGCGCATACCGCCGGAAAGTTCATGAGGAAACATTCCATAGACGCCCTGGCTGTTGGCAATTCCAACCATTTCCAGCAATTCAATGGTCCGAGCCTTGATATCCTCCTGGCTCTTTCCCTCGCCGTCATGAAGCGCGATTACCTCATCCACCTGTCTGCCGATCCGAAATACAGGGTTCAGGCTGGTCATAGGCTCCTGAAAAATCATGGAGATATAGTTGCCCCGAATGGCCTGCATCTTTTCCTGGGGCGTCTGAATCACATCATAAGCTTTGTCTCCCAGATTCAGACGGATCTCGCCTTCCACAGTCTGTCCCTGGGGCCGCTGTACCAGCTGCATCAAAGACAGGCTGGTAACAGACTTTCCACAGCCGGATTCTCCTACCACACCTACGGTTTTTCCAATGGGCACGTCAAAACTGACGCCATCCACACTTTTTACCACTCCTGTATCTGTAAAAAAATAAGTATGCAGGTTGTCAAATTCCACTGCATTCTTTGGATCATGCATTTTCGTCAAATATTCCGATTCCGGCACATTTTTCCGTTTCCGCTTTTTCTCATACTCATCGGTAATCTTACGGTTCTCTTTTGAAATCCGGCGGGATTCTTTCGCTGAGAGATAACCTTCTGCTTTTTTCTTAGCCATTTTTCTTCCTCCCTTACCGTTTCATTTTCGGGTCAAACGCATCACGCAGACCATCGCCTACAAAGTTAAAGCCCAGCACAGCGATCAACAGACAGATACCTGCAGGAATCCATACAAACCAATAATGGGTCATAACATAAGCGTCATTTACATCGTTAATGATATTTCCCCAGGAAGCAAAGGGGAATTTTACACCGATTCCTAAGAACGACAAAGTTGCCTCCATAATGATAGTGGAGCCAAGACTCATGGTACAGGTAACGATCAACTGAGGAATAACGTTAGGAATCAAATGTTTGAAAATACGCCTGCTTACCCGGATTCCGCAGGCTTCTGTTGCAGTCATAAATTCCTGTTCTCGCAGCGACAGAATCTGCCCCCGGACCAAACGGGTAATGGAGGGCCATCCTAAAAATCCCAGAATCAGCATCAGATAGAACATACGGATCTGTGGTTCCACCCGCATAGCATCCATAGCAGAACCTAAGATAATAATCAGGGGCAGGGAAGGAATACAGTAGAACACATCCACAATACGCATAATCAGGTTATCTACCCATTTGCCAAAATATCCGGCAATACCGCCTAAAATCACCCCCAAAAGGGTCTCAATAAACACAACGATAAAACCAATAATCAAAGAAACACGTCCCCCATACATCAGACGGGTCAGCATATCCATTCCATTGGTGTCAGTTCCCAGCCAATGGGCCTTGTTGGGCTTGGCATAGGTATCGTACACATAAGTCTCTTTTCCCTGTCTTACAGACCAGGTCTTTGTGGTGGGATCATAAGTAATCTGATATTCATATTCTGCTCCCTCTTCATCTACAAAAACAAACTCTTCCTGGTCCGCATCAATGGCAGCCTCCAGCTCTTCCTTAAAAGTCCGGCTGATGTTTACGCCATTTTCAACGGGGGATACCACAAAACGGCTGATATATCCACGCACAGTATCTCCATCCAGAATATTGGCATCTTCATCCAGGGTGTATTCCGTTCCATCCGCCTGGAAAGAAGTCTCTCCATTAGTATAAGCCTTTAAGGCTTCCATTTTCAGCGTAAAGGGAACTTCCTCCCCTTCTCCATTTACAATATCTTTAAATGCAATGGCCAAAAGAGTTCCCTCTGAAGAGATAGAATAAAAATCTGTCCCTTCTTCTTTTACCTCATAATTGATATCTTTATAGGAAAAAGAAGGCTCTTTTTTTTCATAAGCCAGCTGAAATTTTGCCTGAAGCACGCTGTCAAATTTCTGACCATCTGCCGCAGTATAGCGGAAATCATCATTGCGCACCACCCCTGCGTACTCTTTCATCTGGCTCTCATAACGGTAAAACTGCTGATCCTGGCTGTAAGGACTGATCAGTCCGCCGATAAAGGAAAATACAAACATTAGAATCAACATGATCATTCCCAGCACCGCCAGACGGTTCCGCAGAAACCGCTTCACCACCAAGGCGCCAGGGGATAGTACTTTTACTCTTCTGTCATCATTCAAAGAATATTCTTCACCGTTGGCCTCGTTTATATTCTTTTTTACTTCATCTTTTTCATTGCTCATTTTGGCACCTCCTCCCTAGGCAATACGTACCCGCGGATCCACCACGGCATACAAAATATCAGAAAGCAGGTTGCTTGCCAATGTTAGAATTGCCAAAAAGGTCATATAGAACATAGAAAATGGAATATCCCCAATCCGCATGGCTTCATAAGAAGTAAATCCGATTCCTGGAATAGAAAACAGCGTTTCTGTAATCAAAGCGCCGGAAAACAAGGTAGGCAGAGAGCCGCCCACAATGGTAACCAGAGGAATCAGCGTATTGCGGAAGGCATGCTGATAGATCACCTTTTTCTCTGACAATCCCTTTGCACGTGCGGTACGGATATAGTCAGAATTCAACACTTCCAGCATATTCGTACGGGTATAACGCATCAAAGAACCAATGGAAACAATCACAAGGGTGGCAATGGGCAGAACCAAATGATTGGCTTTGTCCAAAAATTGTCCCATAGCGTCAAGCTGAGCGTAATCCCGTCCCACCAGACCAAAGAGATCAAACCACCCTAATTTTACAGAAAAAATCAGTTTTAAGATTGTAGCGAAAAAGAATGGGGGCAGAGAAATACCAATCAATGCACCTGCAGTAACAGCATAATCTGTACGGGAATACTGTTTGGTAGAAGCAATCACACCAAGGGGGATTGCAATCACCAGTTCCAATACCAGAGCAATCGCTCCCATAATAAAGGATAGCCAAATAACCTCACTGAACTTCTGAAGTACTGGAACGGTATATTTCCAGCTGTCGCCAAAATTTCCCCGAACAGCATCTCCCAGCCATGTAACATAGCCTGGCAGAATTCCCTTATCCAGACCATAAGAGGCATTTAACTGTGTCAGCCACTCTTCATAAGGTTTCGCGCCAGGCTTTGATGCAAGCTGCATAGCCACCGTCTCCACATAAGAAGCAGGCAGACAGCGCAGCAGTGCATAGATAATAAAAGTAACGCAAAACAGAATCATCACTGACAGAAGAAGTCTTTTCACGATGTATTTTCGCATAAGCTTATCATTCCTCTCTATAGATTGAAAGGAACCGGTTCACCTTGGAGCGGTTCCTTTCAATCTTATGATTCTATTATTTTACAGCAATTTTCTCAATTTCATTCACCCAGTTCCAATATGGCGTCATATCATTTGGAAGGCTGGATACATCCACACGCTCTGCTGCGATTGTATAAGCATCGGAACGCTGGTAAACAGGAATCTCAACACCCCAGTCCATGATAATCTCCATAGCCGCCTTGTACAGACCTTTCCGGTAAGACTGCTCGGTAGATTGACGTGCGTCCATGATCAGAGTGTCTAACTCCTCATCATTGATCTGGTAGTAGTTGGTTGCTCCTTCACTGTGATACAGCTGATACATATCTGGATCACTGGAAGCCTGCCATGCTGCACACCACAGTTCAGAGTTTCCTGTCTGATAAGACTGATAGAGGTCAGCTGGATTTGCCAAGTCATTGATGCTCAATTTAATTCCGATTTCTGCAAATGCATCTGCCGCATTTTTCAGAATCAGGAATGTAGGATGGTCTCCATTTCCACCGCCGCCGATGTCTACGGTGTACTCTAATTTCGCGCCTTCCGGAGCTGCTGTTACTTTTCCGTCTGCCACGGTATAGCCTGCAGCTTCAAAGAATTTCAATGCTGTTTCTTTTGCTGCTTTGTATTTATCTTCTGCCTTGGAATCTGCAGTATAGATTGGATTGCCTTCTGGATCTACAGAGTATGAAACCGTATAACCATCGTCTGTTACCTGAGGAGCTGCCCAGGAAGTATTGGAGATCGGATAGTTGATTACGGAAGCAGTATCTCCATAATAAGAATCAATTCCTTCATCACGGTAAGCTGCAATTACAGTTGCCAACGCTTTTCTCAGATTCTTGGAAGCATCGGAAGCTGGATCTCCGCCTACATTTACTTTAGTGGAACAGATTCCAATGTAACCATATCCACGGTAATCAATCAGTTTCGTAGCAATTACTTCGCTTCCTTCTTCCTTATTGATCTCTGCAATATTGTCTGCAACCTGTGTGGAGAAAGAAGGAGATGCAATGTCAAGATCGCCTGTGGTAAGACCATTTAACATATCTGCCTCTTTGGTCTCCTTAAAATTCAGGTTCTTGGTCTTCGGCTCGCCTAAGCAGTAGTTTGGATTTGCTTCCAAGTAAGCCACGCCATTGGAAAATTCCTTAAAAGTGTAAGGACCTGCGCCCAGTGGCTCTGTTGTCTTCTCACGAAGAATGGAAAGGTCACCTTTGGGGAAACCAAATTTGTGGTTCTCATAATCATACTGTGCTTCATCGCCATAATAATGTAATGGAGCAATCGGAAGATTGAAGTTGTAGATCATGGTAGCATCCAGCTCAGAAGTTACCACACGCATGCTGTAATCGTCGATACGCTGAATACCTTCAATATAATCTGCAGAATCGCCTGTCTTGATACCAACTGCGTATTTTTCATACTCGTTCATCAGATCAAACAGACTGGAACCTGCTGTCTCTGTCTCAGACATAGTGGTAATATCCCACTCGTATTTTTCGCACAATGCATTGAAGAGATCTGCAGTAGTTGCGCCTTCTGCAAGACCTTCTACACCCCAGGCTGCGCCTGCCGCCGCCACATCGCCTTCTTCACATTCTTCTGCCGCCACGCAGTAGTCTACGATCTCCTGCGCAAAAGCTGCGCCTGCCTGATCAAAGTCTTCCCAAAATGCTTTCTGAGTCGCCTCGTCCCAGTTAGTAAAATCTGTGTTGTCGCGTCCTGCTTTTACGATCAGGTTGAACATGGTCTCCATACCGCTTCTGTAAGCTTCCAGTCCCTGGATTGGTGCAGAATAGAGGGTATAGGAACCATCATAAGAGGGATCTAACACTCCATATAAAGTAAAAATAAAGTCATCTATATCAATCGGAGTTCCGTCAGAAAATATCAGATCGTCACGCATTTTAATATCATAGGTTACGGTTCCGTCTTCATTTTCAGTCACTGTGATGTTGGAAGGACCATGATATGTATATTCCGTTCCATTGTACTCACGGGTCTCTCCGTCAATTCCATTCAAAATCGGGTTAGACACACGGTCTACATACATCATCAGGAGCTGAGTTACATCATTACCAATTATCATGTCATCTGCATTCTGTGCAAAAAATGGGGAGAATTTATTCTCAAATCCCTGTACAGATACCACGATGGTATTGCCCTCTCTCTTTGCAGAACTGTCCTCTTTGTCCTCTTTTTTGTCAGCGTCTGCGTTGCTTTCATCGGTCTTATTGGTATCGCCGGTGTCAGTTCCGCCGCTGTTGCTTTTCTGGCAGGCAGTGAGCATACTGCCGCACAGAGCCAGTCCCAATAACAGGGCCAGCAGCTTTTTGCTTTTTTTCATATAAATTTCCTCCTTTTCCTGAGCCTTGGGACAGACAAGGTGTTTCTTTATGTATGCAGCTAGCTGCATACATAAAAGGAGGGTACCCTCCTTTTGCGCTTCTTTGTGCTGTTTTACTTCTAATATTTTATACTGCTCTGCAGTATCTTCTTGTCTCCCTGATAAATGTTTGTACACTTGGGGCTCAATATGTAATATTATATAGTCCTCCGCTCTATTTGTCAATTTCAACTTTGTCTGAGTTTCCGCATTTTGCAATTTCACAATGTCAAAAGTGTCATGGAAAGTCAGTTTTCCAAACATTTTTTGTGCAAGATGTCTATGTCGTCTTTTGCTGCTGGGCCTTTTGGCATTAAAATTATGGAAAGATATAAAAATGCGGAAGATCAAACAACTTTGTGGAAGTTTTCATATCTTTGGAAGTTTATCGTGCAGATTCGACAGATCTACAAACTTTTTGGAGATTCCATATTCCTCTCTTTCCTGCTCCACTCCATCTTCCTGATACACCGCCGCAGCTCCAATGTCAAAAAGATGACCATTCCCTCCAGCAAAAGAAATACTCCCAATCCTGCCCATTTTCCATCCAGGCCATTTTGCAGAAGGAAAATAAGTTCCCCCGCAAGTGCTGCCGCAGCTCCAATTACTGTGACAACAGCCCGTTCCGGAATCTTCTCTGCACTGGCCTGATAAACGTAAACTCTCAGAGGATCTCCCCCTGCGCTGAGTCTGCACAATCCCCAAAATACACTGATCCCTGCCACAAATTCCACCACATAGGGGAGGATCACATAGGCGCAGTTCAGAGTCCCCGGCGCCTCCACACTGCCGGCAGCCCCTATTGCCCCCAGCATAACAAGGCACAGCACCCAGAGCCGCCTCATCTTTTTTCGCCGTTCCTGTTCTGTTCCCTGCCAGCAATAGAATTCTCCCTTGTATTCATATTTTCCTTCTGCATTTTTCTGAAATGCTTCCAGATACGCTCTTTTTCCTTTTTTCTTTTTTTCTTCCATTTTTCAATTCCTTTTCTGGTTTTATTTTCCATTCCATTTTCTTCTATTTGTAAAAACAGGCCTGAATTCGAACAGACGTCATATTTTCCTGTTCATCCTTCAAGCCTGTCTCAGACAGTATACCTTATAAGATCTTCTTAATTCAATACGTATCACGTATTTTCCTTACCATTATTTCTTTTATTTCCTTTTTGCAGTCAATCCCTCCTCTTCCACATCAATCAATATCACGTCTCCTGCCCTTACCTGATCTGCCAAAATCAGTTTTGCCGCAAGGGTTTCCACAGTTTTTTGCAGATACCGTTTCAAGGGCCTTGCCCCATAAACAGGATCGTAACCATGCGCCACGATAAATTCCTGCGCAGACTGAGTCAATTCCACTGACACTTCTCGTTCTACCAACCGCTGGTTCAATTCCGCCATCAGAAGATGAATAATATTTCCAATATCATTTCTGGTCAGGGGCTTAAACAAGATGATCTCATCTAAACGATTGAGAAATTCCGGCCTGAAGTTATTTCGAAGCTCCTGCATCACTGCTTTTTCACACTCTGGTCTGATCTCACCGCTTTCCTCTATGCCTTCCAGAAGATGGGCGGAACCCAGATTAGAAGTCATAATCAGAATCGTATTCTTGAAATCTACAGTACGCCCCTGAGAATCGGTGATCCGCCCATCATCCAATACTTGAAGGAGTACATTAAATACATCTGGATGAGCTTTCTCTACTTCATCAAATAATACTACAGAATAGGGTTTTCTGCGCACTGCCTCTGTCAACTGTCCCCCTTCTTCATACCCTACATATCCGGGAGGCGCTCCAATCAAACGGGAAACAGAATATTTCTCCATGTACTCGCTCATATCAATCCGCACCATATTGTTTTCATCGTCAAACAGGCTGAAGGCCAGCGCCTTGGCAAGCTCTGTTTTTCCTACTCCGGTAGGTCCCAAAAACAGGAATGAGCCGATAGGTTTTCCTGGATCTTTGATGCCTGCCTTAGAACGGATAATGGCTTCTGTCACTTTGGTAACCCCTTCTTCCTGGCCAATCACACGCTTGTGGAGTTCTTCATCCAGATGCAGGGTTTTATTCCGCTCACTCTCTGTCAGTTTTGCAACAGGGATTCCTGTCCAGCGGGAAATAATCTTGGCAATTTCCTCTTCACTTACATTTTCATGAACCAGGCTTAATTCCTTGTTTTTCACCTGTTCCTCTTCGATTTCTAACTGCTGCTGCAGCTGAGGTTTCTTTCCATATTGGAGCTCTGCCGCCTTATCCAGATCATAATTCTGCTGAGCCAAAGCAATCTCTTTATTGATGGCTTCCAGCTCTTCCCGCAGCTTCTGTACCTTTTCCACAGAATTTTTTTCATTGTCCCACTGAGCCTTTCTGGACTGAAACTCACTCTTTAAATCTGCCAGTTCTCTCTGCAATGCTTCTAAGCGGTCCTGGCTCAGCCGGTCTTCTTCTTTCTTCAATGCGGCCTCTTCAATCTCCATCTGCATCACCCTGCGCTGAAGTTCATCCAACTCTGTGGGCATGGAATCCAACTCTGTCTTGATCAGGGCGCAGGCCTCGTCCACCAAGTCAATGGCCTTATCCGGCAGAAAACGGTCGCTGATATACCGATTAGACAAAACTGCCGCCGATACCAGAGCCGCGTCTGTAATCTTAACACCGTGAAATACCTCGTAGCGTTCCTTTAAACCACGGAGAATGGAAACCGTATCTTCTACCGTAGGTTCTGCCACCAGAACCGGCTGAAATCTCCGTTCCAGGGCTGCATCCTTCTCGATATATTCCCGGTATTCATCTAAAGTGGTAGCTCCGATACAGTGAAGCTCTCCTCTTGCCAGCATGGGTTTCAACAATTGTCCTGCATCCATAGCCCCGTCGGTCTTTCCTGCTCCCACAATGGTATGCAGTTCATCAATAAACAAGATAATCTGTCCTTCGCTGCTCTTTACTTCATCCAGAACTGCTTTCAGACGTTCTTCAAATTCACCGCGATATTTCGCACCTGCTACCAATGCGCCCATATCTAAGGCAAACAGGCGCTTATCTTTCAGCCCCTCCGGCACATCTCCCCGGACGATTCTCTGAGCCAAACCTTCCACCACTGCAGTCTTTCCTACGCCTGGCTCTCCAATCAGCACCGGATTGTTTTTGGTTTTTCGTGAAAGGATGCGAACCACATTTCGAATCTCATTGTCCCGGCCGATCACCGGATCTAATTTTTGTTCCCTGGCACGTTCCACCATATCGTAACCATATTTGGTCAAAGTATCATAGGTAGCCTCTGGATTGTCTGAAACTACTTTCTGATTCCCCCGTACGGTGGCAAGAGCCTGCAGAAAACGTTCTCTGGTAATACCATATTCTCTGAAAATTTCTTTTAACGCCTGATTTGGGAATTTTAACAAGGTTAAAAATAAATGTTCCACAGACACATATTCGTCCCCCATTTTCTTAGCCTCATCTTCCCCGCTGATTAAAACTTTATTCAAATTCTGTCCCATGTATATCTGTCCGCCGGATACCTTTACCCGCTTTGCAAGATAGTCACGAGCATTCTGGCTAAAATGTTCCAGATTGATCTCCATTTTCTCTATGAGTTTTGGAATCAGTCCGTCTTCCTGCTCCAGCAGAGATACCAGCAGATGTTCCTGTTCGATTTCCTGATTGCCATACTCGTATGCCAGCTTCTCACATCCATTGACTGCTTCTATGGACTTCTGTGTAAATTTTTGAATATTCATAAGGGTTCCTCCTTCCCTTCTTCTGAGATCTATTTGTTGTCTACAATCTGATGTTTCTCTTACTCTCCATCACTTTCTAGTATTGATCCCTCAGATCATTGTCATACAAATCATATGCTGTTTTCTTTTTGTTCTATTTCTTGTATAACAATATCACTAATTATTAGCACTGTCAAGACATGAGTGCTAATTTCGTTTTTTGTCACTTTCTGTTATACTTATCCTATCCTTTAAAGTCTCCCCTTTTTCAAGAATATATCACTTTTTCAAAGGTACAAGTCACCTTTTAAGACTTTTGTACGTGTTATAAATGAAGGAGGTGAACAAATGAACCTGGAGGAAACAATAAAAACCCACAGCGACATGCTGTACAAAATCTGTATTGTCATGCTGGGCAGCCAGCAGGACGCCCAGGACGTGATCCAGGAAACTTTTTGCAGATACTGGGAAAAAAAGCCGGTTTTTTCAGACGCAGAACATGAAAAAGCCTGGCTGATCAAAGTTGCCACAAACAAGTGCAAAGATATGCTGCGTTTTCGGTTCCGTCATCCACAGATTCCCATGGATGAACTGATCAACAAGCTTGCTCCCCAACAGGAGCAGCAGGAAAGTTTGACAGAACTTATGGAATTGCCTGAAAATCAGAGAGTGGTCATTTATCTGTACTATGTGGAAGGATATCAAGTCAAAGAAATTGCCAGTCTTTTAGGTATCTCTGTTCAGGCAGTCAAAAAAAGAATGCAGCGAGGCAGAGAACAGATGCGGATATACTGGAAGGAGGAATGCTGCCGATGAACAGCCTAAAGTTAAAAGAAACCATGAATCAAATACATATCAGCCAAACTATGCAGGAGGAAATTATCATGAATGTCAAGAACCAGACAGCCAATAGACAGCGCAGATACAAAGTTTTGAAAAAAGCAGCCATAACAGCCGCCGCTTTCGTACTATGCTTTGGCGCCGCCATGCCAATTCAGGCAGGTATTCGTAATTATGTAAAAAACCGGTTAGAACATATTCCAAAACAAGAATTAGAAGCAATGAACCAAATGCTTCAGGCACAGGACAGCCTTTTGGCAGACAGTTTTTCCAGAGAATATTCCAAAGAAGAACGAACCCGCATGAAACAGCTGGAAGAAGATTATCAAAATGGAACCTTCCCAGAACAGCCTATCATGCAGACTGACAGTTCTAAACAGATACCGGAAGATGTTCTCAGCTATGATACAGATACAGGAACTTTTTATCTGCCCGACCGCACTTTAACAGATGAAGAGCTGCTGCAGATTATTGACTTTAAATATACCAGCGATTACGCCCTTGCGCAGAGCTCCGCTGCTCAAAAAGCCCAAAAATCACAGGAAAAAGAAGAAAAGCGTCTAACTGCAGCAATACAGGAAAAAGGAGGAATCACAGAACAGGAAGCTCTGAAAACAGCAGAAACCTATTTGGAAACAGAGTTTGGCCAGTCTGCCAAAAACATGGAAGTTCACGTACTTTCCTATCAATCTCCAGACGGTCTTTTGACCTATCACGTCTCCTATCATACACAAGACGACACCTTCTTTTATTCCTATGGTATCGATCTCAATGCGGTAGACGGAAGTTTGATTGATACCAGCTATGCCTCTCTCCCCCAAGATCCTTCCGCCTTGAAACTTCCCTAATCAAAAATATTCCTCATAGAAAAACAAATCTATGAGGAATATTTTTTCCCTATAACATAATCACTTTATTTTTGCCAGCCTTTTTCGCCTTGTAGAGAGCCATATCCACACGGGTGCATAAAGTGTCCAGCGTATCTTCTGGCCTGGCCTGAGTAACCCCTAGACTCACAGTCTGAGGTCTGGCTGTTGGAAAATTTGTATTGGCAAAACACTGCCGGATCAGCTCTGCAATATAAGATGCCGCAGAAAGTTCCGTACCACGTAAAAGCATCATAAATTCTTCTCCGCCCCATCTTCCAGAAGAAACATTCCGCAAAGAATCTGATGGTTCATTTTTGAGAATATCTGCCAGCCCTATAATGACAGCATCCCCTTCTTGATGGCCAAAAGTATCATTGACCTGCTTGAAATTATCAATATCCAGCATGATAAGGGAAAACTTTTCTTTTTCAATTTCTAAAAGAGCCCCCTCAATTTGAGACTGTATCTCTTTTCTATTATACAAGCCTGTCAAGCCATCGAGGATTGCCGTCATTTTTAATTTTTCATTGGCCAATTCCAGCTTCTGATTAATCTCTTCCAATTCCAGGGAAGTCATACTGATAAAGGTAGCCAGCCGGGAAACCAAAGGCACCTTTGACAAAGTATTTCCTTCCATGGAAGCCCCTGATGCCTGGGAAGATTTTTTCTCACCTTCCCGCATAGCCGCGATCACAAGAGTTACATTGTGCTGATTTAAGTTTCCGCTTGTACGTAAAAATTCTCCATGAGAAAAAAATCCGCAGGAAGGCGCCATTTCTTGAAAAGGATAAATCTCATATGTAGGTTCTCTGGAAGTCCAGAAGGTACGCCTTGCGGCGCAGGAAAAAATATGTAATAGATCTGGCTGAAATTCTCCAATCCGTCTGCTGTCCTCTTTAATGCTCTCAAGGATCGTACCTGGATCTCCATAAGAAATCCGTACCACGGAGCCTACGTCTATATCCGAAGTCATGGTAATGGACCCATCTTCATTGCTTGCCACCGGAGTACGCAGGATTGTCGTATCATTGTGCTCATAAAAAAGAGGAAATTCCAAGGTATTATAAAAAAAATTCTCATCATTTTTTATATTCAAATATTTGTGATAGACATCATATGCCGGAATCCCATCTAATTCCTGCAAAATCGAACCCTCTGATTTTGTCACATGGAATTTTCTCCCCAGAGGCTTCCAACCTGTAACTTTTATGGCGTCCACATAAAAATCCGCTCCCCCATAAAATACAATAAGAATGGATTTTTCAGAAAATCCTTTCTCACTGGAAAAGACACAGGAAGCGTCGCTTGTAATATCATCACTGCAGGCAACCCCGCCGAAAATCTGAATATCAGGCCGGACATCCTTCAACCCATCGCAAAAGCCAGTCGTTGACGTCTCTGGAATGGTAAAAAACATCTCAATCGCTTTTACCCAGGGGTTTTCTTTCGTCTCTTCCAGGATCTTTTCTGTGATATTATCTACAGAACACTCAGACAGATCATATTGAAACACTTTCACTTGAGTGGAAGGAAGCTCAAAGGCGGTACATACCACGCTGATCTTCTCTGCCAGCTGACAGTCTATAATATTTCCACTGGTAGAACATCCCATATACAAAGTCTTTGGAAATATCTGCTCAATGATGCCGCATACAGTCTGAATGATACTCTGTTCTAATACTTCTGAATAGATCTGGAATAATTTTGGAATCATGCTGTTTGTCTCGCACCATGCTTTAAAATCTGAAAGTTTTTTCGAAAATACTTCTGAATCGTGATATTCAAATTGAAACTGTTTCATAATACCTTCCCATACCTTCCCTTCTCTATTTCATTTGCCCTGCGTTATCTTCTCACCTACACATATCCAGCAAATCCCCCATGCTGTTTCTGTGCCTTTCTTTTATTTTCTATTTTTTTCATTATAACAACGATAAAAGCATTTTTCCACATACAATCTTGCAGAATCCGTCATAAGATTGCAGACGATCTTGACAGCGCTACTGCCTCGCAGCTTCAAGCATTAGCTGGTGAATCTGCTGACTGCATATTTTCGAATAAAACAAACACGCCTTGCTTCCCCGTTGAGAAGTAAGGCGCATTTGTTTTTATACCTTTTGCGTTTATGGCAGACTGGCTGTTTTCTACATTTCTTCCGGCATAATCACCGCCGCAATCAGATACACAATGATTCCTGTTGTGGTACATCCCAGCAGCACAAACAGCAGACGCACAATGGTCGGATCAATGTTCAGATATTCTCCTACACCTCCGCACACACCGCAGATTACTCGATTCTTTTTTGACTTATACAATCTCTTTGGTTCCATACTGATTCCTTCTTTCTATAAAATATACTTGATTTTGTCCTTGCTCTTATATTATTTCAATTTTTACTAGAATACAAGCCTTCCATGCAAAAATATAACATTCCAAATCTTTGTATTCTATCATCAATCTACATCCTGATTCTTATAAAACAAATGAAATATCCACATCACCCACACCGCAGTCAATCTCCATTTTTTTCTTTCCAGGATTCTTAATGGTGCGCTCAGAGCCAAATCCGCTGTAATCATGGTCTCCTACTTGCAGATTTCCCACATCGCAGGAAATCTCATAACTATAATCGGATTCTTTTCCTGCTACTTCCACTTCCACAGATCCTATCCCGCAGCTAATCTCTATTTTTTCCGCCTGCACCTGTGAAGTATACAATTCTCCGATTCCAGCGCTCATTTCCAGTTCCTCTGTCTCTAACTCATTCAGTTCCATCCGGCCCGCATCTATTTCGGCAGATATTTTTTTAGCAGCAGTCATTTTCTCTGCCACAAAGCATTCTCCGGCATCTATGTTAAGCTGAATCTCTTCTGCTGTCAGCGGCGTATCCACATGCAGGTATCCCGCGTCCTGATCCACCTCTATCTTCTTCAGATATCCAGATTCCATCAGTTCTTTCGGAACTCTCATTGTGATTCTGACGCTCTCATCATTGCGGATACGCCAGGTTCCCTGATCTTCGATCTTTAAAGTCTCTCCGTCCATTACCACCTTCAGCTGCCGTCTGTGATCTTTCTTCCGATACTCCACATCAAGGTAGAGATTCTCTTTATCTCCTGCAGTATCCTCTTCTATGGAGATACCTGCATAATCCGCGTCTATCTCTATCTTTTTCATATCTTTCCACGCAAACTGAAAGTTCTCTGTCTTTTGACTGGTCCAGCTCATTTTTCCTGCCTGATCATCCTCCAAATCAAAATCATCGTTATGATACCGAATATATGGAATGTGACGAAGAGGCCCTATGGAAAATTCACCTGTCTTCACTTCATCCCAGAAATCGGAAAATTGAAAGCCAATTCCCATTCCCACTGCACATAAAGTACCTCCAGCGATTGCCAGAATCAAGGTTATGATCAACGCTATCTTTGTAAAATTTTTCATGCTCTTTCCTCCTTCCTGGAACATAAGCTTCTCCACAATTTTTTAACCAAGCCGCACAGCCAGGGAATCAGTTTTCCACATACCCAGCTGGAAAGAATCGTTGCCAGAATTGCCAGAGCCAAAAACAAGAATCCGCCTCCTGTCAAGGAAAGCCCTATTGCCAAATCTCCTGTTACAATCTGACTGATTCCAATTCCAACTAAAACACCTCCTACGATATAAAAAGATCCTGCAATACACACTACAGAAATAGCAAGGCCCAGAACGCTGCCTGCAATTCCTCCTACCGCACCGATCCAAACAGGACTTGTCAAAATAAGAAGAAAAACGATCAATGCTATCTCTGAAGCAGTTCTTCCCCTATAGACAGAGGCTCCGTCTCTCTCTGTATCATCTTTACAGACCCCATCCGCTCTATTTGCAGAACGGCTCTTTTCTGTTGAGGCCTGAGCCTGTTTTCCACCTCTAACATTCCCTTTTCTAAGGTCTACTTCCTGTTTTTCCTCAAATCTGCTGTCCTCAAATCCATGCTCGGTATATTCTCCTGCTGTCCTTGAATCCATGCCAAGATCTGCTTTGATCGTAGCGGCAACCTTTTCTGGAGATTCTAACTCTTTCAAAATCCGTTCTTCATTCTCCTCTCCAGCGTCCTCGAAATAACTTCGATAGTAAGACAGTGCCTCCCGTTTTTCTTCCTCTGGCACATCTTGCAGCAGCGCTTCTAACTGTCTTATAAATTCTTCTCTTCTCATGCCGACTCTCCTCCCGAAAATAACATTGTAATTTTAGAAGAATAATTTACCCATTCTGTGCGATATAAATTTAATTGTGCAATTCCTCTTTCTGTGATCTTATAATACCTGCGGTTTCTTCCGCCGCATTCCACATCATAAACCTCCAGACAATCATCCTTCTGCAGACGCCGCAGCACTGGATACAATGTGGACTCTGATACCTCAATGGCCTTTCGTACATCCTGGGTGATCTTATAACCATATGTGCCTTCCTCTTCTTTACACACAACCGCAAGAACAATCGCATCTAAAAGAGCTGCACCTGTGTTAAATACCATTCCATCACTCCTCTTTTCTACTACTATTTTATGCGTAGTACTATTTTTTGAATATTACTATTCTTCAGATATTACTGTTTTTTAAATATTACTATTTTATGTTTAATACTATATATCATATAGTATTATTTGTCAATACATATTTTTATATTATCACCAGGATTTTTCACCTGAGGCTTATTTCTTTTCCACTCCAGCGGGGGTAATCTATTTTTTAAGAAGAAATCCGTAAAGGGACAGTTGATTACAACAAATAAAATCCGTATAGTATATATCAACAAAGCCATATAACTTTCTAAGCTACAACTAAGCTATTGAATTTATAATATAAAACAGATTGGAGTGATGTATAATGAAACTGTTGTATGCAGAAGATGAAAAAAGTATGTCGGATGCCGTAGTAGATATTCTTACTTATCATAAATATATAGTGGATGCCGTTTATGACGGAGAAGAAGCCTTGGATTATGCTGCAGCTGAATCGTATGATGGTATTATTTTAGATATTATGATGCCAAAGAAGAATGGTTTTGAGGTATTGAAAACTCTTCGGCAAAAAGGCATCAATACCCCTGTGTTGCTGCTCACAGCAAAGTCAGAAGTTGAAGATAGAATCGCAGGACTTGATATGGGTGCTGACGATTATCTCCCCAAACCTTTTGCTATGGGGGAATTCCTTGCCCGTGTCCGTGCAATGTTACGTCGCAAAGAAACTTTTACACCGGACATTTTGAAATGCGCTAACATTTCTCTCAATATGCAAAGCTATGAACTTTCAAATGGGAAGCAAGCCTTTGTTTTGCCCAAACTTGAATATCAACTTATGGAAATATTTATGCTCAATCGAGGCATTTATTTATCAAGTGAGGACTTGCTTGTTAAGGTGTGGGGCTATGACACCGGCGCTGAGCTTGGAACTGTTTGGGTATATATTTCATATCTGCGAAAGCGGTTGGCGGCGCTTGACGCCAATGTTGCCATTACCGCCAAGCGTAACGTGGGATATACGCTTGAGGTGGTTCAATGATTAAGACTTTACAGCGAAAGTTTATTGTAACGGCAATGACGGCAATTTCTGCATTACTGTTGCTGTTGCTCGGAACAATTAACATTCTAAATATTTACTATGTTGGAAATCAGGTTGATAAAAAACTTGAAATGATTTCCCAAAACGAGGGGAATCCCGATAATATCCCGATGGCTCCCGGAGATATGCCGCCGAGAGAGCCATATGGAATGAAAAATGATTATGATACCTTTATGTCCTCAAATTTTTTTGTTGTCCGATTTGATAGAAACGGAGATATTGTTTATTCAGATGTTAGCCGAATATCCTCTGTCAGTGAAGAAGAAGCCAAAGAATTGGCAGAAAAA
>JAAWBG010000050.1 GCA_022792535.1 Lachnospiraceae bacterium
ATTGTATACCAATCCGCCGC
The DNA here is from genome assembly GCA_022792535.1 of Lachnospiraceae bacterium. GTDB lineage: Bacteria > Bacillota > Clostridia > Lachnospirales > Lachnospiraceae > Petralouisia. The sequence goes on from JAAWBG010000050.1 coordinate 21, forward strand.
CGGCGCCGCCCATAGTATAAGCCGGACGAAGCACCACTGGATAGCCCAGCTCTTCTGCAATCTCCAATGCCTCTTCTACGGAGTAAGCAACTTCGCTGCGGGCCATTTCAATACCGAGACTGTCCATGGTCTTCTTAAATTCAATTCGGTCTTCTCCTCGTTCAATGGCATCTACCTGTACGCCGATTACCTGCACGTTATATTTTTCAAGCACGCCTGCCTTGGCAAGTTCAGAGCATAAATTAAGACCCGACTGTCCGCCAAGATTCGGCAGCAATGCATCTGGTCTCTCTTTCTCAATAATCTGTTCTAACCTCTCAACGTTGAGAGGTTCAATATAAGTAACATCGGCTGTCTCTGGATCTGTCATGATGGTAGCTGGATTGGAATTCACCAGTACGATCTCATATCCCAGATTTCGAAGGGCTTTACACGCCTGTGTACCGGAATAGTCAAATTCACACGCCTGACCAATCACAATGGGGCCAGAACCTATGATCAGCACTTTATGGATATCTTTTCTTTGAGACATTCTCGTTCCTCCTGTTGTATCAATGTTCATTCTGTTCCTGTTCACTTCATAATCAGGAATTTCAAGCTGCTTTACAGGTCTCCCGATAAGGAAAAAATCCTGTAAGCAAAATTTTCTATTCTATTATACAGGAAAGGAGGCGTACCCGCAATAAAAAGATACGTCCTCCTAATATTAATTATTTTGCAGCAATATATCCCTGGGCTTTCAGCAGTTCTGCACAGAGAACTGCACCTCCTGCGGCTCCTCTTACCGTATTGTGAGAAAGTCCGATAAATTTCCAGTCATAGACGGTGTCCTCTCTGAGGCGGCCCACGCTGATTCCCATTCCATTTTCATAATTCACATCTTCCGTTACCTGAGGACGATTATCCTCCTCTAAATATTGAATAAAATGCTCCGGCGCACTGGGCAGTTTCCATTCCTGAGGCGCTCCGCTGAAATTTCTCAATTTCTCAATAAGCTGCTCTTTGGTCGGTTTTTTCTTAAATTTTACAAATACTGCCGCGGTATGTCCGTTCAATACCGGCACCCGGATACATTGGCAGGTGATTACCGGACTCTCTGCCGGAACAATCACGCCATCTTTAATCTCTCCCCAGATACGGAGAGGTTCTTTTTCTGACTTTTCTTCCTCTCCTCCAATGTAGGGGATGATATTGCCTTCCATTTCCGGCCAGTCTTTAAAGGTCTTGCCTGCACCGGAGATGGCTTGGTAAGTGGCTGCCACCACTTCATATGGCTCAAATTCTTTCCAGGCAGTTAATACCGGGGCATAGGACTGAATCGAACAATTAGGCTTTACCGCCACAAATCCTCGTTCCGTTCCCAGACGTTTTTTCTGGAAATCAATGACTTTCATATGATCTGGATTGATTTCCGGTACTACCATAGGCACATCCGGCGTCCAGCGGTGAGCGCTGTTATTGGAAACCACCGGCGTCTCTGTCTTTGCATAAGCTTCTTCAATGGCCTTGATCTCTTCCTTGGACATATCCACCGCGCTGAATACAAAATCTACCTTTGAGGCCACTGCTTCCACTTCATTGACATTCATAACTACAAGATCTTTTACCGCCTCCGGCATCGGCGTATCCATCTTCCAGCGGTCTCCCACAGCTTCTTCATATCTTTTACCAGCGGAGCGGGGACTTGCCGCAATGGTGGTCACTTCAAACCAGGGATGGTTCTCCAGCAAAGCGATAAAACGCTGTCCCACCATTCCAGTTCCGCCGAGAATTCCTGCTTTTAATTTCTGATTCATGATCAATCTCCTCACTTTTCCCCTTCTGTCTATCTTTTCTCACATTTGGGTTTTTTGTCCGTTTCATGCGGACAATTGTCTTTCTGAATCAATATACTAATATATTTTCCACAAAAAAGCAATCCCAAATATTGTACAAATTTGCTGAAACATCACTTTCAATTCTGTGTATTCTACACGAAATATTCCTATTTTAACAGCTCTGTTTCCCAATCTTCTAAGGTCTGTTTCCAGTCATGGCTTAAGTATTCTCTTTCCAGAGCAATTACTTCTTTCATGGCTTCTTGTCCCGGCGCGCCAATGGTCAGACGCTTTTTCACACAGGTTTCCATAGACACTGCCTCAAAAATATCTTCCTCAAACACAGGACTGATCTCTTTTAACTCTTTTAAAGACAGATCGTCAATGGCTGCCTGCTTCTCAATACAATAGAGGACCAGTTTCCCCACGATTCCATGGGCATCCCGGAATGGAACCCCGTGATTTACCAGATAATCAGCCGCATCGGTGGCATTGGTAAATCCATGTTTGGCGCTGGCCTCCATCTGTTCTCTGCAGAATTTCATGGTGGACAGCATTCCTGTGAAAAGTGCAAGACACCCCTTCACGGTATCCATAGCGTCAAAGGTAAGCTCCTTATCTTCCTGCATATCCTTATTGTATGCCAGCGGGATTCCTTTCATGGTGGTGAGCAGAGAAATCAATGTGCCGTAAACCCGTCCTGTTTTTCCCCGCACCAGCTCTGCAATATCTGGATTCTTTTTCTGCGGCATAATACTGCTTCCAGTACTGTAGGCATCGTCAATCTCCACAAACTGATATTCATTGCTGTTCCAGATAATCACTTCCTCGGAAAACCTGCTTAAATGCATCATAATCGTAGACAGCGCCGAGAGAAACTCAATGAGATAATCACGATCTGACACTCCGTCCATACTATTTAAAGTGGGCCCTGTAAATCCCATCTGCCTTGCAGTGTCATACCGGTCCAGATCGTAAGTGGTTCCTGCCAAGGCTCCCGATCCCAGAGGACAGTAATTCATCCTCCGGTAAATGTCTTCCATGCGCTGACGGTCCCGCTTGAACATCTCAAAATAAGCGCCCAGATGATGAGCCAAAGTAACAGGCTGCGCTTTCTGTAGGTGTGTAAAGCCAGGCATATAGGTATCTACATTATTCTCCATAATTGTTAAAATTACATTTAATAATTCATTCAGCAATTCATCAGTCTCCAAAACCTCTTGTCTGGTAAAGAGACGCATGTCCAGAGCCACCTGATCATTCCGGCTTCTTCCTGTATGCAGTTTTTTCCCGGTATCTCCCAAACGTTCGATCAAGGCTGCCTCCACAAAACTGTGAATATCCTCATACTCATGGGAAATCTCTAAAGTACCTGCCTCTACCTCTTTAAGAATCTCCCGGATGGCAGTTACAATCTCCCGGCTCTCCTGTTCTGTGAGGATTCCCTGTTTCCCCAGCATTTTCACATGGGCAATGCTGCCCTCCATATCCTGTCTGTAAAATTTCTTGTCAAATTCTATGGACGCATTAAAATTGTAAACCAACTGATCTGTCTCCTTTGTAAAGCGTCCGCCCCATAACTGTGCCATATCCTACCTCTTTCCTCTTGCTAACCGTTATTCTTGTATCTGCTGTGCTCTCTGTTTTTTCTGCCGTTCCCGTTCCTCCATAGAAAAAATGCATCCACAGTAATCCTGCCGGTACATTCCGTATTCCTCAGATAGTTCTACGGAACGTTTGTAGCCGTTTTTTTTCTTAAAATCTGAAACCAGATAAGGAACTCCGTATTCCTGGGCCAGCTCCTCTCCAATCTGATTCAATTTTTCTGCATTTTTCAAAGGGCTGATGGACAATGTGGTGGTAAAATAGTCCATCTTCTGCCCCTTAGCCTGGCGGGCTGCTTCTTCCAACCGCAGTCTGTAGCAGCGAAAACACCGCTCGCCTCCTTCTGGAACAGTTTCTAACCCCTGTGCCATCTGATAGAATCTTTCTTTTTCATAAACACCTTCCTGAAAAGCAATTTCATAAAAAAAAGTCTGCCTATCCTGTTGGAACTGGCGGATAAACTGCCTCTGTTCCTCCACACGTTTCTCATATTCTTCTTCTGGATAAATATTGGGATTATAATAGAAGACAGTAATCTGAAAATAACAAGACAGATATTCCAGCACGTAACTGCTGCAGGGCGCGCAGCAGCTATGCAAAAGCAGCTTGGGAGCCTGCTGTCCTTTTGCCTCTTCCTCTCCTCCTTGCCCTTCTCTCTGTCTTTGCTGTTTTTCGATAATCTTTTCTAGTTCTTTCTGATAATTTCGTTTCACGTTCTCTGCCTGTCTTTCGAGTGTAACGGAACAATATTTTTCTGCCGACTGCCAGAATGATTCCGCCGCTCAGATGTCCTCTCACAATAATGGCATTATTTTAACTGATTTTATCGGAAAATGCAAGTTAAGGTCCAGATCACTTTCTCTAAATCAAGCATGATTCTCTAACTCTTTAGAATCTACAGAAAGGAAGAGGCCGACGCATGGATTCCTGAATGCGACAGCCCAGCAGCATGGCTAGATTTTGTAAAAGTATACTTTTACAAAATGTTATATTTCTGTTATGTCTGTCTGGTAGCATATCATAGAATCAATTGTTTGGCAATAAAATTTCATGGCTGATGGGGAAAGGGAACAGTTTGCAAAAGTACAGAATCTGTATTTGTCTACTTTAATTTTTAGGGAGTGTGGAAAATGAAATTGAAATTATGAACAGCAGGATATCTGATCTTGGTTGTGGGGGCACTTGCCATAATCGGAAAAAAGGTATATGATATGGACCCTTTTTTCCATTATCATCAGCCAAATACCAAGGAATATTTCTACGTCTTAGATAATCAGAGAAGTCAAAACGATGGCATCAGCAAACATTTTGATTATAATGCTCTAATCACCGGAACTTCCATGACTGAGAATTTTAAGACCAGCGAAATGGACGCCATCTTCGGCACAGTTTCCATTAAAGTACCTTTTTCCGGCGGTTCCTTCAAGGAAATTAACGATCACCTTAAAGCAGCTTTGGAGCACAATCCAGATCTTAAGATCATCATCCGCGGATTAGACATGGACAGGTTTTTTGATTCCAGTGATGCTATGCGGTTCGACCTTGGAACCTACCCAACGTATCTATATGACAAAAACCCTTTCAATGATGTGCACTATTTATTTAATCGAAATATAATTTTTGATCGAATATATCCAATGATACTGGAAAAGAACAGTGAGCATTTCACATACAGCGCAGTCTGGTGGGGAAAACAGTGGGAAGGCGGAAATATTTACCGCAAGATCGAAGCAGAACAATATGTGATTGAAAAGATCCTTCCCTGCAGGAACATCAAATTATATTCTTTCAATAATCGGACTGATTTGACCACTAACCTTAATCATTACAAAGACGAGATTCATTACGTCCAATGGGTGAACAACTCCATTCTTCAATGGATCCATGACGGACAATATCTGCTCACCCTTGAAAATTACCAATCCTACCTACAGGAAGAACTTGCTTTCTATTCTACCTTTGATTACCTGTCTCTGAATGCACAGGAAGACTATGAAGATGATTTTAATGCAGCCACATTGCTGCATTAAAATTTAACAGCAGGGAAGATTCCCTGTTTCGTCTGCATCTGACGATTTTGTATCCGCTCTACTTTCTGCTTTAACCGATCCATATACTTTGCCTCCCTGGCCGAGAGGTATTCCTGTTTTGTTTCCTCATAGATCTTTTGGGCAAATTTGTGATCTCCGCGGAATTTCGCCATCTCTCTGGCGCTGGCTGCCTGAAATTCTGCAATGCTTTCATAAGCTTCATCCAGAATCTTAATCTCCTCTTCTGCAGTCATCAAATGGGCTGTCACCCCGTCTTCCTCCACCACAATAGCTGGTTTGTAATCTGGGTCTGCATAACGTGCAACAATCTCTTTCCGAAGGATGTCATAGGCGCTTCCCATCAGACCAGCTCCTCTTTCCTGGCCTTTTGTCAGCAGTTCTTCTCCAACCTCCGTCAGTCTTGCAACATAAGTTACCGTCCCTGTCATATTCATAGAAAAGGGCTTCACCCATTCCATATCTTCTGTGGTTTTTCTGTTTTCCTGCATCTCCTTCATCATCGCCAGACCTTCCTCCGACAGGAAAACTTGATCTCTGTTTCCCTGTCCCAGGCTTATCTGTTTTAGTTCCTGCTCCTGTTTCGCCGGCTTTCCCAGAAGACCGCATCCTTGAAACCGTCCATATTCTTCCCAATTTCTGACAGCCTGCTGATACCGCTTATAATCAAAGGTTCCATCTTCTCTCATCAAACTCTGTATTGTAATCTCTCCCATAACTCTATTCCTCCATTCTCAAACAACGGGTTGCTGGACCTTATGTAACAGTATATCGGTATCTTTTCCGGCTTTCCGTACCCAGCTAATGATAAAACCACTCTCTTTCTTATAAAAACTCTTATTCCAATATCCTTAACTTCCAATAGCCTTGAGTTCCAATATCCTTAACCTTCCATATCCTCAGCCACGTCCAAAGACTCCATCCCCTTCAGCATTACAGTAAGGCAAAAAAGATCCTGTCTGAGTTCTATGTCAATGGCTCCGTGATACTTTTCCGCCACCTGACGAATATTTTTTAATCCCAGCCCATGACAAAAAGCATCCTTTTTGGAGGAAAGAGGAAGGTCTTCTTTCTCCTCCCACTGAAGAGTTCCAGTAAAGGTATTTTCCACTTCGATCAAGAACATTTGTTTCCTGCAAAAAGAACGGATCTGAATCTTTCTCAGTTTTTCCTCTTTCTGACCCAATTCTTCCTGCTGTTCTATTTTCACTGCCTCCAAAGCATTCTCCAAAGCATTATTTAAGATCACACTAATATCAAAGGCGTTTATCCCCATAGTATCTGGAAAATAAAATTCTGATTTAAAAAATATTTTTTCTTTTGCCGATTGATTATACTTTTCGTTGATAATCACATCTGTCACAGGATTTCCTGTCTTGCATACTTGTTCCATCTGCTCTAAAGCATTCTCCATAGAAGCTAAAAAGTTTTCTGCTTCCTGGTATTCTCCTTTGGCCATCAGCTCTGTCATCACTGCAATGTGATTCTTCACATCATGTTTCATTCCCCGTATTCCACTGTAAAGCCCCTCAATTTCCCGAATATGGGACTGTATCTCTCCTATCTGCTGCTCTAAAATCTCCTGCCTTTTCTCTTCCTCTCGTTTCTCTTCCAGATTCCGAAATAATTTCAGCGCCAGCAAAATGGGGGACAGGCTTATCACATTCAAGAATAAAGTAATCAGCCAGATTTCCCCATTTTCCAAAACTCCCTGCCATCCAAACAGATTCTCCTCTCTTCGATAAAGCCAGTGAATCATAAGATAACACAGCATTCCAGAAATCCCCGGAATCAGCAAAAGGAGCGTCTCTCTATCTGTCTGCCTTCTGCCGGGCAAAAATGTATTTTTCAGCATAAATTTTATCACAAGGGAAAAGGACAAATAGATGATCCCTAAATTTATCGCCCCATAGACTCCAATATGCACCATAGCATACTGCCATACTTGCAGATACCGGCCATCTGTCAGACGATGGAATAAGATCGTTTCCAGATCGAACAATGTAATATGGACTTGATTGATCATAGACATAATGTGAAATCTGATAGAAAAGAAGGTGATACAGACAAAAATTTTAATGAAGATATCTTCTTTCCCAGGATGGCCTTTTTGCCTTTCACAGGGAAAGAAAAAAAGAACCAGAAAAACGCCCAGGGCTCCTATCAAATGCGCCCAAAAAGATTCTAATTCTATGGGAATCAGTTCCAGAATCGTCATAATAAGATAATAGGTTACGAGAACTGCCGCATCCGTCTGAGTCTTGTCCTTTAAAAATCCAGCGGCTAGTTTTCCGAAAAAAAATGCCGCAATCAGCGCGCCAAGATTCATTTCCAGAAAAACCACTAAGTTAAAAACCTGATCGGAAGACAAACCTCTCATCTTTCTCCCTCCGATCTTTTCAGATATTTCAGATATTGCTTTACAAATTCTCCATACCTCTGTTTTGCCAGCAGAATCACAGTCCCGTCTTCTAATGTAATTTCTGCGGCGCAATATTTTTGCACATAGCGAAAATGAATCAGATAACTGCGGTGAGGACGGATAAAATCTTCTCCCAGCTTCCGTTCCAGTTCTGAGAGCTTTCCATAAAATTCTATCTTATCCTTCCATGTGTAAAGAGTCAGTTTACGATTTCTCACTTCCACATAGATAATCTCATCCACTATAATTTTTCGGGAAGTTCCTCCTGTTTTGATTACAATACTTCTTTTCTCCTCCCCTTTTCCCTGAAATAAAATGTTTTCTTTCACCCTGTTTACCGCCGCCTCCAAAACCTGATAAAATTTTTCCTTTTTCAAAGGTTTTACCAGATAGTGAAAGGCATCCACATCAAAGGCCTGAAACACATACTCCTCCCAGGCGGTCAGAAAGACCAGTACTGCTTGAGAATTGTGCTTCCGCAGCTGTTTTGCAGTCTCTATCCCATCCATTCCCTCCATCTGAATATCCAAAAAAATCAGATCATTTTCCTCTGGATCTTCCAGCAATTGTTCTCCTCTTTCATATTTCACGATCTGATAAGATGGATAAAATCTCTGGATTCTCTGGGCAATGGTATCCCGCATCACTTTTTCATCATCACATACTGCAATCCTCAAGTCTCTCGCCTCCGCATATGAAAATTTATTGGTCAGATAAAGGGTTCAAAAAACCGCTCATCACATAATTACTCACATCAATCCCCTTTTCAGTCAAAAAGACTCGGCTCCCTCTCTGCGCTAACAACCCCTGGCTTTGAAATTTTTTCAGCTCTTCTCCATAGACCTCCGCCAGCTCTCTGCCGAATCTCTTAAAAAATTCCTTTTTTGAAACGCCTTCCATCACACGCAGTCCCAAAAACATAAATTCTTCTATCTGCTGTTTTTGATCCAGTACCTGTACTCTTTCCCTCTTTAAAGTCTCTGGATCTCTCTGTAAAATTTTTCCCAGATCTCCAAACTCTCCTTTTAGATAATCTTCCAGGCTGTCTGTATTCAAAAAACGCATCTCTTCCATCAAGGAAGCGCTTCCCAATCCAAGGCCCAGATAAGAGACGCACTGCCAATACCCCAGGTTATGCCGGCATTCTTTTCCCGGCATGGCATAATTAGAAATCTCATAACGCTGATAACCTTTTTCCTCCAGCAGCTCTCTGGTCATCTCATACATCTTTCGTTCTGTCTCTTCTCCTGGCAGAACCTTAGGTTCTTCTCCCTGGGCCCGGCGTTTTTCATCTTCCCCATACCATTCATAAAATGGCGTCCCCTCTTCTACGATGAGACTATAAGCAGACAGATGTTCCGGTCTCAACTCCAAAACCCTCCGCAGCGTATACTCCCAGTTCCATATATTCTGCCCTGGGAGAGCAGATATTAAATCTACATTTATATTTTCAAATCCTTTCCGGCGAGCCAGGGAAAAGTTTTCCAAAAACTGTTCTACCGTATGTACTCTCCCAAGCCGCTTTAACTCTTCATTGATGGCGGACTGCAGGCCGATGCTGAGGCGGTTGACGCCGGCCTCCCGGTAACAGGCAAGTTTTTCTTCTTCTAAAGTTCCCGGATTACATTCCAAGGTAATCTCTGCCTCTGGTTCCAAAGAAAAATTCTTTCTTAAAGATTCCATTAACTCCTGGACTTGTTCCCCAGATAAAATAGAAGGCGTTCCTCCTCCCCAAAAAACAGAAGAAATCTGATATTCTCTGCAGAACGCAGCTTTTCTTTTGATCTCCTCCTGTAATACATTTACATAATGCCTGCGGACTTTCTCCTCCACAGGCATTGATAAAAAATCACAGTAATCGCATTTTCTTATACAGAATGGAATATGCAGGTACAATTCCAGTTTCTTTTGATTCTCGTCTTCTCTTCCCATGACAATTTCATTCCCTATAGTTATCATTTTATCTCTTATATTTTAAAAGTGCGTACACTGCCGGAAAGATCTTCCGCCATCTCTTTCAGTCCATCCGAAGCTGTCAGCATATCGCCCACCGCCTCCTTTACCACATGGGCAGATTCCAGCGTAGTGGTGGTATTTTCCTCGCTTTCCCTGGTGGCCCTGGTCAAGGTCTGGATCAGATTTACAATGGAGGCTTTGGCCTCTTCCAAATGATTGACCGAATTCCAGATTCGCTCAATTCCCTTCATGGAACTGTCAATCCCTGTTTCTACGCTGTCAAAGATCTGTTCCGTCTGTACAATATCTTCACTTTGTTTGTTAATCACTTCCTGCACATGGTTCATAGTGCGGACAGACTGGTCTGAACTGCTGCTGAGCCGCTCCACAATTTTATTGATCCGATCTGAGGAAGCCCCTGATTGTTCCGCCAGCTTCTGAATCTGAGAAGCCACAACTGCGAACCCTCTTCCGCTTTCTCCTGCCCTGGCCGCCTCAATGCTGGCGTTCAGCGCCAAAAGATTCGTCTCCTCTGCAATCTCCATAATCACTGCCACTGCTTCCCTGATATGGTCTGCCGCCTCATTGGTCATATTCGTATCTTTCTGGATCTGTCCCACAGCCTGCAGAACTTCTCTATTGACTGCATTCAAACTCTCCAGATGCTCAGAAGCCTGTTGGCCTGCCTGGTGCATGGACTCTGCCGAAATTCCCAGTTCTTTTGCTTCCCTTGTGGTATCTCTTATCATCCTGTCAATCGTGTCAATTCCCTGAGACGCCTCTTCCGCCGCCTGGGACTGGTAACGTATTCCCTCTGCAATATCCCGGATGGCCTGTTCCATGGTTGCAATCTCCTGAGAAGTTCCCTCCAGAAGTTCATTGATATGAACGGAAGATTCCCCCAGCTCTCTGGTATTTCCTGCAAGCCCGGATACAATCGCCACAAGACTGTCTTTTAGACGACAGGTACTCTGTAAAAGTTCTCCCACTTCATCTGTGTGCTCCATATAATCCCCGTCAATGTCCATGGTTAGATTTCCATCTGCAATATCCGTCAAAGTACTGATTCCAGACCGGATGGCAATACTGATCCGATTAGAAACCAGAGTCACCACAATAATAGTGCACACCAGTGCAGCCAGAAGAATCAGGCCGATCATCATACATACCTTGGAAATCTTTCCTGTCACTTCTTCTTTGGGGGTTCCCACAAAAATCATTCCAACAATCTCTTCCTCAGAATTATTCTGATACACGGGAATATAATACCCCAGATACCAGACGCCTTCCACGGAAACTTGACTGGAAAAGTAAGAATTCCCCTGCTCCAACACCTTTTTCCGAATCAATTCCCCTGCCGGAGAGCCTAAGATCCTTCTTCCCTCCTGGTCCTTTAAGGAAGTGACGATCCGTCTGTCTCCATAGAAAAAGGTCACCGCCATTCCAGTATTCTCACTGATGTTGTCAATCAAAGACTCTGACATGGAAATATTGTAGCCGCCTTTCCACACATCTCCATTGTCATTTTGAAAATAATCTCCAGAATTCTGATTATAGGCAGCTGACACTGCCTCCGCAGCCGCTTCCAGAGAATTTTCCGTTTCCGCCAATATGGTCTTATACAACTGTCCAAAAGATACCACTGCCAGTAAAATACCTACCACAAAAATCGGTATAATGGCAAGCACCATAATCTTTGTTCTCAATTTTGCATTTTTCATCTGAACTTCCCCCTTTATTCCAGCACAACGACATTTTTATAATACCAGTCGATCTCGCCAGTAATCACATCGTCCGCTAAGGTCTGTCCTTGTATTCCAATCTTTCTTCCGTCGTTGGTCTCCATTACCCCCTCAAACACCTGGAGTTCTCCCTTTAGGATCTTCTGTTCTGCCTCCTGAATCTTTGCAAACGCTTCTTCCTGGTTAAAGTCTGCCAGATCAGAAAGCTGCAGCAATCCTTCTTCCATTCCTCCGTAATAATCCTCTCCGTCATAGCTTCCATCTAAAATACTTTGTATGTAGGCTGTGTAATAAGCGCTCCAATTCCACAGAACGGAAGTAAGGGTAGCCTGAGGCGATTCTTTGCTCATATCAGAATTATAGCCAATTCCCCAGACGCCCTTTTCCTGAGCTGCTTTCTGGGGCTTTGTGGTGTCACAATGCTGGGCCAGCACATCGCATCCTTCCGCCAGCAGAGCCTGAGCTGCCGCCTCCTCCGCCTCTGGATCAAACCAGCTGTTGGTCACCTTCACATAGACTTTCGCCTCTGGATTGACCGATTCCACACCCATGGCAAAGGCGTCAATTCCCCCTGTCACCTCTGCATTGTCCTGATTCTGAGCTGCCACATAGCCGATCTTCCCGCTTTGTGTTTTTAACCCTGCTGCAATCCCAGACAAATACCTGGCCTGATAAATTCTTCCAAAATAATTGGTAAAGTTTTTTCCATTGCTCAGATATCCGCTTCCATGGGCAAAATAGATATCTGGATATTGCTCTGCAAACTGTTCCATCGCTTCCATAAATCCAAAACTAGTGCCGAAAATTATATTGCAGCCTGCATCTACGCATTCCTGCAAAGCCTGTGTAATCTCTGCTGGTTTGGAATCGTCCAGCTCTTCCTTCCGCAGAATCTGATCTTCCTCCAATCCCAGATTTCCAGCCATAGTGCTGATTCCCAGCTCATGAGCATAAGTATAACCAGAACTGTCCTCCTTACTTCCAATATAAAGCACTCCGATTTTCAGATCTTCTTTGGCTATCACTTTGGTACCAGCCTTTGTCTCTGTTCTCTCTGAAAGCGTCTCATCCTCCGCCGATACCTGTCCCAGCTCTTCCTCATATCCCTCGTTGGTAACAAGATCATCAACCTGAGTACTGCTGCCGCATCCTGCCGCCCCCGCAAGAACGGACAACAGCAGACAAGCTGCTGCCAGTTTCTTTTTCATATCCCCGCTCCTCCTTTGTTCTATTTATCATCTAGCTTTAGTACGCTCATAAATGCCTTCTGCGGAATCTCCACATTTCCGATCTGACGCATTCGTTTCTTTCCTTCCTTCTGCTTTTCCAATAATTTCCGTTTTCTGGAAATATCGCCCCCATAACATTTTGCAAGTACGTCTTTTCGCATAGCCTTTACCGTCTCTCTGGCAATGACTTTGCTTCCGATAGCTGCCTGAATGGGGATCTCAAAAAGATGTCTTGGAATCTCTTCTTTTAATTTTTCACACATTTTTCTGCCCCGCTCGTAAGCAGTTCCGCTGTGTACAATAAAAGATAAAGCGTCCACCTCTTCCTTGTTGATCAAGATATCCAATTTCACCAATTCTGACCGGGTATAGCCTTTCATCTCATAATCAAAAGACGCATATCCTCTGGAACGTGATTTCAGAGCGTCAAAAAAGTCGTAAATAATCTCGTTCAAGGGAAGTTCATATTTCAGCAGCGCCCGCGTCTCCTCCATATACTCCATGCTGATATAAGTTCCCCTGCGTTCCTGGCACAGATCCATAATGGCCCCTATGTACTCACTGGTAACCATAATCTCTGCGCTGACTACTGGCTCTTCCATATATTCGATTTCCGCCGGATCCGGCAGATTCGAAGGGTTGGTCAATTCAATCACTTCCCCATTGGTTTTGTGTACTTTATAGATAACGCCTGGGGCAGTGGTCACCAGATCCAGATTGTATTCCCGCTCTAACCGTTCCTGAATAATTTCTAAATGCAGTAATCCCAAAAATCCGCACCGAAATCCAAATCCTAAGGCAACGGAGGTTTCCGGTTCAAACTGCAGAGCCGCATCGTTCAGCTGGAGTTTTTCCAAAGCGTCCCGCAGATCGGGATATTTCGCCCCGTCTGCCGGATACATGCCGCAGTACACCATAGAATTCACTTTCTTATAACCAGGCAGAGGCTCCTTGCAGGGACAATCAGCATCTGTCACTGTATCCCCCACCTGGGTGTCTCTCACATTTTTAAGGCTGGCAGTAATGTAACCTACCATGCCGGCGCTTAATTCCTCGCAGGGAATAAACTGACCGGCGCCAAAATACCCCACTTCCACCACATCTGCAGAAGCGCCTGTGGCCATCATCCGAATGGTTGTCCCTACTCTTACTCTTCCTTCTTTTACCCGGCAGAATACAATCACTCCTTTATAAGAATCGTACAGGGAGTCAAAGATCAGCGCCTGTAACGGGTGATCCGGACTTCCTCCCGGCCCAGGAATCTTTTCTACAATCTGTTCTAATACCTCTTCAATATTTACTCCGGTCTTGGCTGAAATCTGAGGAGCATCCTGGGCTTCCAGTCCGATTACATCCTCAATTTCCTCAATAACCCGCTCTGGATCTGCACTGGGAAGATCAATCTTATTGATCACCGGAAGCACGTCCAGATCGTGATCTAATGCTAAGTATACATTGGCCAAAGTCTGAGCTTCAATTCCCTGGGCCGCATCCACCACCAGGATTGCCCCGTCACAGGCAGCCAGACTTCTTGATACCTCATAATTAAAATCCACATGTCCCGGCGTATCAATCAGATTAAAGATATATTCCTCTCCGTCTTTTGCCTGATATACAATACGAACTGTCTGGGCCTTAATGGTAATCCCTCGTTCCCGCTCCAATTCCATATTGTCAAGAACCTGGGCCTGCATTTCTCTGCTGGTCAAAAGCCCTGTTTTCTCAATGATACGATCCGCCAATGTGGATTTCCCGTGATCTATATGTGCGATAATACAAAAATTTCTGATTTTACTTTGGTCGATGGCTGCCATAATCCTTGAAAAGTCCTCCTGTGTTCTATTTAATTCCATGAGCAATAGGCCCTGCAGAGAACATTCCAAACTGTTCTGGCTGCCGGGATGTTTCCTTATTTTCTCTGTATTAGTATATACTTTCGGCTATACATTCGCAACCCATTTTTCATTTTAAGTTTTGATAAAGCGACAGTTTATTTATACAAACATGATCTGTCCATTCTATTAGACGATGGCTGAACCGTTCCTCTTGCATTTGCGCAGGCGCCGCCATGGAATTAGAACAGCTTTTTCCGCTTAAAAAACCAAATGCACACCAGCACCACAAGAGCGCTTAAAATTCCCACAAAGACATAGCCATACTTCCACTGAAGCTCCGGCATAAACACAAAGTTCATTCCGTACCACCCTGCAATCAGCGACAGGGGCATAAAGACGGTAGTCACTGTGGTAAATACTTTCATAATCCGATTCTGTTCATAAGAGAGAGCCGCATCCAACGCCTCCCGGATATGGACTAGTTCTTCGTAGAGAAACTGTGTCTCCTCGGTAAGCCTTCTCAACTTGTTTTCGTATACGCGAAAATAACAGGCAGACTCTTCACTTAGAATCTGCCCCTGATCTTCTTTTTTTTTCTGTTCCAGTCCATTGATACTCTCCACTAAATTTAAAAATTGTGCGTAATCATTTTTCCACACAGCCAGAGAACGTTTGCACTCGAAGATGGTCTGATTTCGATTTCGATTGATTTTTCCTTTTACAATCTCCTGTTCCACATCCATCAAGTATTTTTCCATCTGCTCCACTTTCTGCTGCCCTTGTTTTAAAATTCCTTCAAATAAAGCCTCCAGCCCTTCCTCCATCTTGGGCTCTTCTCCATTTTTCTGGAGATCTTCTTTCTGCAGACTTTCCTCCATCTGCTTTCGGATCTCACTTTCTCCCTTCAGAACTGCCAGAACAAATTTCTGTTCGTTCAGTAAAAAGGCTCCTGTAAGAATCTGGCTTTCTCTTTTCCTCTCTTCATGAAAGCGAAAGGCTCCGTACAGATAATCCTCCACCAGTTTCACGCCGCTCCAATATTCTGGCTCCAGCTTACCGATAGATTGCAGCAATAATTCTTGCGAAGGATTTCTCTCGCACTTTTTCAAATCCTCCCATCCTATCATTTCTATCGTCCCTTTTTCCTCTTTTCTTTCTTCCATCTGTATCTTCTTCCTTCCGCTTCGTTTTGTCCTCTGATTCTCACTAAAAATTATCTTTACTTTTGATTAAAGTATTACTATTTACTGAGGCGCCAGCACTTTATGTAAAATATCTGCCAATGGTTCCATCGCGTTCATGGCTTCCTCCAATGTATTGGTCTGGGCTCCCACTTCCACCAGCAGGCTCTTTGGCCGATAATGAAGATTATAGCGATACCCTTTCAGATAATTGGAACGGGCAAATCCTGGATAATATTCTTCTGCCGCCAGCTTCATCTGAAAAGAGAATGCCAGATTGTCTTCCAGATAAGGATTCTTCAGATAGGAAATCTCTCCATTTTTTGTGGTTCTGCTCAACCCATTGAAAAACATAATCTGAGCGGTCTGTTTTCCATTTACCTCTGAAACCAGATGGGTGGTATCTGCCACTCCGTCTCTGTGCAGATCAATCACCACTTCAATACTTGGATGTTCCGCCAAAATCTGTTCTAACGCCGGCCCTGCGTAAGAATAGGCATTGTCCCGGTCTTTGACATCGTAGGTTCCTGTGTGGTGCATTACGTTAAATCCATACTTTTCCTGAAGCAGTTTGGTCAGATATTCCGCCACGCCCACCACTCCGGTATTGATATCCCCTGGCGTAGAATCTATGTATCCTTCCTGGGAATGGGTGTGGTAGATCAAGATCTGCACATCCTCTTTTCCCCCTTCTAATTTCATGCTCTTTTCTAAAAACTTCTGTGCGTTCAATTGACTTCCGTCTATGGTGGTGGTACGGTCAACCTGATAAAAGTTCTGTACCAGATAGTCAAAATCTTTCAGCTTTTCTCTGGAGATCTCCACTGCTTTTTCCCCTGGCTGGGCGGCAGTCTCTTTTGGCTCCTCTGTCTTTTTCTCTTTTTCCTGTTTCTTCTTTTTACTTTTTTTCTCCTGCTCTTTTTTCTGTTCCTTTGTCTCTTCTTTTTTTTCTTTTCCCTTCTCTTTCTCCTGCTCTTTTTCCTCTTCCCCTTCTTTTTCCTGTTCTAATCTCTGATCTTCCCGCTTATTTTCTGCCAAAAGTTCCTGGCTTAAGTCGCTCTCAATCTCCGTATCATAATCTGTCAATGTCTCGCTGAACCCATAAATCGGATAGAAAGACTCCAATTGTCTCAACAGATAATTTTGAAGGGTAATATTTTCTTCCTGCTCCTCTTTTGCCACCATAACCATCATGCAGTTTTTCCAGGCTCTTACTGCTGTCTCTTCCTTAAGATAAGACAAGATACGTCCCATTGCCGGCATTTCCCCCGCTTTGGCCATATTCTGCCAGCACACAAACACGAACAGCACAGCAGCACCACAAAGAAACAACTGCATGTGTCTTCCTGATCTTTTTTTTCGCTTTATCTGATTTCTTCTCATTCTCATTTTTTTGGTCAAATTGTTTTCCTTTTTCAGCATTTACGAATACTTAAATATATGCCTGTACGAAAACATTTATGCAAAGGCAATATTCAATCCCTCTGAAATGGTATAACTCAACCGTTTGACCGACTCGTCAATATCCTTTGGCGTCACAAACATCGTATTGAGCTGAGGGGACAAAAGTTCTCGGATTAACTCGTATTTTTCCATATCATTTAGAGCGTTCAGCCCTGTGCTTAAGGTTTTCAGGTGGGTGTTTTCTTCCATGGCCTGAATCAAAGTATGCATGGTATCATTGACAATGGTGGCCGCGTCCACCACCGTAGGCACTCCGATGGCAATCACAGGAATTCCTATGGTTTTTTCTGACAGCCCGTGACGGTGATTTCCCACCCCAGATCCAGGGTTGATGCCTGTATCTGTGATCTGTATGGTGCGGCTTAACCTCCGGGTGCTTCTGGCCGCCAAAGCGTCTATGGCGATCATCACGTCTGGCTTTGTCTCATCCACCACACCTCGGATAATCTCCTGGCTTTCCATTCCAGTCTGGGCCATCACTCCCGGGACAATTCCGCTGACCGCGTTTACTTCCTCTTCTCCGAAGGCATATCTGCCAAATTCTTTCAGCACATGTCTGGTAATCATCATATTGTCCACCACGCGGGGCCCTAAGGCGTCCGGCGTTACTTCCCGATTCCCAAGACCTGCAACCAGCACCGATAAAGTCTCTTTGGACGCAGGCAATAATTTCCGGATAATTCTAGCCAATTCCAGGGAGATTTCCCGATGGTAATCTTCATCCTGATCATCCATACTATCTGCCTCTAACGTGATATAGGTTCCTTTTGGCTTTCCCATAGTTTTTGCCCCGTTTTCCGTCTCAATCACCATCGTTGTGATCTTAATCTCTGAAGACTCACGGTATTCTTCCTCCACTCGTACTCCTTTAATCTCTACATTGTCCTCCTCAAATTTTTCACGGGCCTCCAATGCCAAATCTGTACGTACCTGAAACTGACTCATAATC
The DNA here is from genome assembly GCA_022792535.1 of Lachnospiraceae bacterium. Lineage (GTDB taxonomy): Bacteria > Bacillota > Clostridia > Lachnospirales > Lachnospiraceae > Petralouisia. Next base: position 18,269 of record JAAWBG010000050.1, read on the forward strand.
TTCCCTCCAAGAGTGTATTTTCCGTCACCATTTATCAATCGTGTACTAACTATTTTTTACAAAAAATAGGGGAATATGTATTGACAGACAGAAAATTTGGGACTAAAATATATGAGTATGTTTACATTAGAACGTCCGTGTCCGGATTTAATGGAACAACTGTAAAGCACAGTACAATCCTTTTTCCGCATAACAGTCAATTGGATTGTCACAATTTTCACAAAAATGGAGGTGTATGGATTGGCTAACATCAAATCAGCGAAGAAAAGAATCCTGGTAACTGAGACCAGAACAGCCCGGAATAAATCAATCAGATCCGCTGTTAAGACTTCTATCAAAAAAGTAGAAGCTGCTATTACAGCAAACGACAAGGAAGCTGCTCAGACAGCATTATCTGCTGCTATTTCTGAGATCAGCAAGGCTGCTTCCAAAGGTGTATATCACAAAAACACCGCAGCCAGAAAAGTTTCCCGTCTGACCAAAGCGGTAAACAAACTTGCTTAGTATTAAAAAGATTTTCTCATAGAAAAAAGAAACCGATCCCGTCAGTCGGTTTCTTTTTATTTTCTCCGATTTCCTACATTCTGACAATCAAAAGCTCCACTGCCATCTTATCATTCATATTTCCCGTTTTGACATCCTCCTCTGCCTGCACACAGGCTGTCACCGCCTCTTTCAGCTGCTTCTTTGTAAATCTCTTGGCCTGGGCCAGATGCTTTCTCAAAGCAAATTCCGGGACTTTCGCCTTAGAAGCCATGGTTTTTCTGTCATACCCCTGTCTTTCCAATTCCTTTACCTGCAGAAGAATCTGAAACTGCCTTCCGATTAAAAACAGAATCCGCATAGGCGGTTCCCGCAAGGTCAGCAGATCATAATAGAGTTCCAGGGCCTGTTTCTGTTTTCCCTCTGCAATCTTATCCACCATCTGAAAAATCTTCCCTGTGATCTGTCCCACACAAACTGCCTCCACATCTTCTTCCGTGATGACCTCTCTTCCCAGAGTATAGCAAAACAGCTTTTCCAGTTCTCTGTCAATGTTTTCCATATCATTTCCCGCCTTTTCCAGAAAAAGCTGCATGACAGAACGGGTAATCTTTTTCTCCTCTCGTTTCAGCCGCCCTAAAATCCATTGGGTCAAAATCTCTTCTTTCTGCCTTGTAAATTCTACAATCCGTCCATTCTTTTTTACTTTGTTATACATCTTACTGCGCTTATCTATTTCATTCTCCACAAAAACAAGACAGGTAAACTCTGGAATATGATCTAAATAGGCTGCCAGCGTCTCGGCAGAATGCTTGAATGCGCCGCTGTTCTCTATCAGAATCAACCTGTGGTCTGCAAAAAAAGGAACCGTGTCCGCCAAATTGACAATCTCTTCCTGGTCAATATTTTTTCCTTCATAATATGCTAGATTCATTGTATCTTCTTCTTTTATTAAGGCATGTTTTAATTTTTCTTTGTACTGCCTTTTCAGATAATTTTCTTCGCCATATAATAGATAGACAGACCTGAATCTATTTTCTTTGATATCTTCCTCTATGTGTTTCATCCATATTTTCTCGCTTTCTATCGTTCTATCTCTCTCTTCTCATGAAGTATATCACATCATGTTTGGCCAGGCAACTGCAGGGTCTTGTCACACAGATCTTCTCTTTTTCCGGCCTTATGGTAATCTGTCCCTGATCCATGGTACAAAACACCCGGCTTCCTGTGCCTTTGATCCGCTCTAAGGCTTCTTTCCCTGGATGTCCATAGGAATTGCCTTCTCCGCAGGATAAAACAGTCAATTGGGGAGAAAGGATTTCCAGAAATTCCAGGCTGTTAGAGTGATCAGAGCCATGATGGGCTCCTTTGTAACAATCAATCTTCTCCATTCCACACCCTTCCATCCATCTTTCCTCTATAAGCTGCCTCTCCTGCTTGGTCCCAATATCTCCGGTAAACAGAGCTGTAAATCCCTGGTATTCCAGAGAGACCACAAGAGAGGCTCCGTTTCGGTCCTGGTCTTCTCCTCCTTCTGCCGGAGGATGCCAGACGGTAAAGACTGCCTTTCCGGCTCCAAATTCCATGCCTGGCCGCACAAAAAGAAGTCTGCAGCCATTTTTTTCCGCCAGCTCTGCCAACTCTTCGGCCTTTTCATCCCATACCATTCCTTCCGCCAAAATCAGATACTTAATGGAATAGCCGGCCTTTAACACTTCCTCCAGTCCGCTGATATGATCTTGGTCTCCATGAGACACAATCCAGCCTTCCACAGAGGAAATTCCTCTGGCTTTCAAAAAAGGAAGAATCCGATAAGTTCCCACCTGGTCCACATCACTGCTTCCTCCATCTATAAAAAAATGCCTGCCTTCTTCTGTCTGTATGAAGATCCCGTCTCCTTGTCCCACATCCAGCACATGGATCTCAAAGCAGGGACCTTCACGCAGAAACAACACCAATCCAAGAGCCATTCCCAAAACTGCCAGCCATTTTTTTCCCCAGCCTTTCCAAATCAGATACAGCACCATAGCAAGAATTCCATAATAAAAAAGGATCAGCTTTATTTCCGGCTTTCCACCTTGAAATAAAGCCCCCGGCAATTCCAGGACTCTTTGACAAATCCATTGATTTCCAGCTAAAATCCAGCCTGCCGGCTTCAAGATCATCCTGCCCGCCCAAAGATGATAACTCCCGGCAAAAGCCCCCAGCACTCCCAGAGACAACAAGATTCCCAAAACAGGCAGAACGCACAGGTTGACCAAAATCTGATAACTGGGAATTTCATAGTAAAACCAGAGCGATAAGGGCAGAATGGCAAATTGAATGCAAAGATTAACGCCAAACATATCCCATAATCTGTGATGTGATCTCTCTTCCGTTTCCCTTCCGCCATTCTCCCGAAGCGCTGTCCTCTCTCCTCTGAGAATCCCGGCAATTACAACGACGCCCAGAACTGCTCCATAGGAAAAGAGAAATCCTGCATAATCTGTCAAAAAAGGATTTTCCCAGAGTTGAATCATTCCACTGATCCCAAGGGCTGTCAGAGAATCATAGCTGCATCTTGCTGTTTTTGCCATCATCAGCAGAAAAAACATGCAGACTGCCCGAAAAGTGGAAATTTCCATTCCTGAAAGGATTCCAAAGCTATACACACTTCCCACCGCCAGCAATCTGCTGATCCCATCAGAACAGAAACATCTTCTACACAGACGAAACACCCCCATCCCAAACAGTGAAATATGGAGACCGGAAATGGCCAGAATGTGAGAAATCCCTGCCTGCCGGTATAATTCCTTGACTTCCTGGTCCAGAACAGACTTATCCCCCAGTGTCAAAGCCGCCATCAGACCTGCCTCTTGCTTGGACATACACTGAAGATACACATTTTTCAGCTTTTGGCGCAGATTTCCTAAGAATACTGCATAAGCATTCTCTTTTTCCGAGAGACAGACCATCTCTTTTGCATATAATCGAAATTCTATTTTTTTGCTTTGATAATATTGTTTTTCATTGAAATTCCCTTCATTCCGGGAACTTTGAAATGGTACATATCTGCCGGACACTCTCAACAAATTCCCCGGCTGCATATGTATCTCAGAACTAGAAATAAGAATCCCATAGCTGGGATAGACATGATCACCCACAAGTACCTGGGTGTCGGTTAAATAATATAGGCACTGCTCTGTTTTCATTTCCTTCTTATGGATTTTCCCTTGGACCACAATCTGATCCTGTTCCTGCACTCGTTCCAGTTCGTGTTCCAGATCCGCGCGGACCTTCCACTCTGACTGAAAATGCCAGGTTCCGCTGCAAAATGCCAGCAGATACACACCGTTTCGCAGCAAGATCACTTTCCATGCTTTTTGATGGCAGATTCTGACCGTTCTGCTGCCCGTATAGAGCAGCAGCAGAACAAATCCAGCCCCAAACCAAAAGCTCCCATATTTTCCAAATAAGATTCCCATAAGAAGAGAAACCGTCAGACAGCAGACGATTCGATCAGTCACCTGTCCCCTCCTCTTCTTTTATAATCACTTTTTCTCCCCCTTCTTCTATCTGCTTTTCCTGTGTCTTAGCGCTTTCATCCAGGTAATCCAAATTCCGTTCATACATGGTATTCAAGTCTAATTTTTCACGGTATACCAGATTGCTGTCTCCATTGACAGAAATCTGAACTTTATTGATATTAGGCAGCTCTGCCAAAGAATTGACAATGGAATAGATCACCACTGGCTCGGCAATCTCATAATTCTGATTGAGAAATCCTTCATTGAGATTCACAAATCCAACGCCGTCTAACACCGATACGCTGACCAGTTTCGTACCATCTGGAATCGCAGAACGTGCTCCTTTTCCTTTTGGTCCTTTCAGCAGCTGCTCCATCACCAATTTTTCCAGGGAAATATTACTGCTATAGTGTACCTCCTGTACTTCTGGAATCAGACCTGTTCCCTCTTTATTAGAAAAATACAAGGTAATGCTGTTGGTCTGTATGGTGTTGATCTGTTCTCCTGGATTCTCAATAAAGCTCTCTGCCGTCATCAATCCGATCAAGGTTCCATTGGCATCCATCAGAGGGGAATCCGCCACATAGAAAGAAATACACTCCACTCCCTCTACCTGGGTCAGGGTTCTGACCAAGGCGGCCCTGCCCAGCACCTCGCTTACATTGTCCATCTCCATATATGCGCTGTTAAAATAGAGATACAATTGGGAATTATCCAGTTTCCAGGACTCTAGTTTCACTCCCTTTGGAACCGCCCTGCGGTAATCAGGATGTTCGATATTCCGAAACAGCTCTCCTAAAAATTCCTGTATCATCTCCTGACTGCCCTTTGCCTTAGGTTCATAACCTACTGCCACGGTCTTTGTGACCTCTTTATTGACATAGTAAACCTTATATTCTGAAGTATCTTCTTTTCCTTTTCCGCATCCGGCAGATATCAGACCAAGCAGAAAGAAAAACAGCAGACACAAACTTATCTTTTTTCTTCTCATCTATCCTCCTACGCAAGATACATCAAGGGAATACGCACCGTAAAGATTGTGCCCTCACCTTCCTTGCTGTGGGCTTTGATGGCTCCCCGGTGCATTAAAACTGCATTTCTGGTAATGGCCAGGCCAAGGCCGGTTCCGCCGATTTCTCTGGAATGAGACTTATCTACCCGGAAGAATCTCTCATAAATATGCTCCAGGGAATCTTCTGGTATTCCGATCCCAGAATCCTCCACCCGCACAAAGAAATACTTGTGATCTGCATTTAAGGATACGTGCACCCATCCTTCCGGTTTGTTATACTTAATGGCATTTTCCACCAGATTAGACAATGCCAGGGACAATTTCACCTCATCTACTTCTGCACTTACCGGGCGGAAACTTTCCAATACCAATTCTACATTTTTCTTCTCTGCAATGGGACGCAGACGTTTCATCAAAATCTCCAGCAGTTCATTGACATTTACCACGGAAACGTTTAAGTCTCCTGCAGACCGGTCCATCTTTACCAAAGACAGCAAGTCATTGATAATCTTATTTTCCCGTTCAATCTCCTCGGCAATATCCCCCATAAACTCCTTATACAGCTCTACGGGAACATCTCCCTGAGCCAGCAGAGAATCTGCAAGAACTTTCATGGAAGTAAGAGGCGTCTTTAACTCATGAGACACATTGGAGACAAACTCCTGCCTGGAATCGTCAATCACCCGCATTCTTCCCCGCATTTCATTGAAGGCTTCCGAGATAGATTCTGTCTCCGTATAATCAGAGATCATCAACTCCTCTTCATCCTCTGTCTGCACTCGTTCTAAATACTGGGTCAATCTTCCAAAAGGGCGCACCAGACGACTTGCCCAGAACAATGCAATCCCAAGAATTACAACCACATTGGCCAGCTCAATAATCATGGCGTTATCTTTTAAATAATCATAATTCAGCATAATGCTGTCGGTAGATACGCTGATCAGCATTACCCCCTGGCTCTCTTCTGTCTTTGTATCCTTCAGAGGAATCGCCAGCTCAATATAACGGTTATGAGAGTCATATTTCGTAATCTCTTCCCCTCGAAAGCTCTTTACCACTTCCTCGGAAATAATGGTTTTTCCTGTATCCAGCCCGTAAGTATCTTTTACAATCTGAAAACTGCTGTTTGTCACCAGGATTCTTCCATCGTAAATATTAGACAGCATGTCCAGCTGTGCGTTGATCATCTCCACAGAGGTGTCTTTGATGTAATTGTATGTAACCACCTGATTACCCAGCATCTTTGCCTGTCCTAAAATATCAATGCTCCGGTTGGATACTGCCCGTTTCTGATAGCTGGCAAGAATTCCCACCCGCAGCACAACATTTGGAAGGATTCCCACCACAGCAATCAGTACAATCAGCCGGAATTTCAGGCTGTGTAAAAATTTCAGTCTTTTCATCTTTGTCCTTTTGCCTATCCCTGATAATAATATCCCACGCCCCATTTTGTATGAACGTATTTCGGTTCGCTGGGATTGCTCTCAATTTTTTCTCTCAGGCGGCGGACATGGACATCCACTGTGCGCACATCCCCTGGATATCCATGCCCCCATACCAGATTCAGCAGATTCTCTCTGCTGTACACTTTATTGGGATTCAGCACCAAAAGCGCCAAAAGGTCAAACTCCCTGGCGGTCACATTGATCTCTTTTCCCAAAATAAACAATCTCCTGCTCTCACAGTCTAATCTCAAATCTCCATTTTCCAAAATCTTCGACTTTTCCTTCTTGGGCTGATTGGGAGAAGTCCTTCGCATAATCGCCTTAATCCTGGCTTTTACTTCCAGGATATTAAAAGGTTTCGTTATGTAATCATCTGCACCGTATTCCAGGCCCAGAATCTTATCCATATCATCTCCCTTGGCTGTAAGCATCACGATAGGCACAGAAGAAAATTCCCGAATATGCTGACATACCTCGAATCCGTCCATTTTCGGAAGCATAATATCCAGCAATATCATATCGTAGGAATTAGAAGAGGCAAGATTCAATGCTTCCTCTCCATCATAGGCACAGTCCACTTCCATGCCATCCTGCTCCAGGCTGAAACGAATCCCTTTTACAATTAACTTTTCATCATCTACTACAAGAACTTTCTTTGCCATCTCTTCACCTCAGTCAACTTTGACGCTGTCCTTTATTTTGGAAAATACGCCCTCTTTGATTCCCTCTATTTTCATCAAATCTTCTACCTGATGAAAGCTGCCATGTTCTTCCCGCCAGGCAATGATACTCTTTGCCTTTGACGTTCCAATTCCAGGCAGCGTCATCAACTCTGCTTCTGTGGCAGTATTCAGATCCACTCTGCCATCTTTCTCTTTTTCTTCTTTTTGAGGCTCTCTGACCTCTCCCTGGCTTAAGACATAGATCATCTGGCCATCCTGCAGAATCTCTGCCTGATTCAAACCGCTGACATCTGCAGATTCCGTAACGCCTCCAGCCAGTTCCACTGCCTGAAAGATACGGCTGCCTGACTCCAGCTCATATACGCCTGGACGGTTCACCGCCCCATTGACCTGTACATAGATCTTCTGGTCTTTCAAAGATTCCGCCCTGCCGGCGGCCTCCTCTTCTGCAGTTTTTGCTTTCCCAGCTTGAGCTTCTTCCTCTTTCTTCCAGGAATCTTTTTTGAGCATATCTTTTTCTTCGTCCTCTGCCCAAAAATTCTCTTCTCTCCCTGCCTCTTTACATCCTCCGGCAAAAGACAGGAGCCACAGCAGCATGATAAAATATATGATTTTCTTTTTCATGTTTTCCTCCATTCTTTTATTTTCTTTCCACAGATTCCTCTGATCTGAAAACTTTAAGAATGAGAAAAATTTATTCACGAATCTTCTATATTGTAACGAAATTCATGATTTATTACAAGAGTATTTCAAAAATATTGAGAAAGATTTCATATTTTTATCAGGATTCCCATTTAAACAGAATAATCCCGCCGATACAGACTGCCATGCCGATGACTCTGCGCCATAGAAAAGGCTGCTTCTCTACCCCGAACATCCCAAACAATTCAATCAGATAGGCCACCAAAAGCTGAGCTACCACAATGAGCATCACAGCCTGGGCCGGCCCTAAGGTATCCATGCTCTTGATCACCGTATAAGTGATAAAAGCGCCGATCACACCGCCCAGCAGCATATATTTAGGCTGTATCTCCAAAATCCCTCCAAAGCTTGTCCGATCTGTAAAAAACCAGGTGACAAGACAGATCACCAGGGCTGAAAACTGTACCCAGCTTGTACTCACCCACATACTGGTATTTTTTGTCACCTCTGTATTAAAAACTCCCTGAATACTCATCAATGCTCCTGACAAAAGAGCAATAAAAATTCCAATCATGGCTTTTCCTCCTGACACTTGCATTTTTATGTAGGATATACCATAATTGGAATTTTTATACCGCTAACCAAGTTTCTTTTTAAAGTAATTATCAATCTCTTTTTTAATATCTGCAGGCTTCAGCGTTTTCAGAAGATAGCCTGCCGGTTTTAGAGCCAGCACCTTTTGCACGCTCTCCCTGTCCACTCTGCCGGTTAAAAAAATAACTGGAATATCTGTAAACTCTTTTTCTCCACGGATCATCTCTAATACCTGGCTTCCGTCACACACCGGCATCTCATAATCTAAAAGAATCAGATCCGGCCGTTTCAATGTAATACACCGAATTGCGGATAAGCCTGAGTCTGCTCCTTCCACCTCATAATCCTTCCCCAGCAATTCCTTCATGGCCTGCCTCATCAATTCTGAGTCGTCTACCACAAGTATCTTCTGTTTGGGGACAGCCTGGTCTCCAGCTTCCCGCTTTTCATCCAGTCCTTTCTTTTTAAAGTAATCGTCAATTCCCTTTTTAATCTCTGCAGGCTGCAAGGTCTTTAGAAGATAGCCTGCCGGTTTTAGAGCCAGCACCTTTTGCACGCTCTCCCTGTCCACTCTGCCGGTTAAAAAGATAACCGGAATATCTGCAAACTCTTTTTCTCCACGGATCATCTCTAATACCTGGCTTCCATCACACACCGGCATCTCATAATCTAAAAGAATCAGATCCGGCCGGTCCAGTGTAAGGCATCGGATTGCGGATAAGCCTGAATCTGCTCCCTCCACTTCATAATCCTTTCCCAGCAATTCCTTCATGGCCTGTCTCATCAATTCTGAGTCGTCTACCACAAGTATCTTCTGCTTCTGGCCTGCCTGTTTTTTGATCTCCTGATTCCGGTTCAAATATTTCTGAACTTCTGTCATGGCATTCTCTGGTTTAATAGCAACTTCGCCTCTGACAGCCTTTCCGGTTCCCTCTTCCATCAGATGAGGAGCCACCGCGCAAAAAGCAAAATATCCTTCTCCGGTATCAAACAACAGACTAAATTGCAGTTTCTCTCCCTCTACTTTTCTCTGAAACTGCTCGTAACTTAACAGATTTTCTTCCTTCAATTCATACAAATCCAAAGAAATAAACCGCTCGCTAATACAATTCACAAATTGCTGCGCGGTATACCTTGCGGCATTTACCACCATAACGCTCACTTCTTCAGATTGAATCCCCAGCATAGTCCCAATGGTATTGACAAGAAGTTTTTCCTCAAAAACCAGAATAATCTCCCATCTCTCCTTTTGACTAGATTCATAGATCAGGCGGTAATAAATTCCTTCTCCAAACTTTTCCCCGCCATAACATTCACTGAGCAGACGTGAATTTAACTGGAACATATCATCCATCAGACGGATAATCGTCTGCTTCATAGCTGCCTGTTCTTCTTCTGGTAAAAGGTTTTCCCATTTGCTGACGCCTTTTCCGGTAATTGCCCGATCCTCCATTAAAGTGTGGCCGATCAGCCACCCTGCGCAGACACCTAGAAAATGGTTGATTGCCTCCTCAGAATAGTTTTCCTGATTCAGTTCCCTTTCCAACTCTGGAAGGGTCTTTTTGCGAAAATTATCATGGAGGCGTCTGTGCATGTCAAAGCCTCCATAAGAAATAGAAGCCATATAAACTTCCTCTTCTGCAAAATGCTTTGTGGCATGCTCCTTAAAATACTTGATACCTTCCTGACAGAGCCATACGCCCCGCTCGTCCTGGGTCCGGTTCGTAAACAGCTTATTTAAAATGCCAAAAAGTTTTCTGTGTTCCTTATCAATCACCTCTACGCCTATGTTAAAGCGGTCCTGCCATACTAATTGATTTCCCATGATTATCCTCCTTCTGTATCACTGCCGTCTGTCTAGACAGCGGACCTTTCGGTCCTTTCATACGATGAAAGCAGTTTTTTCATAACAATTGGTTTTCATCCCCGCATTTCAGACATATCGTTTTTATTATACAATAATGATTCCATCTCTGTCACTATGTTTTCCATCTTTTTCAGAACAATTTTCCTACAATTTTACGCATTATTTTTTCTCATTACTTACGCTGTCAAAAATCTTTTTCAAGATTTCCACCATCTCGTCTACATGTTCTCGTTTAATAATCAAGGGGGGAACCATCCGCAGTACATGACTTCCTGCTGTAATGAGGATCAATCCTTCCTCCAATGCCTTTGTGCTGATCTCTCCCGCTGACAAATCAGACCGCAGCTCTAAGCCTTGCATCAGGCCTTTCCCTCTCCTTATTGTAATATATGCATATTTCTCTTTTAATGTTTCTAACTGCTCTTCCAGATAGGCTGAAATCTCCCGTACGTGTTCCGTAATTTTTTGTTCCTGAAAAATATCCAGTACCTTGCTGACAGCCGCTCCCACAAACGGATTTCCTCCATAAGTAGTGCCGTGATCCCCTGGCTTTAAGGATGCCGCCGCAACTTGATCCGTCATCAGAAAAGCTCCCACCGGAACTCCGCATCCCAGAGCCTTTGCACAAGTCATAATATCCGGTTTTATCCCGTACTCCTGCCAGGCAAACATGAATCCTGTCCGTCCCATTCCGCATTGAATCTCATCTAAAATCAACAAGATATCCCGCTCCTGACAAATCTGTTTGATTCCCATAAGAAATTCTTCTGTAGCCGGGTAGATTCCTCCTTCGCCCTGGATGGTCTCTAAAATAACTGCGCAAGTCTTTTCGTTGATCTGTGAGACCACACTTTCCAGATTATTGTATTCTGCAAATTTTACAATTCCAGGCAGAGGCTCAAAAGGCGCACGATAATTGGCATTCCCGGTTACCGCTAAAGCTCCCAAACTTCTTCCATGAAAGGAATGCTCCATAGCGATGATCTCATGGTCCGTCCTGCCATCTTTCTCGTAAGCATACTTTTTCGCCGCTTTGATGGCTCCTTCAATAGCTTCTGTTCCGCTGTTGGTAAAAAATACACGCTCCATGCCGGAAGCTGCGCAGAGCTTCTCTGCCGCCTCAATAATCGGCGGATTATAATACAAGTTGGAAGTATGAAGCAGCCGATCTATCTGCTCTTTCAAGGCATTGTTATATGCCTGGTTCCCATATCCCAATGCCTGTACTGCAATTCCTGCCGCAAAATCCAAATACTTTTTTCCCTCTGTATCATAGAGATAAACTCCCTCGCCTCGTTCCAACATAACTGGATACCGATTATATGTATGTAAAATATGGCCTTCTGCCTGTTCCATCCATCCGCTGGTTTCCATCTTTCCTCTCCTTCTTTTCTGACTTCTGGTTCTCCGTTCCCGGCAACTTATTTTTCAACACTTTTACGCCATTTCCCGGCGCTTTTCGAAAGGTCTATTTCTGATAAAACCGCTCTTCGCTGTCTCCTAAGATCGCTGTTCCGATTCCTCTGTTTGTAAAGATCTCTAACAACAGGCAATGAGGGATCCGGCCATCCAAAATATGCACTCTCGACACTCCGTTTTCAATGGCGTCAATACAATTATTCAGCTTCGGAAGCATCCCGCCGCCGATGTTTCCATTTCCAATCAGCTCATGAGCTTCTGAAACAGACAGTTCTGAGATCAGCGTAGCTTTATTCTGAGGGTCTTTGTAAACGCCTTCAATATCTGTCAAAAAAGCCAGTTTTTCTGCATTTACCGCCCTTGCAATGGCGCAGGCCGCATCATCCGCATTGATATTATAAGTCTCAAAATGATCGTCAAGCCCTATCGGACAGACAATGGGAAGAAAATCTTTTTCTAGCAGATCAAACAGCACTTTTGGATTCACCTCTTTCACATCTCCCACAAATCCAATATCCTGTCCTTTTGAATATTTCTTATCAACTTTCAAAAGACCGCCGTCTTTGCCGCTGACGCCAATCGCATTGACCCCTAATTCCTGTACCATCTGCACCAGCGATTTGTTCACCTTTCCCAGAACCATCTCTGCAATCTCCATGGTCTCTGCATCTGTCTTGCGAAGACCGTTGACAAATTCCGGCTCCATTCCTGATTTTTCCACCCATTTGCTGATCTCTTTTCCGCCTCCATGGACAATGATAGGCTTAAATCCTACCAGCTTTAACAAAGTCACGTCCTGGATCACGCTCTTTTTCAATTCCTCGTCTATCATAGCGCTTCCACCGTACTTTACTACTATAATTTTGCGGTTAAACCGCTGAATATATGGCAGTGCTTCAATCAAAACTTCTGCTTTCTGCAGGATTTCCTGCATATTTTTCTCTTCCATCTTTTCTTCCTCTTTCTACCTCTTCTATTGTTTTATTTCCTGCTGTTATCTCTCTAAAACCTCTTAAGACCGGTAATCCGCATTGATTTTTACATAGTCATAAGTCAGGTCGCATCCCCAGGCTGCCGCCTCTGCTTCCCCCATTTTCATGTCTACCAAAACGGTCACTTCTTCCTCTGACAAAATCTTTGCGGCCTCTTCTTCACTGTAATCAGCAGCCACGCCATTCTGATAGATCTGAATTCTGCCGAAACTGCTCTGGAAATACAATTCAATTGCCTCTGGGTCAAATTTCACGCCAGAATATCCCAGGGCGCACAGAATCCTTCCCCAGTTGGCGTCATGACCGTAAATCGCCGCCTTGGTCAGAGAAGAACAGATCACAGATTTTGCCAGAATTTTTGCATGTTCTTTGGTATCTGCATGGATGACTTTCGTCTCAAACAATGCAGTTGCTCCCTCTCCGTCTCCTGCCATTTTTTTTGCAAAGGCAGTGTTGATGTAATTCAATGCCTCTATAAATTTATCATAATTTTCATCTTTTTCTGTGATCTCTGGATTGCCTGCCATACCGTTAGCTAAAAGCAGCACCGTATCATTGGTGGAGGTATCTCCATCTACTGAAACCATATTGTAAGTATCCTGTACATCCATCTTAAGGGCTTCCTGCAGCAATTCCTTAGAAATTGCCAGATCTGTAGTCACAAAGCTCAGCATCGTGCACATATTGGGATGGATCATGCCAGACCCCTTGCACATGCCTCCTATGGTCACTGTTTTTCCCTCTATCTCAAAAGTCACCGCCGCCTCTTTTGGCTTAGTATCTGTAGTCATAATGGCGCAGGCCGCCTGATGCCCCTTTTCTATGGAATCTTTTAACTCTGAAGCCATAGCCTCCACCCCAGCCTGAAGTTTTTCTATGGGAAGCTGCATGCCGATTACACCGGTGGAGGCCACAAGTACCTGATCTGCCGGGATATCCGTACACTGTTCCACTGCCTCTGCTGTTTTCCGGCAGCATTCCATTCCTTCTGCTCCAGTACATGCATTGGCAATTCCTGCATTCACTACAATAGCCTGGGCGCATCTTTGTTCTGCAACCATCTGCCTGTCCCATTTTACCGGGGCGGCCTGTACCACATTAGTAGTAAAAGTACCTGCCGTCACCGCCGGAACCTGGCTGACAATCATGGCCATATCCATTCTGTCCTGATATTTTATGCCGGCCGCTGTGGCTGCCGCCTGAAATCCTTTTGCCGCGGTTACTCCGCCTGTTATCACTTCCATATACGTTCCTCCTACTGAAATGTGGTAATATTCTCATCGTTCAACACAAAATCATAGTAATTCAGATCCTCCCGAAAGGTCCATCCTACACTTTTCCAGAAAGAATTTCCCACTTCATTTTTCTTAAATGCAATCAGGCACACTTTGTTGATCTGCTCTTCCTGCAGCGCTTTCATGGCCTGAACTGCCATACGTTTCCCAATTCCCTGTTTTCGATAATCCTCCCGGACGCATACATGATAAAAACAGCCTCTCCTGCCATCGTGCCCGCAGAGAACAGCTCCTACAATCTCTCCTTCTGCCTCCGCCACCATACTGGTAGAGGGATTCCGGCGGATAAACCGCCCGACCCCTTCTCTGGAATCATCCACACTTCGTATTCCAAATCCTTTGATTGTCTTCCACAGGCCATAAACTTTCCTGTAATCTTCCTCTTTCATCGGACGAATCTTCACTTCTGTTTTCTTTTCTTCCATTTTCGTCTCCATGTTTTTCTATGGGAACATCGGCACAATCTGCAATCCTTCCTGTTCTGGAAGTCCAAACAACAGGTTCATATTCTGTACTGCCTGCCCTGCAGCTCCCTTCACCAGATTGTCAATGGCTCCCATCAGAATAACCCTTCCGGTACGTTCATCTATCTGAAAACCAATATCCACAAAATTACTTCCTTCCACCCATTTAGTCTCTGGGCATACCCCTTCTTCTAAGATACGGATAAAATATTCATCCTTGTAATATTTTTCATAGGCCGCCCTGATCTGGCTGTCAGTGGGAAATGATTCTGTTCCGTCCGCCTGCACTATTTTTTTCAAGGAGGCATACTCTGTGGCCAGAATACCTCGATTCATTGGCACTAAATGAGGGGTAAAGTTGATGGTTACCTGCTCTCCTGCCGCATATCCTAATTGTTCTTCAATCTCCGGCGTGTGACGGTGAGAAGCCACCCCATATGCCTTCATATTCTCATTGACTTCACAGAACAGATTGGGAAGTTTCGCCCCTCTTCCCGCCCCGGAAGTTCCTGACTTTGCGTCTACAATCAAGGTATTGGGATCAATCAGCCCTTCTTTTACCAGAGGATAGGCTGTTAAGATAGAACAGGTGGTATAACATCCTGGATTCGCCACCAGCCTTGCCCGTTTTACCTTTTCCCGATTAACCTCACACAACCCATAAACCGCCTCTTCCAAAAACTGAGGACTTTTGTGCTCGATTTTGTACCATGACTCATATACCTGCACGTTTTTCAGTCGATAATCTGCACTCAAATCCACCACCTTTGTATTCTGCAGGATTTCCTCTGTCAGAACCCCTGCTAGAAATCCCTGAGGAGTTGCTGTAAAAATTACATCTACTTGTTTTGCCAGCTCTTCTATGTTGTCGTCCAGACAGGTATCCTCCACCAACTGAAACATATTTCCATATACTTTCCCATACTTTTCATCAATATAACTTCTGGAACCATACCATTTGATCTCCACTTCTCTGTGTCCCAGCAAGAGCCTTACCAGCTCCGCGCCTGCATATCCCGTTGCCCCAATAATTCCTGCTGTTATCATCTTTCCTTCCTCTCTTTCTCTTTTACCGCAGTACGATAAACACTAACTTTTATAGTAATATATCTTTCTCCATTCGTAAAGCCCCTTTTCCTTTTGCATAATTATACATTTATTTCTCGTTTTATGCAAGAATAATATCATTAGCAAGGAATTCTTTGGCATTTTGTATGCATATTTGTATTTTTATTATTTCATTATGTATATTTTTTCACTTGTCTTTTCCTTTTTATTATTATATAATACCAGGTAGCATATCAAAAGATTTGATATTTTCACTAATTTTGTAAATAACGGAGGAAAAATCATGAAAGAAAAAGTAATTTTAGCTTATTCTGGAGGTCTCGATACCACCGCTATCATTCCATGGCTGAAAGAAAATTACGACTATGACGTTGTCTGCTGCTGTATCGACTGCGGTCAGGAAGAAGAACTGGACGGCTTGGAAGAACGGGCCAAATTATCCGGCGCTGCCAAATTATATATTGAAGATATTACAGATGAATTTGCAGAAGAGTACATCCTTCCCTGCGTGCAGGCAGGCGCTGTGTATGAAAACAAATATCTGCTGGGAACTTCCATGGCGCGTCCCGGCATCGCAAAACGTCTGGTGGAAATCGCAAGAAAAGAAGGCGCTACCGCCATCTGCCACGGCGCTACCGGAAAAGGAAATGACCAGATCCGTTTTGAGCTTGGCATTAAGGCTCTTGCCCCTGATTTAAAGATCATTGCCGCATGGAGAAGCGATAAATGGGATATGCAGTCTCGCGAAGATGAAATTGCATACTGCAAGGCCCATGGCATTGACCTGCCTTTCTCTGCAGACAGCAGTTACAGCCGTGACCGCAATCTGTGGCATATCAGCCATGAGGGATTAGAACTGGAAGATCCTGCCTGCGAGCCGAACTATGATCACCTTCTGGTACTTGGCGTATCTCCAGAAAAAGCTCCTGATGAAGGAGAATATGTTACCATGACTTTTGAGGCCGGCGTACCTAAGACTATCAATGGAAAATCTATGAAAATTGCCGATATTATCCGGGAGTTAAACCGTCTGGGCGGAAAGCACGGCATCGGCATTGTTGACATTGTGGAAAACCGTGTGGTAGGCATGAAATCCCGCGGCGTCTATGAAACCCCTGGCGGAACCATTCTCATGGAAGCACAGCAGCAGTTAGAAGAACTGGTATTAGACCGGGCTACCATGGAAACAAAAAAAGACCTGGGCAACAAAATGGCTCAGATCGTATACGAAGGAAAATGGTTCACCCCCCTCAGAGAAGCGGTGCAGGCTTTCGTAACCTCCACCCAGCAGTATGTGACTGGCGAAGTGAAATTTAAGCTTTACAAAGGCAATATTATCAAAGCCGGAACCACTTCCCCATACTCTCTGTACAGTGAATCTCTTGCCAGCTTCACCACCGGCGATCTCTATGACCACCACGATGCAGAAGGCTTTATCACCTTGTTTGGCCTTCCATTGAAAGTCCGGGCTATGAAAATGGCTGAACTAGAGAAAAACAGCAAGTAATAAACTAATGGATTTCCTATAAAAAAAGAGAGGCAGCAATCAGCACTGTCTCTCCTTTTTTTGTTTTGCATTATCTTTTTCTGATTTAATAAAAATGCTTTACGCCTTTTGTGGCATCCTCCGCATATACCATCGTACAACTCTTCAACTCTCCTGCTTCGTTATACAAAAAGGCAATGGCAAGATGAGCCTCCTCTGGTACCACAAAATTGTTTTTCTCTAGCTCCTCGTCAGAAATCGTCACATATTTTCCTTCTTTTAATTCATATTTTCCGCTTACTTCTGTTCCGTCTTCTAACTTATCTTTGATCTCGTAACTTCCTTCAAAAAGACCGTTTTTTACCTGGAAATCCTGATCTGTGTCTACCTTATCCCCTAACACAATCAGTTGATGGCCTTTTCCGTTGGGCGCGTCGCCGCTCCACTGGCCATTGTACACTTCTTTGTAAAGATTTCCATCTTCTGTATGACTGCTAGCATAGTACCAGATTCCATTTCCTTCCCGTTTTCCCTGATCGTAATCTCCATAATACCACTGATCGCACTCACAGTCCTTGAATGTATAGAATCCAATTCCCTTTCCGCTGGTTCCGCCGGAAGGCAGATAGATATAACTCCCTGTCTCCTTTGCCAGCTCTGCCAGATCTCTTCCGGCCTGGCTTTCCTGCAGCTCATCCAACGCCTTAGCGTCGTCTGCCTCAATAGCCTTGATAGCTGCTTCCATGGTCTCATTGTAAGGTTTCATCTCTTCTGCTTTTTTATTCAGCTCTTCTGCAGCAGCCTGCAGCTCTTTGTCCTTGGGCGTCTGCTCTAAGGCTTTCTCCATAGCTTCCTGCGCTTTCTCGTAATTATTTCCTTCCACATAAGTGTCTGCTTCTGCCTGGTACTGCTTTGCAGCTTCCTTCTGCTCTTCCGTTGCGCATCCGGTCAGGCAGATCATCGCAAACATCCCAACTGTTAACCCTGCTGTTAAAAATTTTGTGTTTTTTTTCATCTCCTGCCTCCAATTACTCTCATACTTATGACCATGTTATGAAAACCAATTTGATCATATTACATAAATGTTACATAATTATTACGCAATTGTCAAATACTTTTATCGTTTTAGTCTGCTGACAATATCTTCCTTCAAATCCAACGCCATATCTTTCATACGATGGCTAGCTGTGGCTGAGACCAGCACGCCGGACAGGAACCGGGATGCCATCTCATACTTTTCAAAATAGTAGGACATATAGGCAAGCAGATAATCCATGGTGCTCTCATCCATGCCGCAGATTGGAAACATTTCCTGAGAAATGGCTTTGTTGAACCCTTCATATGCCTGGAGATAAAAATTCTTTTCTTCTTTCTGGCAGGCTTCCTTGGCCTTTTTCTCTTCTGGGGTATTTTCTGACATGGTATCTGCTTTTCCCCGCAGCAGCCAGGAAATTTTCAGACAGATATAAGCTTTTTCGCTTTCCTTCCCCTTTTTCACAACCGTATTTAGAAGGGCCAGTTTATATCGGTCAATGGCATTTTCATAAGAATAAACGGTAGGTTCTGTTCCTGTTTTCCTATGGTACTGAGCTGAAATATTCTCCCGAATCATCTTTGCCTGGGTAGAGGTCAGTCTGTCAAAATCGCGGCTTAAGGCTGCATAGCCGCATTCCGGACAGGCTGTCACATCGTATTTCAGAGTATCAATATACTGAAATCTGGGACGCAGATCCCGGTCTGGCTGCAACCTCCGTACTTTCCCGCTTTTTACCGTTTTTGTCTTAAATTCATAGTCGCATACTTTACACTGCACTTTTTTCTCTAAGATCAAGGTCTCTTCTGCTGGTATCTCTGCTTTTTTTCCACCCACAACCACCTTTGCAGATGTCTCTGATCCCAAACCGGATTTCTCTGTTCCTGAAACTGAATTCATATTTCATTTTCCTCCTCTTGTGCGCTGCTGTCACTGCGTTGGCAGCTTATAAGAACTTTTTAAAGATACGATCCGGTTGAATACTAATGCATCCGAGCTGGAATCCTTTGCATCCACACAGAAAAATCCCTGTCTTACAAACTGATAACTATCATATGGTTTCGCCTCTGTTAAGGCAGGTTCTACATAACATTCCTTCAAAATCGTCAGGGAATCCGGATTCAAATTCAAGGTTCCATCTTCCTTGTTATACACCCCTTTTTCCTCGTCCACCAGATTCTCATACAACCGGACCTGGCATTTTTTTGCAAAAGGCGCCGGAACCCAGTGAATGGTCCCCTTCACTTTCCGTCCAGTAAAACCGCTCCCCACTTTGGTCTCCGGATCATAAGTACAGTGTACCTCCAAAATATTTCCTGCTTCGTCTTTGACGTAACTTTCACATTTTACAAAATATCCATGCATCAGGCGCACTTCATTCCCTGGAAACAACCGGAAATATTTCTTAGGCGGCTCTTCCATAAAGTCTTCCCGTTCAATATACAATTCCCGGCAAAAGGGAATCTTGCGGCTTCCCAATGATTCATTTTCCAGATTATTGGCCGCGTCTAAATATTCCACCTGACCTTCTGGATAATTATCAATGATTAATTTGATGGGATTCAATACCGCCATCATGCGGGAACGTTTTAATTTCAAATCTTCCCGAATACAGTATTCCAGCATGGCATAATCCACGGAACTGTTTGCCTTGGAAACACCGCATAATTCTACAAATTTCTGAATAGATTCCGGCGTAAATCCTCTCCGGCGCAGCGCCGCAATAGACACCAGTCTTGGATCATCCCATCCGTCCACAATTCCATCTTCCACCAATTTTTTGATATAGCGTTTTCCAGTTACCACATTGGTCAAATACAATTTGGCAAACTCAATCTGTCTGGGGGGATTCTCATACTCCAGCTCGCGAACCACCCACTCATATAAGGGTCTGTGATCCTCAAATTCCAAAGTACAGATAGAATGGCTGATTCCCTCAATAGCATCCTCAATGGGATGAGCAAAATCATACATGGGATAGATACACCATTGATCTCCTGTATTGTGATGGGTCATGTGAGCTAACCTGTAGAGTATAGGGTCCCGCATATTGATGTTGGGAGAAGCCATGTCAATTCTGGCCCGAAGCACCAATGCTCCGTCTTCGTATTTCCCATTTTTCATATCCTCAAACAATTGAAGATTTTCTTCTATCGTTCTTCCTGCATTGGGATCCTCCCGGCCCGGCTCTTTTAAAGTTCCGCGGTACTCCCGAATCTGTTCCGGGTTCAGATCAGAAACATATGCTTTCCCTTTTTTGATTAATTTCACTGCCGCCTCATACATCTGCTCAAAATAATCTGATGCAAAAAAAAGATGGTCTTTCCAGTCTGCTCCCAGCCATTTGATATCTTCTTTTATTGACTCCACAAACTCTGTTTTCTCTTTTGTGGGGTTTGTATCATCAAAACGCATATGAAATTTTCCATTGTATTTTTGAGCCAGACCATAATTCAGCAAAATAGATTTGGCATGTCCAATATGAAGATAGCCATTGGGCTCCGGTGGAAAACGCGTACATACTGCTTCATATTTTCCCTCCTGCAAATCTTCTTCAATCTCCTGCTCAATAAAATTCCTGGAAACGATTTCATTTTCCATCTGTGTTCCTCCTGAGTTCTGTTCTTAATTTCTGTGGGCAATCTTTGCACCGTATATGTTCTACATGCGCACTTATAATCTTAGGGTGTCAAAAGCATCTATGTGCTGCAAATTCTTTTGACACCCTAAGATTGTGATATGCGGCGTTTTTACAAACCGCCCGATTCATGTATTTGGTAACCATTATAAATTCTTATCCTTCGTTTGTCAATGGACACCTTTTCTTGAATTCCAGCATTTCTCTATCCTTATCTCAATGTCAAAAGGTCTTGCTGCCAAAGGCAGCATAGACATCTTGCACATAAAAATATTTGGAAAACTAGTTTTCCATGACGTTTTTATGTGCAAAGCGTTCACATCGCGTTGCGATGTGAACCTTTTGGCATTGTGAAATTGCAAAATGCAATCATTCAAAACATTTTTTCCTCAACTGCGCTTGATATGCTGATGGGTGAACAGATGATCCTGACAATATTCATAATTTCCTTCGCACTTAGAACAGAACCGAAATTCCAGATCTGCTCCGTCCCGTTCTGTTCTGCCGCAGATCGCGCATTTATGTCTGGTAATATTCTCCGACTGGCGCATCTGCTGACGGTAAACCTGCTTCCTGTGTATCTCCTTTGGGGACACCCTTTTATAATTCCTGGTGCTGAAAAAGAAGATCAGAAAATTCATCAGAGAGGCAAGGATTGCTGTTCGTCCTGCTGCATTGGACACAAAGAACATAAAAAGCATCCAGACTGCGTCCACAATTCCCATCCATTTGGCTTTGATGGGAAGGATAAAGTACAGGCGGAATTCCACATTGGGATAGATCACTGCAAAAGCCATAAACAGCGACATGGTAATATACTCTGTACTGAAATAATACCCAATCCCCCGGACTGCAATTCCATTGACGATACGGTAATAACCATACAGCACAAAAGAGGCTAAAATAGAGCACAGGATCCCGCCGATCAGATATACATTATAGCGAAAAGTTCCGATGGCCTGTTCAATGGAGATTCCGATAAAGTAATAACAGGATAGAAAAAAGATCAGAAACAAGATGTTAACCGGCGGCGGTATCAAGATCCAGGAAATAATCCGCCATACCTGTCCTGTCAGAATCAATCCTGGTTCCAATGTAAGCATTCTCTGTACTTCCGGCATAGTATACTGAATGATAAATCCTAAAATCCAGGCTCCGATCAGCCAGAAAGTTAGATTTGGAATCGCATACTTTCCAAATTTCCGTTCCATTTTATTTAGAAAATCCATAATATCCTCCTCCACAGACAAACAGCTTCTAGGTATTCATTATAGATTTTCATGATAGGTTTGTCAACGAAAGGGACCATTCTTTCATAAAAAGTTTATATTTCCTCTTCCATTCTGTCCCTATCTTCCGGCTCCTCCATCTCCCGCCCCATTTCCTCCTCAAAGGATTCTGGCATTTCTCCTACTGGTATTTCCTCTTCCATCATCCGTCCCTGAATCAGGTTTTCCTGATTTCTAGGCTGGATACTGATGGGAATACAGAGTTCATCTCCAATCTGCAAGTTGTATACGTTTACAAAGGGGTTGGCAAACATTAATTGTCCCACACTGACATGGTACCGCTTTCCCAATTGATATAAGGTGTCTCCCTTCTCAATTACATGTACCATTCCCCGGCAGGGGCCTTCGTTGTATATCGGACCTATGGGAATCGGTATAACTTTAGCCATAAATCTATTCCTCCATACTTCTCATATTCTCTTTCTCTTATTATATTCCAGATCAATGAATCTGTTCTATCTTATCATTTCCGGCATATATTGGACAAAGTAAAATAGAATGGAATCCAAAATAAACTGAAATTCTAAACATTCTATTAAAATAAAAAAAATCAATTGTTTTTTGTAATTTCCTGTCGTATAATAAGCGGTGTTTGATTTCAGAACACGTATATATAAATAAGAAGAAACAGTAAAATTTTACCATCCTTTTATTTTTTAATTGGAGGAATTTATATGAAACAATATACTTTACACAAATTGGGCATCGACATCGGCTCAACTACCGTAAAAATTACGATATTAAATGATAAGAATGAGCTTCTATTTGCAGATTATCAACGACATTTTGCAAATATTCGAGAAACCCTTTCTGATCTGCTGGCAAGAGCTCAAGATGAACTGGGAAATATTCTGCTCTCTCCTATGATCACTGGTTCCGGCGGATTGACTCTGGCAAAGCATCTGGACATTCCTTTTGTCCAGGAAGTAATCGCTGTGTCTTCTGCACTGCAGAACCACGCGCCCCAGACAGACGTCGCCATAGAACTTGGAGGAGAAGATGCAAAAATCATATACTTTGAAGGTGGAAATGTAGAGCAGCGAATGAACGGTATCTGTGCCGGAGGCACCGGGTCTTTTATCGACCAGATGGCCTCCCTGCTTCAGACAGACGCCACCGGGCTGAATGCCTATGCCAAAAGTTACAAGGCAATCTATCCCATTGCCGCCCGCTGCGGAGTATTTGCCAAATCTGATATCCAGCCCTTGATCAACGAAGGCGCTTCCAAGGAAGATCTGTCTGCCTCTATTTTTCAGGCTGTGGTCAACCAGACCATTTCTGGTCTTGCCTGCGGAAAACCCATTCGAGGCCATGTAGCTTTTCTGGGCGGCCCCCTTCATTTTCTGCCAGAGTTAAAGGCCGCCTTTATCCGCACCTTGAATCTGGACGAAGAACATATCGTTGCACCTGACCACTCTCATCTGTTTGCAGCCATGGGCTCTGCCCTCAATTGCAAAGAGGAAGTAACCGTAGAGCTGACAGAGATTTTGCAGAAGCTCTCTTCTGAAATCCACATGGAATTCGAAGTGGAGCGGATGGAACCCTTATTTCCCTCCCAGGAAGATTATCAGAGATTCCAAAAACGTCATGAAAAGCATCAGGTTATGACTGGAGACTTATCCACCTATCAGGGAAATTGTTACCTGGGGATCGACGCCGGCTCCACCACCACCAAAGTAGCTCTGGTGGGAGAAGACGGTTCTCTGCTGTACTCTTTTTACAGCAGCAATAATGGGAACCCTCTTGCCACCGCCACTTCCGCTATTCAGGAGATCTATTCCCTGCTGCCCAAAAAGGCTGTGATCGTCCACTCCTGCTCCACCGGTTATGGAGAGGCTTTGTTAAAGTCTGCTTTTATGCTGGATGAAGGGGAAGTGGAAACTGTGGCCCACTACTACGCAGCCGCATTCTTCAATCCAGAGGTGGACTGCATCCTAGACATCGGCGGACAGGATATGAAATGTATCAAGATAAAAAACCAGACCGTAGACAGCGTACAGTTAAATGAAGCCTGCTCTTCCGGCTGCGGTTCTTTTATTGAGACTTTTGCAAAATCTCTGAATTATGAAGTGGAAGACTTTGCACAGGCCGCTTTGTTTGCCAAACATCCCATTGACCTTGGCACACGCTGTACTGTATTTATGAATTCCAAAGTAAAACAAGCCCAGAAAGAGGGAGCGGAGGTCTCTGACATTTCTGCCGGGCTTGCTTATTCTGTTATCAAAAATGCTTTGTTTAAAGTGATCAAGGTGTCCGATGCCAAAGACCTGGGGAAACATATTGTGGTACAAGGAGGAACTTTCTACAATGACGCTGTGCTGCGCAGTTTCGAAAAAATTTCCGGCTGCGAGGCAGTCCGCCCAGATATTGCCGGAATTATGGGAGCTTTCGGCGCAGCTTTGATCGCCAGGGAACGTTATGAAGACCATCCTCACACTACCATGCTCTCTTTAGAAGAGATTGAAAACCTTCAGGTTGACACCAAACTGACCAGATGCCAGGGATGCACCAACCATTGTCTGCTGACTATCAACCGTTTCTCCAAAAACCGTCAGTTCATCACTGGAAACCGCTGTGAAAAAGGTCTCGGCAAAGAAAAGAACACGAAGCAGATTCCCAACCTTTTTGACTATAAAAACACCCGTATCTTTGACTATGAGCCCCTTTCTGAGACAGAGGCTGTCCGGGGAACAGTAGGAATCCCCAGGGTTCTCAATATGTACGAAAATTATCCCTTCTGGGCGGTCTTTTTTAAGGCGTTAAAGTTCCGTACTATGCTCTCCCCTCAGTCCACCCGGAAGATCTATGAACTGGGTATTGAATCCATCCCCAGCGAGTCAGAATGTTATCCGGCCAAACTGGCCCATGGCCATATTTCCTGGCTGATCCAAAACCAGGCTGATTTTATCTTCTATCCCTGCATTCCCTATGAGCGCAACGAATTTCCGGATTCCAACAACCACTATAATTGCCCTATCGTTACCTCCTATGCAGAAAATATCAAGAACAATGTGGATGAGATTACCTCTGGTGCGGTACAGTTTCTCAATCCTTTTCTCTCTTTTGCCTCCAAAGAAGCTCTGACCCAGCAGCTGACACTTGTATTTCAGAAAGAATTTTCAATTGAACCATGGGAAATTCAAGCTGCTGCTGACGCTGGGTGGGAAGAACTTGCCCGTATGCGGGAAGAGATCCGCCGTAAAGGAGAAGAAACCTTAGCTTATATGGAAGAACAGGGACTTCGAGGCATTGTCCTTGCGGGACGCCCCTACCACATTGACCCGGAGATCCATCACGGAATTCCGGAACTGATCAATTCCTATGGCATCGCCGTTCTCACAGAAGATTCCATCTCTCATCTGCAAAAGGTGGAACGTCCATTGATCGTTATGGATCAGTGGATGTACCATTCCAGATTATATGCAGCGGCAAATTTTGTAAAAACCCGGAAAGACCTGGATCTGATTCAGCTGAACTCTTTTGGATGTGGATTGGACGCTGTAACCACAGATCAGGTGAATGACATTCTGACAAAATCCGGAAAAATCTACACCTGCCTGAAAATTGACGAGGTAAACAACCTGGGAGCCGCCCGCATCCGCATCCGCTCTCTTCTCTCTGCCCTGCGGGTGAAAGAGAAACAGAACGTATGCCCAAAGATCCTTCCTTCCAATTACAGACGCGTGGTATTTACTGAGGAAATGCGCAAAAGCTACACCATCCTCTGTCCTCAGATGTCGCCCATCCATTTTGAATTGCTTCAGCCAGCTTTTCAAGCTTCCGGCTACCATATGGTGGTTCTGGACAATGATGGAAAAACAGCTGTGGATACCGGACTAAAATACGTGAATAACGATGCCTGCTATCCTTCTCTGATGGTGGTGGGACAGATTATGGACGCCATTTTGTCTGGAAAATATGATCTGACAAAAACAGCTGTGATTGTCTCTCAGACAGGAGGAGGCTGCAGAGCTTCTAATTATATCGGCTTCATCCGCCGGGCTTTGGAAAAAGCAGGCTATCCAGATATCCCTGTTATCTCCATCAATTTAAGCGGCTTAGAAGCGAATCCTGGATTTAAGCTCACCCTGCCATTACTCCAGAAAGGTCTGTATGCGCTGATTTTCGGCGATATTTTCATGCGCTGTCTCTATCATACCAGACCTTACGAAAAAGTTCCCGGCGCCGCCAACGCTCTTCACGAGCAATGGAAGAAACGATGCATCGACCTTGTCTCTTCCCCTAAAAGATGTTCTCATAGAAAGTTCAAGAAATACTGCCGGGAGATCATCCGGGATTTTGACAATCTTCCTGTCACAGAAGAACGAAAGCCTAAAGTAGGTATTGTGGGTGAGATCCTGGTAAAATTTCTGCCTGCCGCCAACAATTACCTGGTGGAACTTCTGG
This sequence comes from Lachnospiraceae bacterium, assembly GCA_022792535.1. Lineage (GTDB taxonomy): Bacteria > Bacillota > Clostridia > Lachnospirales > Lachnospiraceae > Petralouisia. The sequence continues at coordinate 44,592 of JAAWBG010000050.1, forward strand.
AGGCAGAAGGGGCAGAAGCCGTGGTCCCCGACCTGACTGACTTTCTGCTTTACTGCTTTTACAATCAAAACTTCCTTGTCAAACACTTAGGCTCCAAAAAGTCTTCCGCCCGAAATGCCAACCTAGGTATCTGGTTTTTAGAATGGCTGAGAAGCGCTGCACGAAAGGAATTTGAAAAAAGCCGCCATTTTGATCCCCCTGCCCAGATCGAGACACTGGCAAAGTATGCTTCCCCCATTGTCTCCATGGGAAATCAAACAGGGGAAGGCTGGTTTCTGACAGGAGAAATGTTAGAGCTGATCCATTCCGGCACCAACAATATCGTATGCACCCAGCCCTTTGGCTGTCTGCCCAACCATGTAGTGGGAAAAGGCGTAATCAAAGAAATCCGCCATCGCTATCCTCTTTCCAATATTGTGGCGATTGATTACGATCCAGGAGCCTCTGAAGTCAACCAGCTCAACCGGATTAAACTGATGTTATCCACAGCCCAGAAAAATCTTCAGAAAGAACAGAATTCAAAAAAAGAAAGCTCTTAAATTTTATATTGTGATTGAAGTCATCCTCCTTCTTGTATCGTTATAGAGAGTAAGCAGATATTACACAGCTCATACATACATCGAAGGAGGAATTTTTATGAGACGAAATAAATTTTTAGCCCTTATCCTAGGAATTGCCATTGCGGCCGGCCTCTTAGGTTCCGCGGCAATCATTTTTACAGGCATACGAAGTCAAAGCACCGTTTCCGCCAGTCGCAATTCTGATCAGGTTAAAAAATCCCTGGAGCCCTATATTCTGGAGAAAACGAAATTAGATGAATTTTCTGAAATCTCCATAAACCTGGATGAAGCCAATCTCTTTCTTCTGCCTGCAGATGGATTTTATTTGGAATACCGCTTAAGCAGTCTCTATCTGGAACCAGACTATGGCGTTTCCAATGGGAAATTCCATTTCCGGGAAGGATCTCTTCAGACGTCCTTCCATTTCTTGTTTGGAAATCCTGCCAGCCGCGGCCCCTTTTACTTAAACCTTTATGTTCCTGCCGATCAGTACTTCGACTTATTTCATCTGCATTTGGAAAGCGGGAATACAGAGCTGGAACAGCTAAATGTAAAAAAAGCTGATCTCTCTTTAAGCTATGGCAATCTCACTCTGGGATCCTTTACCGGAGACACTCTAGATATCTCCATAGATTCTGGACATACAGAGTGGGACTCTGTCACTTGTAAGGAACTGAAAATTTCTGCTTCTTATGGAGATATCACAGGGGATGTTCTCTCTGTCTCCAACCATGCCGATCTGAACCTGGATTCCGGCAGCCTGGATCTAAAAAATGCCAAACTAGAAAATACCGATATCTCTTCTGAGTACGGAAACATTACTTTAGACTTAGAAGATTCCTGCTCCGATTACAACTATGATCTGAAAGCAGAATATGGAACCATTGAACTGGATGGAACAAAGATTGAACCTGCCGAAGACGATACTGTCCGCTACCAGACCCAAAACAAAAAGAGAAAGAAAATGATACAGATCCGTTGTGACAGCGGAAATATTGAGATTCAGTGACAAATACCATAAGGGCTGACACAGGCGGACCGCTCCCGCGGTTCATTTCCTTTCCGCCGCGGTGCGATAATTCTATTTTCTCTCCTTTTACCGGGCCGTCACGCAAAATGCAAAATAGCCTTTCCCTGTATCAAACAACAGCGGGTAATCTGGATATCTATCTAAAAACATTTTTCTATATTGTTCATCATTCAAAACATTGTCTTTTACCAGCTCATATTTCTCCTGAGACTGGAAATGCTGGCCAATCCGGTGCATCAAAAGCTGAGCAAATTCCTTCGTGGCATCTACTGTCATTTTTGTCACTTTTTTCACCTGTACATCCAGTGTCTGTCCAATGGTGTTAAGAATCAGCTGCTCCTCAAAGGCCAGCACAATCTGTACCTTTTTTCCTTTCTGAGAAACGTAATTCAAACGATAATAGATACCGTTTCCAAAATCCTCCCCCTTATATTTTTCACTGACTACCCACAGATTAACGTCAAAAACTTCTTTCATTCCCTGAATCACTACATTTTCCAGATTGACAACTTCTTCCTCCGCTGGATTATGCACCCATCTGCTGACGGCTTTGCCGGTAATTGCCCGGTCTTCAATCATAATGTGACAGTTCAGCCAGCCAAGACAGATTCCCAGAAAATGCTGGACTGCTTCCATAGAATATTCTGATTTCTCCAAATCATTCTCCAGGGCCGGAATCGTCTTGTCCCTCATATTATCATGTAACTTTTTGTGAGTCTCATATTCCCCATAATCAATGGACTTCATATAAGCCTCTTCTTCCTCAAAATGTTTGATGGTATAACTTTTAAAAAATTTGATTCCTTCTGCGCATGCAAATTTACTTTTCTCTTCATCCTCATTGAGCATTAACAGCTTTCCCACGATGGAAAAAAGCCTTTGATGCGCTTTGTCAATCTCCGCAATTCCTATCTTATAGCGATCATTCCACCGTATCTCTTTCATATTTCTTCCTCCAGTATCTTGTTTTCCTAACAAGATTAGAGCGCTTTTGACACCCTAATCCTAACAAATAAAAATGTTTACAGGCTGGGAATTAAATGATTCCCAGCCCTATCAAGCACTATTTATGATTCCTGTTTATATGTCACATGAAGAAGCTCATGTTCTCGGTTTTTCAGCAGATCGTTGTAGAGAGTCTTTACCAATGGATTCTCCTCGCTGCGCTTGATCTGAAGAGCTTTGTCGTTCTTATAAAGTCCTTCCGCACGCATCCGCTTCTCTGTGGAACGGGCAAAGGGCTGCCCTGCTCCTGCCACACAGCCTCCCGGACATGCCATCACTTCCACAAAATCAAAATGTTCCTCTCCGCTCTCTATCTTCTGAAGAAGCCTGTCTGCATTTCCCAGGCCGCTGACAATGCCGATCCGAACCTGACGGTCTCCTAATGGAAGCTCACAGACCTTAACTCCTTCCATCCCGCGGGCACCGATAAACTCAATCTCCTTCAAAACCTTAGGGCTCTTATCTGCCACTACCCGGCGCACTGCCGCTTCTGTCACGCCGCCGGTTGCTCCAAAGATTACGCCGGCTCCGGAATAAATGGAAAAGGGCATATCATATGCTTCCGGCTCCAACCGGTCAAACCGTATTCCAATCTCCTGCAGCATAGTGATCACTTCCTCCGAAGTCAGCACATAGTCCACATCTGGAATGCCATTTCGCTTGAACTCTTCTCTGGAAGCCTCAAACTTCTTGGCAGTACAAGGCATAATAGCCACTGATACAGTCTCTTTTCCTTCTTTTTTATCTTGTTTCTTATAGTACTCCTTGATCACTGCTCCAAACATTTCCATAGGCGACTTGGAGGTGGAAATGTATTTCATCAGATGTGGATACTGGGTCTCCACAAAACGAATCCATCCAGGGCAGCAGGAGGTAAAGAGAGGATATTTCCGGTCTTTTTCTTCTAAAGCCTCTACCAGTTCTTCCGACTCTTCCATAATAGTTAAATCAGCGCCTACGGAGGTGTCAAAAATGGCATCCACGCCCAGTCTTCGCAAAGAAGCCACCAGTTTTCCAATGGTGTTCTCTCCTGGCTCGTATCCATAAGCCTCTCCAATTGCCACACGAACTGCCGGCGCAATCTGTACTACCACCCGTTTATTGGGATTGTGAATTGCCTCCCACACATCATGGCTGTCCCGCTTAATGGTAATGGCTCCTGTAGGGCAGACTGCCGCACACTGTCCGCAGTTGACGCAATTAGTATCTGCAATATCCCTGCCAAAAGCAGTGGAAATTTCCATTTTAGAACCCCGGTGTGCAAAGTCAATAGCCCCTACATGCTGGATCTCGCTGCAGACCCGCACACAGTCTCCGCATAAAATACATTTATTGGGATTACGCACAATAGCCTTAGAAGAAGTATCAATGGGCCGGATCGGATTGGTATTTTCAAATCTTACCCCCGGAATACCGAATCTGGTTGCCAGCTCCTGCAGTTTACACTTTCCATTTTTCTCACAGGTTGTACAGTCTCTGCAGTGGGCTGCCAAGAGCAGCTCTAAAATGCGTTTCCTGTGATAATAGAGCTGAGGCGTATTGGTGTGAATCTCCATCTCATGTTTAGGCGGTGTGGAACAGGAAGCAATAATACCGCCCCATTTGTCTTCCACCACGCACATCCGGCAGGCGCCGTAAATGGACAGATCTGAATAGTAACAGAACGTCGGTAAGATAATTCCTGCTTTTCGAATGACTGCAAGAATATTTTTTTCATCGGTGAACTCCACACGTTCTCCGTCAATTATCATATATTTTTTCATGTCAGCCACCCTCCTACACTTCTTTTACCGCGTGGAAATTGCAGCCTTCTTTGCAGGCTCCACACTTAATACATTTTGAGGTATCTATGGTAAACGGTTTTTTGATCTCGCCGGAGATTGCTTCTACCGGGCAAAGCCTTGCGCACTTGCTGCAGCCCTTACACAGCTCAGGGTCAATCTGAAGGGTTACCAATGCTTTGCACTGGCCGGCCGGACATTTCTTGTCCACCACATGAGTCAGATATTCTTCCCGGAAATATTTCATGGTACTTACCACCGGAGAAGCCGCCGTCTTGCCCAATCCGCACAATGCAGTGGCAGAAATCGTCTCCGCCAGCTCTTCCAGCAATGTGATGTGCTTCAAGGTTCCTCTGCCTTCACAGATATCATTCAGCAGTTCTAACATCCGCTTGGTGCCTTCCCGGCAGGGAATACATTTTCCACAGGATTCGTTCTGAGTGAAATTCATGAAAAATCTGGCCACTTCCACCATACAGCTCTTGTCATTCATCACCACAAGGCCGCCGCTTCCAATCATTGCTCCCACTTTTTTCAGAGAATCAAAATCCAGGTGCAGATCCAGATGATCTTCCGTAGGATTGATACAGAGACATCCGCCGGAAGGTCCGCCAATCTGTACCGCCTTAAATTCGCCGCCTTTGACGCCGCCGCCGATGTCAAAGATTACTTCCCGTAAAGTAGTTCCCATAGGAACTTCAATCAAACCAGTGTTCATAACGTTTCCGGTCAGGGCAAATGCCTTTGTTCCGTGATTCTTATCCGGTCCAATGGTTTTATACCAGGCTGCTCCTTTGTTGATAATGGGCGGAACATTACAGTAAGTCTCCACATTGTTCAATACCGTAGGTTTCTCAAACAAGCCCTTTTCCACAGTACGAGGCGGTTTTACCCTTGGCATTCCCCGGTTTCCTTCGATGGAGGCAGTCAAGGCAGAACCCTCTCCACAGACAAAAGCTCCCGCTCCCTGGCTGATTCTCAGATCAAAATCAAACCCAGAACCTAAGATATTTTTGCCCAGCAGACCCTTTTCCAGCGCCTTATTGATAGCTGTCTGCAGACGCTCTACTGCCAGAGGATATTCTGCACGCACGTAAATATATCCGTAATGAGCTCCCGTTGCAATTCCGGCAATTAACATTCCTTCGATCACCCGGTGAGGATCTCCTTCCATCATACTCCGGTCCATAAACGCACCGGGATCTCCCTCGTCGCCATTGCAGACCACATATTTTACTTCTTCCTTCTGGGCCAATACCTGGGACCATTTTCGGCCGGTTGGGAAACCGCCGCCGCCCCGGCCTCGCAAAGACGCCTCTGACACCTCGTCTACCAGCTGCTGCGGCGTCATATCAAACAATGCCTTTGCCACTGCGCTGTAACCGCCTACCGCTATGTATTCTTTGATAGATTCCGCATTGATGCGTCCGCAGTCTTCCAACGCCACACGTGTCTGCTGTTTGTAGAAAGGAATCTCTTCCTGTTTCTGGTATGGCTTTCCTTCCTGATCGTGATATACCAGACGGTCAATGATCCGGTCATTGACAATACTCTCTTCGATAATTTCTTCACAATCTTCCACTTTTACTTTAATATACAAAATTCCTTCCGGCTCAATCCGAAGCAGAGGTCCCATCTCACAGAAACCATGACAGCCGGATTTCTTCAGTCCTATGCTTTCATCGTGAGGTTCCTTTTCCAACCGCAGAGAACATTTGATTCCGCGCTCCATCATGATCTCCTGCAGTCTTGCATAAATATTTAAAGACCCTCCGGCCACACATCCAGTTCCGGCACAGATTAAAATCTGTTTCCTCTGAGTCTTTAAAGAAGCTGCATACTCTTTTCTTCTGGCTTCTAACTCTTCCCTTGTATTAATTCTCATCTGCAGCCTCCTCTCCGGCCTCTGTCTCCCGGCCTTCTTTCAGCTCCTTGATCAGCTCTCTTGCCTTTTCCGGGGTCATGGCTGGATGTACCACATCATTTACAGTACACACAGGCGCAAGACCGCAGGCTCCCAGACAAGACACTGTCTCAACGGTAAACATCATATCGTCTGTGGTAGGCTTTTCTTCTGTCACGCCTAACAGACCTCGTATCTCATTTAAAATTGCTGTGGACTGCCTTACATGGCAGGCAGTTCCGTCACAGATCTTAATGACATATTTTCCCTTTGGCTCCAATGAGAAATTCTCATAAAATGTCGCCACCCCATACACTTTTGCCTCGCTTAAATGCAGCTTCTTTGCAATATAGCAAAGCATCTCCTCCGGCAGATAGCGGTATACTTTCTGGATATCCTGCATAATTGCAATAACCGCCGTCTGATTGTAATCGTGAGATGACAAAATCTCATCTAATACTTTCTGATCTTTTGCTTCCAATCCTTCTCCTCCTTGTGATACATGATAAAAAGAATTTCGTTTTACGAAATTCTGCGCCGCAAATGCGTCGCTTTAGCGACTTATTTCCTTTGCATTTGCGCGTGCATCTTTGCTTTTTCTCTTAGGAAAGGCACTTTCACATTTTAACGTGACAAGGTCTTTTCTAATATAAGAGAAAAAGAATCCTGCTTTACAGGATTCTCCGCCTGCGGCGGGCCGCTTCCGCGGCTCACTTCTTTTCCGCCGCAGTGCGATAATCTTTTTTAATTCTATAGGAAATCCGAAAAAATTTCCTATAGAATAAACGGGTATTTTCAAATGGAAACAGCACCCGTTTATGCCTTCACTCTATCTTGTCTGTTTCCCTCTTAGTATAACATTGTTAAATAATTAACTCAATCAGTTTGCACGATTTTTTTCTTCTTTTTTTCATATTTTTCGTCATATTTTTCCTTTTGTACATTTTTTCTATGATAATTCTGCCACCGCTTATTGAATCTTCACAGGAAAACCTGTATAATTTTATAAAAAATAGAGATTAGGGGAAAACAGGAGATTTCAAATGATTTTACATTGTATGAAAAAGTCCGCCTGGAATCAGCGGAAACAGAAAGAATTTTGGGGAGAAGAAGAATTGGAAGCGGAGGGTTTTATCCATTGCTCCACCATAGAATATTTTTGGCGGGTAGCGTCCAATTTTAAAGAAATCACAGATGAGATGGTCTTAATCTGCCTTGACGAGCGCAGGCTGACGGCAGAAGTACGCTATGAGGACGGGGATCACTGCGGCAGATCCTACCCTCATGTCTATGGTCTTATCAATAACGACGCAGTACTTCAGGTTCTTCCTTTCCTGCGCGATGAGGAAGGAAATTATCTGGAAAATCCAGAGTTTACCGGTAAGAACAAAGCGGACGAGTCCAATTCAACTCCCTAAATCAAAACTGCTATTATACTTTTATTCCAGCCCCTCAAAAATCTCGCCCAGTGTCATTTTTATATGAGGAAAGGCCTTTAAAGCAATCTCCTGTTCTGCATTATAATCCTCTTCCTCTTTATCATTCTGTAACATGTAATTCTGTTCCAAAATATATTTTCCATTTTCCAGATAATAAATTTCGACAGATCCCAGCGGTGATACAATCCAATATTCTTCCACCCCTGCCTGCTCATAAATATCCTTTTTTTCAGTTTTATCACGTTTCGCCGTTGACGGACTTAATGTTTCCACAATCAGCTTAGGAACTCCACTGTAAAAACTTCCTTTTAAACCTTTCCGGTCACAGACAATCATAATATCCGGGCATAAATAATCATCATTAATATCTGGATGGTACTTAAAATCTAAATTTTCCATAAATACCAGGCATAAACTATTTTTCAGTCCATGCTTTATACCAGCATGAATATTGCTATTAATGATCCCATGTTTAAATCCTGGTGCCGGCGACATATTGTAAATCACACCATTTATTTTTTCGTCTTTTTTTCCTTCGCGTTCTGTCAATCCCATATTCCCACATCCCTTCTTACTATAAAGTGTAACATGAATGATTAACGATAGAAAGAATTAATTCATCCATTAAATTAAATAGTTATTTTATCTATATTTATTATTGAACATATCAGATAATCTCCTTGGTCTTCCATCCTCCCTGGAAATACCGGAACACTGCGATCAAAAGTCCCACTGCCCATCCGGCGGGATTTGCCCACATAATGATCATACCTTGCGTGGCGTCTGCCAGAGCATAGGTCAATCCTACCCGGACCAGCAGAATACACAGACTGCAGGATAAAAACCAGCCCATATCCGCGGCTCCCCGCAAGACACCATTGCTGACGTTCATCAGGCCCATCATAAAATAAAACAGCGAAACCGTACTCAAATACTGCGCTCCAATAGAGATGGCTTCCTGGCTGGATGCGGAATCTAAAAACATACCTACAAATCCATTTCCAGCAAAATGCAGAATCACTGCAATGGTAAGTCCAATTCCTGCCGCCATAACCAGACAGCTCCGATATCCCTGACTGATCCGGTCTAACTTCTTCGCTCCCATATTTTGAGCCACATAAGTGGAAGCTGCATTTCCCACCGCCACCATAGGCACAATGGCAATTCCGTCAATTTTCGTGGCCGCTGTATAGCCAGCTAAAAAGGTGGAGCCAAACCGATTGACCACAGACTGTATCAACACCATGCCGATCGATACAATTGACTGCTGTACAATGGTAGGAATGGCCACCTTTACCATATTTTTCAGCATATTTTGATCAAACCGCTCATACTGCCCCGTCTCGATTCCCTTTAATTTTTTCATCAAAAATGCAAAGGACAGAACCGCCGAGATTCCCTGGGCAATCAAAGTAGCCCAGGCCACCCCCGGAACTCCCATCTGAAGTTCCGTCACAAAATACAGATCCAGCCCGATATTCAGCAAGGAAGAAAAAATCAGAAACATCAAGGGTTTCTTAGAATCTCCCAGGGCATTGAAAATCGCAGAGAAGGCATTGTACAAAAATAAAAATACAAAGCCAAAAAAATAAATCTGCATATAAGCCGCCGCATCCTCAAAAATATTCTCCGGCGTTCCCATCAGCCTCATCAAACTTCTGTTAATCAACAGCCCCAAAACGCTTAAAAAAACGCTGAATCCCAAAATAGACAATAAAGCTGTGGAAATTGCCGTCTTCATCTTTTCTAACTGCTTTGCCCCAAATAACTGAGAGATCACTACGGAGCAGCCAATTCCTGTTCCTATAGCCACCATAACAAACAGCATTGTGATCGCGGTGGAAGCTCCCACCGCCGCCAATGCCTCTTCTCCTACCACATTTCCCACAATCACAGAATCTATAATATTGTAAAACTGCTGAAACAGATTTCCCGCCACCATAGGCAGTGCAAATCCAATCAGAGCTTTTGTAGGATTCCCTGTTACCATACTGCCTTTCATTTGTTCTGCCATAATCTCTGCGCCTCCTGTCCTTTTATTGAAAGAGATCCTTTGAGATCTTTTTCTAATGTTATTTTTTGACATTAACAGCACTATTATAGCAGTCTAAATGGAAACAAATCAAGATGTTTTTCCATTTGCACCTAGTACAGCTCAGTCATATTCAACATCAAGTCCACATTCATGCAAGCATGATTCGGACTTGATGTTGAATATGACTGAGCTGTAACAGTTTATAAACTTTTAATAATTCTTCAAACCTTTGATTTTACTGGATTTTCCGCGTTTTGTTAGCACTCATTTCAAAAGAGTGCTAATTTTCTATTGACTTTTAAAAAAAGGGGGATTACAATCTTCTTTAGATTGAGACAACCGGATTATTGAAAAGGAGTGTAGTGATTATGAGCAACAAACATGGAAATCTTTCCATTAACAGCGACAATATTTTCCCAATTATAAAAAAATGGCTGTATTCAGACCATGATATTTTTTATCGTGAGTTGATCTCCAATGGATGCGACGCCATCACCAAATTGAAAAAATTAGATTTGATGGGCGAGTACGATCTCCCTCAGGATTTTGAGCCTAAGATCCAGGTTCTGGTGAATCCAGAAGAAAAATCTTTAAAATTCATTGACAACGGTCTTGGCATGACTGCCGGCGAGGTGGAAGAATACATCAACCAGATCGCCTTTTCCGGCGCCACCGATTTCCTGGAAAAATATAAGGACAAGGCAAGCGAGGAACAGATCATCGGCCATTTCGGTCTGGGCTTTTACTCTGCTTTTATGGTAGCCGACGAGGTACACATCGACTCTCTCTCTTATCAGAAAGACGCGGTACCTGTTCACTGGGAATGTGACGGCGGAACGGAATTTGACATGTCTGACGGTAACAAAGACACCGTCGGCACTGAGATCACCCTGTTTCTCAATGAAGACTGTCTGGAATTTGCCAATGAGTACCGGGCAAGAGAAGTGATCGAAAAATACTGTTCCTTTATGCCCACTCCTATTTTCCTGAAAAAAGAAAATGCAGAGACGGAGTATGAGACGATTCCTGCAGAGGAAGTGACAGAAAAAGACACAGTTGTGGAAACCATTGTGGAAGAAGCCAAATTCGAGGAGCAGGAAAATGAAGACGGAACCAAGGAACAAGTGGAAGTGTCGCCTCGGACAGAGAAAGCTAAGATTATCAAACGCCCTGTGGCTTTAAACGATATTCATCCTCTCTGGGGAAAACATCCCAACGAGTGCACCGATGAAGAATACAAAACATTTTATCGGAAAGTATTCCAGGATTACAAGGAGCCTCTGTTCTGGATTCATCTGAACATGGACTATCCTTTCAACCTGAAAGGCATTCTGTACTTCCCTAAGATCAACACTGAGTACGATTCCATTGAAGGCACCATCAAATTATATAACAACCAGGTCTTTATCGCTGACAATATCAAGGAAGTCATTCCTGAATTCCTGATGCTGTTAAAAGGCGTTATCGACTGCCCGGACCTGCCTTTGAACGTATCCAGAAGCGCTCTGCAGAATGACGGTTTCGTACAGAAAATTTCTGACTACATTACGAAAAAAGTGGCGGACAAGTTAAGCGGCATGTGTAAGACCGACAAGGAAGCTTACGAAAAATACTGGGATGATATCAGCCCCTTTATCAAATTCGGCTGCCTGAAAGACGAAAAATTCTGCGACAAAATGAACGATTACATCCTGTTTAAGAATCTGGAAGACAAATATCTCACTCTCCCAGAATGCCTGAAAACAGAGGATGAAAAAACTGAGGGTGAAAAAGATGCTGAGACAGACAGCCCCGTTGAATCTCCTGATACTCCAGACAGCGAAAACCTGGACGCTGAGGCAGAGGAAAAAGATACCCGCAAACCTGTCTACTATGTAACAGACGTGCAGCAGCAGGGACAGTATATCAAAATGTTCAAAGAACAGAACATGGATGCAGTAATCTTAGACCACAACATTGACACCTCTTTCATCACACAGTTAGAGCGCAGAAATGAAAAGATCAAATTTGTCCGCATTGACGCAGATTTGACAGAATCTTTGAAGGAAGAAGTTTCCGAAGAAGACTTAAAAGAGGCCAAAGACAATCTGACTGAAACATTCCAAAAAGCCTTAGGAAATGAGAACCTGAAGGTATCTGTGGAAAAATTGAAAAATGCAGACATTTCTTCTGTGATCACCTTGTCTGAAGAAGGACGCCGGATGCAGGATATGATGAAGATGTATGGTATGGCAGGCATGGATCCCTCTATGTTCGGCGGCGATCAGACTCTTGTGTTAAATGCAAATAACACATTGGTTCAGTATATCTTAGACAACAAAGATTCTGAACATGTGCCATTGTTCTGCCAGCAGCTCTATGATCTTGCCCTTCTGAGCAATCACCCATTGTCCACCGAGGCTATGAGTAAATTCGTGACAAGAAGCAATCAGATCATGCTGCTGCTTGCAAAATAGAATAAGAAAAGCGTTTCTGGCGTAAAGGACAGCCAGAAACGCTTTTTCTGTCTTCTGAATCTTTCTGATTACCTTCGGATATTTTGACCATCAAATTATATATAGAAATTCTTTTTTTCAGAATAAATCCTCTTCTCTCTCCTTCCTTCTGAAAAAGGGATTGCATTCCGCAAAAATATCAAATATAATAATATTAATAAGTAAGTACACGAAAGAACAGCTTCTCGCAGGGAGGAAATGGAATTGAATCAAGATTTTCAGGAAATTACCGTAGAACAGCTCAGCAGGGTTATTGATTTACTGCACCCATGCATGGATGACTACCTTTATGTATATGATTTTATCAACGACTTTTACTATATCTCTCCACACGCCAAGAAACGTTTCTCTATTCCGGACAATACTTTTCACGATGTTGTGCGCACCCACGAACTGTTTGTATATCCTTCAGACATTGGGATGCTGCAGGAGGATCTGAATGCATTGCTGGCTGGTGAACGAAGTTTTCACAATCTGGAATACCGCTGGCTGGATTTAGAAAGACAGCCGGTATGGATCAACTGCCGGGGCTATGTGGTACGCAGTAAAGAAAAAGCCTTGTATATGGTCGGATGTATCAATGAGATCGGCGCAAAGCAAAAGGCGGACAATGTCAGCGGCCTCCTTGGTTCTTCCAGCCTGCAATCCTTTCTCTACAAAATTTCCGCTCCCTTTCCATCGGGATTTTTCCTACGTCTTGGATTAGATGATTTTAAAGAAATCAACGAAAAGCTGGGCATTGAATACGGTGATATGATACTGCGTCAGACTGCAGAATGCATTTCTAAATGCATCTCCTCTGAGCAAAAACTTTACCGGGTAGTGGCAGATGAATTCTTGATTTTGGATTTTCACGGCGGAACATACAAGGAAGCCGGCAGACTATATAAAACGATTCAGCAGCAGATTGTAAGATTTGTGGAATCCAACCATTACGAAGCTGTATTTACCATTTCCGGCGGCATTTTGGAAACGGAGCAGATTACAGATCATACCTTTACCAACATAATGAAACTGTCTGAATTTTCTTTGAACGAGGCAAAGCGCCAGGGAAAGAACCGATGCTACCGCTTCCATGGAAAGGATTATGAACAATTTTTAAAACGCAAAAAATTGACTCAATTTTTAAGACAGGCTGTCTACAATGACTGCCGCGGGTTTGAAGCCTATTTTCAGCCTCTATTTCATGCGGGCACTAATATGCTGTACGGTGCAGAAGCCTTGATGCGCTTCCACTCTCCTGAAGGAACCATGATCTCTCCCGGAGAATTTATTCCCATTCTGGAGGAAACCGGCCTGATCATCCCTGTAGGCCGCTGGATGTTACAACAGTCTTTAGCCGCCTGCAAAAAAATTGTGGCGCAGATTCCTGATTTTCGTATCAGCATCAACGTTTCCTATGTTCAGGTAATCAAAAGCGATATTATCAATGAGATTGTATCTGCGGCTGCCAGCCAGGAAGTTTCTCCATCCAATGTGATTGTGGAGCTGACGGAAAGCGGACTTTTAGAATCCAATCCCCATTTTACCCGGCTTCTGAAAAAGTTAAAGGAAAATGGCATCCGGCTGGCCTTAGACGACTTTGGAACCGGCTATTCCAACTTCCACTATCTTAACGACCTGCGTCCGGATATTATCAAGATTGACCGCTCCTTTACCGCCAAAGCCCTGGCCAACGACTATGAATACAATCTTTTGGACCTGATCAGCGGCATGGTACATACCCTGAACCTGAATGTCTGTGTGGAAGGAATTGAAACAGAGGAGGAACGAAACCGCATTCAAAACCTCTCTCCTGACTATATTCAGGGATTTTATTTTGGAAAGCCCTGTCCTTATCAGCAGTTTACCGAGCAGTTTGTGAAATAGAGAGCAATCTTTTATCAATATTGCTTCCGCGACATCATTCTTTTCCGCAGTGTGAGAACAAAGCGGACAGGTCCGCTTCAACTCCCTGAATCCCTCACTCATGAGGGACCTGGACGGTTTGCTGCGCCGAGCACAATTGCGAAGCAATATTTTACCTCTTGTGCGAGTGCGCATATTATTTTTATCTTATAGGAATATACTTTCACGCTTTAGCGGGACAAGGTCTTTCCTATAAGATAAAAAAGCAGATAACGGGAGTCGAACCCGCCTTTCCAGCTTGGGAAGCTAGCGTTCTACCGATGAACCATATCTGCTAATATAAATCCGTAAGCATTTTCTAATCAACAATATGGCCTGATTCCAATGCTTACAAATATTATCCCACACTCAGTCTGAAATTTCAAGACTCTGACACTATATTTAAAAAATCTGAACGATATGTTCAGATTTTCTCAAAATGCCGGCGACCGGAATCGAACCGGTACGATGTTGCCACCACAGGATTTTAAGTCCTGCGCGTCTGCCAGTTCCGCCACGCCGGCACAAATGGGACCTACAGGGCTCGAACCTGTGAC
>JAAWBG010000131.1 GCA_022792535.1 Lachnospiraceae bacterium
CATGGATTATAAGGAATTCTGTGACGCAGCGGGACAAAGCTACAAAGCGATATTCCTTATCCGCGGATACCGGACTGTTCATCACCTTGATGTTTATCGACCGGCCGGCAGCTGAAAACGACCTTTACGCCAGGCTTTTGTCAGACAAACTTCATTTCTCACGGCACAAAGGTATCTGCCATAGAAGTGAAGTCCTCCGGAACAGGAAAGCATGAGTCTCTGAAAAGCTTTCGGGAAAAATATTCGCGGAATATCAGGGATTGCTATATCCTCTCACAGAAGGATGTGGAACGGAAGGAGAATCTTATCTTCCTGCCGCTTTATATGATGCCGTTTTTGAGCGATTGAGATCGCGAACATCAATAGCTGCCGCCGCCTTTCTCAGAAGGATACGCAAAACGCCCTTCCGAAAGAACAAAGCTTTTCGGAAGGGCGTTTTGCGGGTGGAACGGACGAGCAAGATACGGATTTACGAGAAGTCGCCGGACGGGCTGCAGGTCAGGGTGACGGTCTTTGTCAGCGGCGGTACATGTCCAGACCCCATGTAATGAGTACCGGTAGCCTTTGCGCTGGCTTTATTCCCCGATTTGCTGCCGGAAATGCCGGAAACCTTCCAGTAAGGAGAGTTGGACGCGGCGGAAGGTGTGGCTTTGGTACATTTTGCAGAACCGTTTCCATAGGTGAAGGTTCCGGTGACCTTTACATACCAGAGCACCTGTCCGCTGGAATTTTTATATTTGGTTGTCTTGGATTTCGTAGCGGTCTTTGGCGACGCAAAAGGCACGATTGCATCTACAGGCTGCAGGTCTTCGGCATCTTCAATAATCGTTTCATAATAGCTGCCGTCCTCCAGATATTCGATGGAAACCGACTCCGCCGGAGCAAAGCCGGAAGTATCTGCCGCATAAACAGGCGCGGCAGCAAGCAGCATAACGGTTACAACCACAAATGATAAATACTTTTTCATAATGAACACTCCTTTTAATTATTATTCTATGATAGTTTCTTCATGTGTAATGAC
>JAAWBG010000051.1 GCA_022792535.1 Lachnospiraceae bacterium
CGTTATTGATGTGAAACCAGACGAGATCATCTTGAATATTGGTTACAAATCCGATGGAATTATTACCCGGAATGAATATACAAACGAATCCAATGTTGACCTGACTACCCTGATATCTGTGGGAGACACCATGGAAGCAAAGGTTCTGAAAGTAAATGACGGCGAAGGCCAGGTAATGTTAACTTACAAACGTCTTGCGGCTGAAAAGGGAAGCAAGAGATTAGAAGAAGCATTTAATACCCAGGAAGTTTTAACTGCAAAGGTAGCTCAGGTATTAGATGGAGGCTTAGGCGTTGTGATTGATGAGGCAAGAATTTTCATTCCTGCCAGCTTAGTATCCGATACATACGAGAAGGATCTGAGCAAATACAAAGATCAGGACATTGAATTTGTAATTACAGAGTTCAATCCCCGCAGAAGAAGAATTATCGGAGACAGAAAACAGCTGCTTCTTGCCAAGAAGGCAGAACTTCAGAAGGCCCTCTTTGAGCGGATCAGCGTGGGAGACGTTGTGGAAGGAACCGTAAAAAATGTAACCGATTTTGGTGCGTTTGTTGATTTAGGCGGAGCTGACGGACTGCTGCACATCTCTGAGATGTCTTGGGGAAGAGTGGAGAATCCTAAAAAAGTATTCAAAGTTGGCGATGAAGTCAGAGTATTTATCAAAGACATCAATGAGAATAAGATTGCATTGAGCATGAAATTCGAAGATGAGAATCCATGGAAAGACGCTGCTTCTAAATATGCAGTTGGAAATATCGTAACAGGCGTTGTTGCAAGAATGACTGATTTCGGCGCATTTGTGGAGCTGGCTCCTGGTGTGGACGCTCTTTTGCATGTGTCTCAGATTTCCAGAGAGCATGTGGAGAAACCTTCTGACGTGCTGAATATCGGCCAGGAGATCGAGGCAAAAATTGTGGACTTTAACGAAGAAGATAAGAAGATCAGCTTGAGTATCAAAGCCCTTCTTGCCCCGGCAGAAGTTCAGGATGATGCAGAGGAAATGGAAGAATCTGTAGAAGAATAGGGGAATGCCATGTTGACCGGATATGAGGATTTCAAAAAAGATATTTTTGCATTAACCAAGATTGATCTGAATGCTTACAAAGAGAAGCAGATGAAACGCAGGATCGACACACTGATTTCTAAGAACAATATCAGCTCTTACAAAGATTATGTGGCATTGATCAAGAAAGATAAAGAGAAATTTGAACAGTTTGTGAATTTCTTAACGATTAATGTATCAGAATTTTATCGGAATCCGGAACAGTGGGGAATTTTGGACAAGGAGGTTTTTCCAGCTTTAATTCAGAAGTTTGGGAAGAGCCTGAAAGTATGGAGCGCCGCTTGTTCTACCGGGGATGAGCCTTATTCCCTGGTAATGGCGCTGTCAAAGCATATTCCCTTAAATCAGATTAAGATTATCGCAACGGATATTGATAAGCAGGTGCTGGATAAGGCGCGTATGGGGCTTTACAATGAAAAAAGCATTGCCGCAGTGCCTCCGGAGTTTAAGAAAAAATATTTTACTCAGGTGGGGAATTCTTACAAGATTTCCGATGAGATCAAACGCCAGGTGGAGTTTAAGGAACATAATCTGCTGAAGGATGCTTATCCCAGCGGATGTCATCTGATCGTATGTCGAAATGTGCTGATCTACTTTACAGAAGAGGCAAAAGAGGAGATCTATAAGAAATTTAATGGGGCCCTGACAAAAGAAGGAATTCTTTTTATCGGAAGCACGGAACAGATCATGAACTATAAAGAATTGAATTATCAGAGAAAGCAGTCATTCTTTTTCCAGAAAGGATAGAGTGACAGGAACCATCTTTTATGTTGGCGAGATGCTTGGCAGAAAAAGAGAGGCGTGTGAATCTTATGATTTGCACGCCTTTTCAGCGCATAAGTTCAGAGAGAAGATGCAGGGCATATTGTTTTAAGGAGTCTGCAGACTCTTTAAAATCCTCTGTCAATTCAAAATAAGACTTCTTGTCATGATAGTCCCATTTTAGGGCAGGAGAAAAAATTTCCTGAAATTGAGGCAGAAAACAACTGGATTTTTTGCTGTAACAATCGGCGGCAGAAGCCTGTCTGCGGTATTTCTTGTCAACGTAAGAGGCCACGCTTTTGTGAACTGCCATATCTTCTGCAGGGAGGTAATAGTAGTCTTTGTAATTTGGATAAAAATATTTCAATTCTCCTTGATACAGCTTGGCTCGTAACTTGGCCTGCTGTCCACGTCCTGTCAAATAAATATCGTTTTTCTGAAAAGAGAAGGGTTTGGGAAGGGGCAGATCTGGTTTTATTTCCAGTATCCATTCCGATTCTGAGGTTCCTTCATAAGTTTTGTATGGATTCGTTTTGCAGGAGACGATGGTAAAATTTCCCTCCAATAATTCCGGGTAGGCCAGGCAGGGAAGAAGATGGATCATTCCAGTAATGTCTTCCAGATTATGGAGTTTTAACTGCTGGCAGGCATCTTCCGAGGCAGAGGCGAGATAGTCTTGATAGACTGCAATTAATTCTCCGCCAGAATATAGATCCTGCCGGGGGAGCGTAAGAAAATGTTCCAGAGTTTTTTGTTTCAGATCTGGCAGCTTTAAGGTAGATTTGAAAGGAAATATTTTTCGATACAGATCCAGATGATGAAATTGATGGAGCTGTTCTGGAAGTTTGTAGTGGCTGCAGCGGCTTTTTAGAAAAGGCAGATCAAATCCTGCACCGTGATAGGAGATCAAGGTGTCATAGTGAGACAGCAATTCTAAAAAAGAGGAGATGAGATCTTTTTCTGCCTGGGGATCTTCTGCAAATAATTGGGTGATATGTATCGTCCTGCCTTTTCGGATTCCATAACCAATCATATAGACTTGGGCCGAAGTGCGGGAAAATCCCGTTGTCTCAATATCAAAAAAAATGGAAGAGGGAGTAAAAAATTTCTTGATATAGGGATCATCCTCTGGAAGTGGAAGATCCGTGTGCCAGATTTTCATGGGAAGTCTCCTTTATGGTGAAATATATAGGTTCTTAATGTTGTCTTCAAACATCATGATATTGCTCTCTGGCTCTTTCTAAATCGCCTAGTATGATTCGAGTGCCAGATGTATTTATTATAGCGTAAGGGAACTCTGGATGGAATAGATTTTTAAGAAAAATCCTTTGGGGATGTCCTGGGACGAGGCAAAATTCAAATATTAGAAAAAAAGAAATTTTATAAAGAATCTATAAAATTTTTCCAAAGAAAAACATAAAAAAATGTCGAAAAGGTATGTACTATGAGAATTAAAATGTGTTATAATCAAAGATGTTTACTTATGTTGTCTTATCAGACATAAGATGTATCAGTTAGGGCAGACAGATACCTGGATTGGTCTAGAATTCAGAGATCTGTACTTAAAAATATTTTATAGAAAGTGGGGCACGAAAAATGGGTTTAATGACATTTAAAGGCGGCGTTCATCCGCACGATGGAAAAGAATTTTCCAAGGATAAGCCAATACGTGAATTATTACCCAAAGATGAGCTGGTATATCCGATTTCCCAGCATATTGGAGCACCGGCGAGTCCTGTAGTTGCTGTAGGCGACACGGTACTGCGGGGACAGAAGATTGCAGAGGCCGGAGGTTTTGTATCTGCGCCGATTTATGCTTCAGTATCTGGTACGGTGAAAGGGATCCAGCCGCGCAGAGGAGCAGTGGGAGATATGGTGAATTCCATTATTATTGAAAATGATGGAGAGATGAAAGAAGTGGAATACACTTCGGTAGAAGATATCACTGCTCTTTCCAAGGAGGAGATTATCAATAAGGTGAAGGAAGCAGGCGTTGTGGGAATGGGCGGTGCTGGTTTCCCGACTCACGTGAAATTATCTCCCAAGGAACCAGAGAAGATTGAATTTATTATAGCTAATTGTGCAGAGTGCGAACCTTATTTGACTGCAGATTACCGGCGTATGCTGGAGAACCCGGAAGAGCTGGTAGAGGGAATGCGGATCGTCCTGCAGTTGTTTGACAATGCCAAGGGATTATTTGGCATTGAAGATAATAAGCCGGACTGTATTGCCAAGATGCAGGAATTGACAAAAGAGGAACCTCGTATGGAAGTCTGTCCCTTAAAGACAAAATATCCTCAGGGCGGAGAGCGTCAATTGATTTATGCCACCACCCACAGGGAAATTAATTCTACCATGCTTCCGGCAGACGCAGGATGTATTGTGGATAATGTGGAGACCCTGATTTCTATCTACAAGGCGGTTAAATTAGGCAAGCCTGTGATGAACCGAATTTTTACAGTGACGGGAGATGCAGCCGCAGAACCAGGAAACTTTGATATTTGTCTGGGCATGAGCTATGGTGAGATATTAGAGGCGGCAGGAGGCTTTAAGGTGCAGCCGGAGAAGATTATTTCCGGCGGTCCTATGATGGGATTTTCCATGTTTGGCCTGGATATCCCGACTACGAAGACTTCATCTTCTTTACTCTGTCTTGCAAAAGATGATGTGGCGGCCAGCGAGACCACAGCCTGTATCAATTGCGGACGCTGTGTGTCTGCCTGTCCGGAGCAGATTATCCCCACCAGACTGGCCAAGATGGCAGGACATGGAGATATGGCAGGCTTTGAGAAGTGGAACGGTATGGAATGTATTGAATGCGGAAGCTGCAGTTATATCTGTCCGGCTAAGATACCGCTGGCACAGTCTATCCGTACTATGAAGAAACAGATTCTTGCAGAGCGAAGAAAGAAATAACAGCAAGAGAATTGATTATTTTTAGAAAGAATAGAGAAAGAGGTGTCTGATTGTGAGCGATTTATATAATGTATCATCCTCATCGCATATTCGTGCCAAAGATACATCTTCCAGAATTATGCTCTATGTGGTGATTGCATTGCTGCCGGCGAGTATTTTTGGCGTTTGGAATTTTGGATTGAGAGCATTGCTTTTGATTTTAGTGTGTATTGCAACCTGTGTGGCTTCTGAGTGGATTTTCGAGAAGCTGATACATAAAAAAAGTACCATCAACGATTTCAGCGCAGTGGTAACAGGACTGCTGCTGGCTTTGAATCTGCCTCATACGCTGCCAATCTGGCAGGCGGTTTTGGGCAGTGTGTTTGCCATTGTAATTGTAAAGATGCTCTTTGGCGGTCTGGGGCAGAACTTTATGAATCCGGCGTTGGGAGCCAGATGTTTTTTACTGGTATCTTTTGCGGGAACTATGACCAGTTTTACTTATGACGGAGTGACGGGAGCTACCCCTTTGGCCCTTTTGAAAAACGGAGAGAGCGTGGATACCATGAAAATGCTTCTGGGAACCACAGCAGGAACCATTGGAGAGACTAGTGTGATTGCAGTTTTGATCGGTGCAATTATGCTGATTTTACTGGGTGTGATTGATCTTACCATTCCGGCAAGCTATATTATTTCTTTTGTGGTATTTATTCTGGCATTTGGCGGACATGGATTTGATATGAATTATGTGACAGCCCATCTCTGCGGCGGCGGTCTGATGCTGGGAGCCTTTTTTATGGCAACGGATTATGTGACTTCCCCTATTACGCCGATGGGAAAAATTGTATATGGTATCTTGTTAGGAATTCTCACAGGATTATTCCGTATTTTCGGCGCCAATGCAGAAGGTGTTTCCTTTGCGATTATTCTTGGAAATCTTTTGGTGCCTATTATTGAGAAATTTACCATTCCGAGAGCATTTGGTCAGAAAAAGGAGGTAAAGCAGCATGAATAAGAAGATTGTACATGACGCGTTGATTTTAACCGCCTTTACACTGGTATTGGGATTTTTGCTGGGCGTTGTATACGATATTACAAAAGAGCCCATTGCAGCGGCAAATAAAGCAGCATTAGATGAAGCTTATAAAGTGGTCTTTCAAGATGCAGCTTCTTTTGAGGAGGATGAGAATTTCGATCCGGCAAAAGCGGCGGAGATTCTTGGAGCAAGCGAGTTTTCTAAAGATGAGATTACAGCAGTGAACAAAGCCCTGGATGGCTCCGGCAATGTGTTGGGCTATGTGATCAATGTGACGTCTCATGAAGGCAGTCAGGCAGATATTTCTTTTTCTGTAGGGATTCAAAGCGACGGGACGTTAAACGGTTATTCCATCACAGCGATCAGCGAGACGCCGGGTCTGGGCGTACTGGTTCAGGAAGAACCTTTCTATTCTCAGTTTGAGGATAAGACAGAAGAAGTGTATACCGTTGTAAAGACAGCTCCTGGGGCTGACAATGAGATTCAGGCAGTGACTGGCGCAACGATTTCTTCCAGAGCAGTTACCAATGGCGTCAATGCATGTCTGCTGTATTTCAGAGATGTTTTGCAGGGAGGTAATTAAGTATGAATAAATATGTAGAACGTTTGTATAATGGTATCATCAAAGAAAATCCTACCTTTGTACTGATGCTGGGTATGTGTCCCACATTGGCTGTAACATCTTCTGCAGTCAACGGAATCGGTATGGGACTTTCCACCACAGTGGTTTTGGTTATGTCCAATCTGCTGATCTCCCTGTTTCGTAAAGTGATTCCCAATGGCGTGCGTATGCCGGCTTATATTGTGGTGGTAGCTTCCCTCGTTACCATTGTTCAGTTTATTATGCAGGCTTATACCCCTTCCCTTTCTGCATCTTTAGGTGTGTACATTCCACTGATCGTAGTGAACTGTATTATTTTAGGAAGAGCAGAGAGTTATGCTTCCAAAAATCCTGTGACGCCTTCTATTTTTGACGGACTTGGCATGGGACTTGGATTTACCATTGGTCTGACCTGTATCGGCCTGATTCGCCAGATTTTAGGTGCAAGCCTTGGAATCACTGTGTTTATCATGGCCCCAGGCGCATTCTTGGTATTAGCATTTTTGGTGGCGGGCATGAACGTAGTCCGGGATAAGATGGAGAAAAAAGGAAAACCTCTGGCGGCGCCTTCTGGATGTATAACAGGGGACTGTGCAAGCTGTTCTCAGTCTGCAATGTGTACCGGGAAACTTCAGGAAACAGCAAAGAAAGAGGAAGAATAGGAGGCAGAATAGATGAAAGAATTATTGATAATAGCAATCGGCTCTGCCATTGTGAATAATGTCGTGTTAAGCCAGTTTCTGGGTATCTGTCCGTTCTTAGGCGTATCAAAAAAGACAGAGACGGCAGCCGGAATGGGCGGTGCAGTTATCTTCGTCATTACCCTGGCTTCTTTTGTAACGGGATTGATCTATAAATTTATTTTGACGCCTTGTCATGTGGAATATTTACAGACCATTGTATTTATTCTGGTAATTGCATCTTTAGTGCAGTTTGTGGAAATGTTTTTAAAGAAAAATATGCCTCCCTTGTATGAGTCGCTGGGCGTATTTCTTCCGCTGATTACAACCAACTGTGCAGTATTAGGTGTTGCGCTGAATAATGTAAGTAAAGGATATGATCTGCTCCAGGGAGTGGTAAACGGTTTGGCTACTTCTGTTGGATTTTTCATTGCAATTGTCATTATGGCAGGCCTTCGTGAGAAAATTGAGTACAATGATGTTCCAAAGCGGTTTCAGGGAACAGCGATCGTACTGATTACAGCCAGTCTGATGTCAATCGCTTTTATGGGATTTTCGGGAATGATATAGGAGGAAAAGATTATGAATATAACAGCAATCATCATTGCCGCTCTGGTAGTGGGCGGAACTGGTATTTTCCTTGGCTTTTTCCTGGGAATCTTTGGAGAAAAGTTCAAGGTAGAGGTAGATGAGAGAGAAGAAGCAATTCTAGGCGTTCTTCCTGGAAATAACTGCGGCGGCTGTGGTTATGCAGGATGTTCCGGTCTTGCGGCCGCTATTGCAAAAGGGGAAGCTCCGGTGAATCAATGTCCGGTAGGCGGAGATCCAGTTGCAGCTCAGATCGGGGATATCATGGGCGTTTCAGCAGAAGGCGGCGTAAAAATGGCAGCTTTTGTGAAATGTGCCGGTGATTGTGAGAAGGCAAAACAGGATTATGAATATACCGGCGTGGAAGATTGTGCAGCGATGGCGTTTATTCCAGGGGGCGGACCCAAGTCCTGCAGTTATGGATGTCTCGGATATGGAAGCTGCGTAAAGGCCTGCCCTTTTGATGCGGTACATATCGTCAATGGAATTGCAGTGGTAGACAAAGACGCCTGCAAGGCCTGCGGAAAATGTGTGGCGGCTTGTCCGAAGAATTTGATTGAGCTGGTGCCTTATGAAGCTAAGAATAAAGTACAGTGCAGCTCTAAGGATAAAGGAAAAGATGTGATGGCAGCCTGCTCCGTAGGCTGTATCGGATGTAAACTCTGTGAAAAGAACTGTCCGGAAGGAGCAGTTACTGTTAACGATAATATCGCTCATATCGACTATGAGAAGTGTACGGGATGCGGTACTTGTGCGGAGAAATGTCCGAAAAAGATTATCAGCAAGGCAGTATGAAAACAATAGAATAAGGAAGATAAAAGGGCTGTGGCAAAAGCTATTTTGCGGCGGCCCTTTTATTGCACCGGAATATGTTTCCGAAACCGTTCAATATGTTCCTGAAAAAGATTTTTGGCAGTCTTGGCGTCGCCAGTTCGGATGCATTCTGTGGTCTTTTCCAGATTCTGGTAGATCTCTTCTTTTCCGATAAATTCTGAATATTCGATCCAGGCGGAGATGGAGGAGGTAAAAAATGCATTCATTACCAAGGGAGAGATACAGTTGCCGCTTAACACCACAATGGTTCTGCGGTACACAAAAAGAGCCGTGGCAAATGTTTCCATAGATTCAGAAAATGCCTGCTTCATCTGATCCAGCCGCTCTTCCAGTTGTTTTATATCTTGTTCGGTGTGATTTTTGGCAAGAATTTCTATGGCGGGACATTCCAGATAGAGCCGGACGTCTAAAAGGCTGTGAATCATCTTCCAGTCCGGCATACCGCCCCGGTAACGGATGATGGCAAATAATGTGTCTAGATTTCCAGTGCTGGTGTAATCTGCCACATAGACCCCCTGTCTGGAAACCACATCCAGAAAGCCAATGCGGGACAATTCCCGGATGCCTTCATGGACGATGGTTTTGCTGATATTCATTTCATCGGCGATCTCCCGTTCTGTAGGGAGCTTTTCGCCAGGTTTCAGTTCTCCAGAAAGAATCATCTCCTCAATTTGAGAGATAAACAGCTCTTTGATGGATAATTGGTTGATTTTTTTAAATTGCATGAGGGCCTCCTGAATTCTGCCGATGTTCTATCGCTACTTTATCAAAATGTCCATAAAATGTCAATGAATTCATGGTCTGACCATGACCAGAAAAAAGATCGCGGTAACTTTGGGAAATATGTCAATTTACAACGAAATTGGTTTATTAGAAAATAGAAGATAGAAAGTAGAGATAATCGGGATAGTATGCCTTGAGACAGAACAGCAGAAAGGGAAAATAGAAGGGATGGATACAAAGATTATTGCCATGGCGGGCAAGGGAGGGGTTGGAAAAACTTCTCTGGCGGCCGCTGTAGTAAAAGTGTTAGTTTCCGCTTATCCAGATAAAAAGATTCTGGCTATCGACGCAGATCCGGCGGTAGGACTTGCAACAGCTCTTGGAATCGAAGTGGAAATGACTGTGGATGATATCCGCAAAGAGGTGGTGGCCAATGCAGAGGAAGGGAAGGCCAAAACAGCCATTGAACTTTTGGGCGAGGCCAGGTATCGGATCTTTGACGCGTTGGCGGAACAGGACGGATTTGCATTTCTGGCAGTGGGAAGGCCGGAAGCGGCAGGATGCTACTGTAAGATCAATAGTTATCTGAAAGAAGTGATTCGAATTTTGTCTGGAAATTTTGATTATATTGTCATCGACGGGGAGGCAGGCATTGAGCAGATCAATCGGAGAGTGATGGAGAAAGTCACCCATCTGATGTTAGTGACAGATTCCAGCAGAAAGGGGACTCAGGTGGTACAGACCATTCAGAAAGTAGCAGATGAATTGGTGATGTATGAACAAGCAGGAGTGATTTTAAACCGACTGCCCAATCCTGAGGTGACCCGCTGCATGGATCTTGGGGAACTTCCGATTTTTGCTGAGATACCGGCAGATCCATCATTGACAGAGTTTGACTTGAAGGGAGAAAATGTATTTTATCTGCCCCAAAACGCTCCAGTAGTACAGGGGGCCCGGAGGGCTCTTTTGGCGGCGGGCATCTTATCTTAGTGTAGGAAAACCATGATAAAGTAGGAAAATGTCTTCCTAAATTAAGACAAAAATAACATGCGCACTCGTGGGAAGGAAAGAGGGAAAGGGATGAAAGATTTAAAACATTTGTATTATTTTGAGAAACTTCTAGATGAGGCCAATAATGAATTGGTGCGGGAGGCTCAAAAGGAGGGACGTATCTGTGTCGGAAACGTCTGCAGCCTAGTACCGGAAGTTCTGCTGGATCTGCCAGGGACTTTTACGGTTCGTCTGCGGGCTCCCAGAACAGGTTCTATGGAGATGGGAACTTACTATTTGACTAGTTTTCTGTGTGAGTACAGCCGGGCGCTGCTGGAACGGGCATTGGAAGGGGGATATCAGTTTTTGGACTGTCTGATTGCGCCAGACGCCTGCTCCATGATTAATCGTGCAGTGGAAAACATGGAACTGTTGAAAACGATGACAAAGGAAAAGTTTTTCTACCGCAATATGGAAATTCCCATGAAAGCAGATGACAATGGATTGTCGGTCTATGTGTCGGAATGCCGAAGCAAGATCTTGGAACCTTTACATGAGATTTATGGCATTGACACTTCTGAGGAAGCCCTGCTGACTGCAGTGGAGAATCACAATAAAGTATGTAAGCTGATTACAGAGATCGGAGAGTTCCGCAAGGAGGAAAATCCCCGGATCACTGGATATGAATATCATATGATCACATTGGCCTCCTATGTCTGTCCCAAAGATCTGCTGGTGGAAAAATTAGAAGAGACTTTGGAGGAATTGAAGACAAGAGAACCAGACAGCAAGAAACAGTACCGGGCAAAGGTGGTTATGGCAGGTTCAGAGATTGACGACGTAGATATGATCAAATTGGTGGAAGAATCCGGGGCTTTGGTGGTGGCAGACCGTTTTTGTTTTGGAGCTTTGCCAGGCAGGGAAGAGATTCCGCTGAATCACAAAGAGGATATTGTCACCCAGGTGTGTCGTCATTACATGTATGCCAGCCAATGCGCCCGCTATATGAACAAAGAGAAAATTCAGGGCCGCCAGATCTATGTGGATCAGTTGGCCAGAGAATATCACGCAGACGGAATTATTTACCAGCAGATGAAGTTCTGTGATTACTGGGCTTACGAACGGATGGTGTGCTCTCATGTGCTTCGGGAGGATTACGGATATCCGGTACTTTCTGTGGACCGGCCTTATGCAGTAGGGGCTTCCGGACAGCTTCGAACCCGTGTGCAGGCTTTTGTGGAAAGCATTGAGATCAAGAAGATTCAAAAGAACCGGGGAGGTGTGAAATAATGGGAAAGAAAATCGGAAGTGAACGACTGGGAGATCTGTACCAGCCTGGGAAAAAGGTCCGCAGACGCCGGGAATGGCGCGGGGTCAAAGATACCTTGTACGATTACAGCCGCTGGCTTCACACCATGGGGGTTTTGGGAAAGTTCATGCTGAATAAAAATAATGTAAAAGCATTTTTCCGCTACCGCTGGATGGTCAATTATCTTGCAGTACCTATGATGGTAGACCGGCATACGGCAGGTCTTAGAGGAAATCAGCTGCGGATCGCTCACACAGAATATGATCTGGTGGTGGAAGATATTGCTAAATTGATGGCCAATATGTTCCGGGCAGATAAAAATACAGGAAACGATCAGGAATTTTCCAAGAAAATCGTAATTTTAGATGAAAATGAAATGTCCCATCTGCTCTGTGGATTTCCCAATCTGATCGGCGTAGGCAGGGAGATCCCGGCAGTATATGTCAGCGTATTGCTGCAGCAGGATGCAGTGTGCCCCTATATTGATGTGGCCCAGGAGTATGGATTGTCTGGAGATGTGTGCCCCATGCCGGAGGCAGAAGTGGGCGCGTCCATTGAGGATGATTACCCCATTTTCGGCGCTTGCGCCATTCAGTGCAATACCACCTGTGACGGCAGTCTGATGGGAAACGGGGTAATCGCAAGGCGTCTGGAAGGAGAACATGGAGTTCCTTGTTTCCAGTTGGCAGCTCCTATGCGGCATACAGAAGAAGGAGTTCAGGAATATGCAGCCCAGGAGATCCGAAACGCTATCAAATTTATTGAGGACTGTACGGGAGAGAAATGGGATTGGGACGCTTATTTTGAATGTGCAAAGCGGTTCAATGCAGAGACCAGGGAACGGTTAGAGTGGCTGGATTTAAGCACCACCCAATATCCCCAGGTGATCGGCGCAAACCTTGCCCTGTACACAGAGACCGTTTATATGGCCATTGGAGGAAAGGTTCAGGCGTTTTTGGATGCAGATAAAAAGATCACCAGACTGGCTATGGATTCCTACCGGAAAAAGGAAATGATTGTTCCAGAATATCGGCACAGAGCCATTGTCTGGGGTGTCCAGGCCCAGTATTACACAGATTTTCTGCCCTGGCTGCAGAACTGCTGGGGAATTCTGCCATTGGTGGATATGCTAAGCTTAGTGTCTACAAGGATGATTTCTGAGAATGATCCAGAGCAGGCCATTTACGACATGGCCCATCTCTACGAAAATATGATTATGCGCAACCGTACCCATGGAGGTTATAAGGTGTTGTTAGACGATCTTTGGAGATTTTGTGAACAATTTCAGGCAGACATGGTGATTTTGTGGGAGCACATGAGCTGTAAGGCTTTGGATGGTATGCATGGATTGTTTGAGGAGCAGGCCAGAGAACATGGCATAAAGTTGATCTGGGCGGTGCACGACTTGATGGACCCCCGCGTGGTTCCAAGAGCCAGCCTGCGCCAGGATGTGAACCGGTATATGAGAAGCGTTCTGCGGGAAGAACCTTTAGATCCCAGCTTAGAAGAGATTGATGATGCAGCTTCTTGGTAGAAACAAAATTTTGCGGCGGTTTTTGAGATATAAAAAGTGAATGATAAGGTTCGAAATTTTAGTTTTAACGGTTCACAGTTTTGTGATTCTTTGATAAAATGAGAAAGAAGGGATAATATGAAATATTTTGGCGGGTGCGATTCCGGAAGCACTTATACCAAATGCGTGATCATAGATGAAACCGGGAAGATGGCTGCGGATGTGACGCTGCGAAGCAGGATTAATTCCGTATTGAGCGCACAAGACGCATTAAACAAGGCGATAGAGCAGGTAGAGGAGCTGAATCGTCCAGAGGATCTGACATATCTGGTGGGAACTGGATATGGAAGAAATAAGGTTCCTTTTGCCGATGAAAATATTTCTGAGATCAGCTGTCATGCTATGGGGGTCCATGTGGCAGATCCCAGCGTGAGATCTGTTATTGATATCGGCGGACAGGACGTAAAGGGAATTGCAGTGGATACCGACGGAACTGTGTTGAATTTTGCAATGAATGACAAATGCGCGGCAGGAACGGGACGCTTTTTTGAGGCTATGGCAAAAGCCTTTGAGATGGATCTGACGGAATTTTCCAAACTGGCTCTGGGAGCTAAAAACGTAATTCCCATCACCTCTCAGTGCACAGTGTTTGCAGAAAGCGAAGTGATTTCCCTGGTAGGAGAGGGAAAGCCTATGGACGAGATTGCGGCGGGAATTGAACTGTCTGTGGCCAAGCGGTGTTTTGTTATGTCCAAAAAAGCAGGAGCAGTGGATAAGATCACTTTGACAGGAGGATGTGCCAAAAACGATGGTCTGAAAGCTGCTATTGAGAAGGTGCTGAAACTGAAAGTCATTGAGCTTCCGATAGATCCTCAGTTGGTTGGAGCGTTGGGAGCAGCGGAATTTGCCAGACAAAAAGGGATGAGATAGGAGGGGCCATGAAGGGTGTAAGAAAAGCTATTGGAAAAATTTTTAAAATTGCCAGCATCTCTGCAGTATGCTTTTTTGTGATTTCCTTTACGGTCTATTTTTTCAATCTGGATATGAAGCTGACTGCAGCCATAGAACCATATTTGGAGAAGTGGCACGACAGGGTAAAAAGAGAGCGTAAACTGTAATGATGAAATTATATGATGATGTGATAAAAGAAATTTTCTCCCTGTTACAGCCCTATTTCAGTCAAAGGATGGAAGTTTCCAGGCGGCATTCATGGAAAGATGCTGGAAAAGAGCACATGATCTTAAGAAACGATATGGCCTACGAGCTGGGCGGCGGAAACCTGCCTGCCCTGGGCAGTATGATGATTACTATGGAAGAATCTCTGGTGCCGGAAGATGAGGTCTTACTGTATGGAAAAGATCTGGGGGAAATCTCAGCAGACAGTGTTTATGCAAGAATTGCCCTGGTGCGGGTGAAAAAAGACAGTCTGGGAGAAGGCAACGATCTCTATCAGGAGATCCGCAGGCTGGAGTATGTCAAGTATCATCTGTTTCCAGAAGGATATATGATGCGTATCTCAGCGGCCGGAGAACGGGAAATGGTCCGTATCGGCAGAAAGGCGTTGAGAAAGGGATTGGGATTTTTTCAGATTGGAAATATGTTTCTGGAAGCATACCACAGGAATCCTAGGACGGAGGCAGTGAAATTGATTTTTATCACAGATCCCAAATTCCCCTATCAAGAGCTGGAAACCCAGATGAAAAAGGGAGAGCAGATTACAAAGGCCATTGACCATATCCTGAAAGATCTGGCTATGGACTGCAATGTCTGCAGTTTAAAACAGATTTGCGATGAAGTGGAGGGAATGAAGGAACTTCACTTTGGCACAGTTAGAAAATGAGAAAGAGACAGGGAAAAGAACTTTCTGGTGGGAATCAGAAGAAGATAAAAAGGTTAAGAAAGTCGAAGGAAAAGGAGAGAAGATTATGCCGGAAATGAGTAAAGCAGTTATCCCGCCCCATATGGGAGACAGGGCTCCAAGTGAGAAGATCTTAAAACTTGGAAAAAAGATCACAGACGTGGCAGCACATAAGCTGAAGGGCGTTACCGTGGAAGATCCAGAATATTGGGGACTGGCGGAAATCGTAACAGAGGAGATGGCAGATATTGCCTTGACCATGAAAGTACGCCATCATTACACTGTGGAAGAACTCTGGAAGATGAACAAAGTACAGGAGCACGAAAAAGACCACTTCCAGGAAGTGCTGGACGAGATGAGCTATATCGGCCTTCTGGAATACGACTATGGGAATAATTATGATCATTACGGTTCCATTCCAGGTCCCACAGACCGCAGATACTGTCTGCCCATGTTTGTACCTGGATCTGCAGAGCTGTTCAACATGGAGGAAGGACCGGAAGGCAACAAACGTCTCAGGGAGCATCCGGCATTGGCCAGCTTCTTTGAGCGGATGACCTTCATTCCTTTAGATGGAATTACCCATATGGTTCCGCCGGGAGGAGCAGGAATCGGTATGCATGTAATCCCAGTGGAAAAATCTATTTCCATGGAAAATGGAACCATTGATCTGGAACATATTTCCTACTGGCTGAAAAAATACGAAGGCCATATTGGTGTGGGACAGTGTTCCTGCCGGGCCAGCCGCCAGGTATTAGGAGAAGGCTGCGGCGATGATGAGATGAACTGGTGCATCGGCGTAGGAGATTTTGCAGATTACTGCCGGGAGACCGGAAAGGGCCACGATATCACCTACGAAGAGGCCATGGAGATTTTCAAAAAAGCGGAAGACAACGGATTTGTCCATCAGATTACCAATATTGACGGAGAAAACAAGATCTTTGGTATCTGTAACTGTAACGTCAATATCTGTAACGCACTGCGGACTTCTCAGTTGTTCAACACTCCCAATATGAGCCGCAGCGCATTTACTGCCAAGGTGGAAAAGGAAAAATGCGTGGCCTGCGGAAAATGTGTGGAATATTGTCCGGCAGGAGCAGTGAAATTAGGACAGAAGTTGTGTAAAAAAGATGGCACAGAGGTGCAGTATCCCAAACATGAGCTGCCGAATAAATTGTCCTGGGGCAAAGACAAATATGATGAGGATTACAGAGATAATAACCGGATCAACTGTTATGAGACAGGAACAGCGCCCTGTAAGGCAGCCTGTCCCGCCCACATTGCAGTACAGGGTTATATCCGCAAGGCCAAGGAAGGAAAGTATCAGGAAGCATTAGCCCTGATTAAACAGGACAATCCCTTTCCGGCAATCTGCGGACGCGTCTGCAACCGGCGCTGCGAGATAGCATGTACCCGGGGAACTATTGATCAGGCAGTGGCTATCGACGATATTAAGAAATTTATTGCAGAACAAGATTTACATAAAGAGACCAGATACGTACCGCCAGTTGTGATCGCTTCCAGCAGACTGACCCAGTGGGATCAGAAGATCGCTATTATCGGAGCAGGTCCGGCAGGATTGTCCTGCGCTTATTATCTGGCAACAAAAGGCTACAAACCTACGGTATTTGAGAAACATGCGCGTCCCGGCGGAATGATGACTTATGGAATTCCATCTTATAAGCTGGAAAAAGACGTGATTGAAGCAGAGATCGACGTACTTCGTGATCTGGGCGTTGAGATCAAGTGCGGTGTGGAAGTTGGAGCAGACATTACCTTAGAAGAACTTCGGGCAGAGGGGTATCAGGCATTTTATATCGCCATCGGATGCCAGGGCGGAAAGATCCCGCCGATTCCGGGAAGAGATGCAGAGGGCATTGATATTGCAGTGAACTTCCTGCACCATGCCACAGAAGACCAGGAGCAGAAGATCGAAGGAAAAGTCCTGGTGATCGGCGGGGGAAACGTAGCAGTTGACTGTGCCAGAACAGCCGCCAGGTTCGGAGGAAAAGATGTGGCTATGTTCTGTCTGGAGTCCAGAGATACCATGCCGGCTTCCGCAGATGAGATTCAGGAGACTCTGGAAGAAGAGATTGCCATCAATAACGGATGGGGACCCAAAGAGATTATCAAGGACGAGAATGGAAAAGTACAGTCTGTGGTATTCCAGAAATGTACCGAAGTCTTTGACGCAGAAGGAAAATTCAATCCCCAGTATGATGAAAATGATTTGATGACAGTGGAATGCAGCCAGGTGATCTTTGCAGTGGGCCAGTCCATTGAATGGGGTAAATTGTTAGAAGGTTCCAAAGTGGAATTCTGGCATGGCAATTATCCTGTGGCAGACCCATTGACTTACCAAACTGCAGAACCAGACATTTTTGTAGGCGGAGACGTATCTACTGGTCCTAAATTTGTCATTGACGCCATCGAGGCAGGAAAAAATGCAGCAGTGTCCTTACACCGTTATGTACATCCGGGAACCAGCATGACCATTGGGCGGAACCGCCGTGATTTCCATGAGCTGGATAAAGAGAACATTAAAGTGGAAGGATATGACAGTATTGGACGCCAGGAAGCAGGCATGGACGAGACAGTTGACCATAAACATTCCTTCCGGGATGCCCATAAGACGCTGACAGAAGAACAAGTGCATTTGGAAGCAGGCAGATGTTTAAGCTGCGGCGCTTCCGTTGTGGATGAAAATAAATGTATCGGCTGCGGGATCTGCACGACCAAGTGTGAGTTTGACGCTATCCATCTCCACAGAGATCATCCAGAATGTTCTAAGATGAGCAGATCTGAGGATAAGTTCAAAGAAATCGGCGCATACATGGCTGGAAAAGCGGCAAAAACTGCTTTTTCCAAAGCTCCGGTGGTGAAGAAAACAGTGACAGATACTGTAAAGAAATCAGGAAAGTCTGCGAAAAAAGCGGCGGCAACGGTGAAAAAGGCAGCGGCAAAGTCTAAAAAGAAACCGGCAGGACCTACAGGCAGAAATCCTAAGAGAAGAACAGCGGGATCTGCAGGGAAATCAGCAAGGTCTGTAAAGAGAACAAAGAAATAAAAGCGGTTTGACATATAGTTTTGTACAACAGATTCCTTCATGCATGCATGAGGGAATCTGTTGCGCAGACAATGGATAACTGCTGCAGAACATGGAGGCAGATATGCATGAATTAGGTATCGTCTTTCACATTGTGAAGACAGTAGAGAATGTAGCAGAAGAAAACCAGGTATCCAAAGTTGGAAAAGTAGTACTCCAGATCGGAGAAGTGTCTACAATTATTCCCTCCTATCTGGTGGATTGCTGGAACTGGAAATGTTCCAAAAGCGAATTGATGGATGGATGTGAGCTGGTGATTGAGACGATCCCTGCTGTGACCCTGTGCGAAGATTGTCAAAAGACTTATGGCACGGTAGAACATGGGAAGATCTGCCCTTACTGTGGCAGCGAGAATACTTATCTGATTCAGGGAAATGAACACGAGATCAAAGAAATAGAAGTCGAAAGTAATTGAAATTTGAAAAAAAGTATATTAGAATAAAAAATGGTGATAAACAGCAGAATGTTGGTGTTTGGTAAATTTTAGAAACTACAGAAAAGATGAAGTAGGCGGAGGTTTGACTATGTACCCAATCGTAAAAAAAAGAAAATTGGCAGAAAAGATTTTTCTGATGGATGTGAAGGCCCCTCGTGTGGCAAAATCCTGTCTGCCTGGACAGTTTGTTATTGTGAAAATGGATGAGGAAGGGGAAAGAATCCCGCTTACCATCTGTGATTATGATAAAGAAGCAGGAACCGTCACCATTGTGTTTCAGATTGTAGGAGCATCCACCCAGAGAATGGAAGAACTGAAAGAAGGAGATCATTTTCAGGATTTTGTAGGTCCTCTGGGATGCGCGTCAGAATTGACAGAGACGCCGGTGGAAGAATTGAAGAAGAAAAAAATTGTATTTATTGCCGGAGGCGTGGGAACCGCGCCGGTGTATCCTCAGGTAAAATGGCTTCATGAACAGGGCGTGAGCTGTGATGTGATTATGGGTTCTAAGACAAAAGATTTGCTGATCTTAGAGGAAGAGATGAAAGCTGCGGCAGGAAATCTCTATGTCACTACAGACGACGGCAGTTACGGATTCCATGGAATGGGAACTAATCAGTTAGAAGAGTTAGTAAACAATGGAAATACATATGATCTGTGTATCGCAATCGGGCCTATGATTATGATGAAATTTGTCTGTCTCCTTACGAAAAAATTAGAGATTCCAACCATCGTTTCCCTGAATCCGATTATGGTAGACGGAACAGGAATGTGCGGGGCTTGTCGTGTGACGGTAGGAGATGAAGTGAAATTTGCCTGTGTGGACGGGCCGGAATTTGACGGACATTTGGTAGATTTTGATCAGGCAATGAAACGTCAGCAGATGTATAAGACAGAAGAGGGAAGAAGTATGCTGAAGCTTACAGAGGGAGATACTCATCATGGCGGATGCGGACAGTGCGGAGGTGACAGATAATGGACGTAATGAAGAAAGTTCCGGTAAGGGAACAGGAACCAGAGGTACGGGCAGCGAATTTTGAAGAGGTATGTCTGGGATATAATCAGGAAGAAGCAATGGAAGAGGCAGAGAGATGTCTGAACTGTAAAAATGCCCAGTGTGTCAATGGATGTCCAGTGGCGATTGATATTCCAGGATTTGTCTCTCAGATCAAAGAAGGAAATTTTGAGGAGGCTTACCAGGTAATCAGCAAGTCCAGCGCTCTGCCGGCAGTCTGCGGAAGGGTGTGTCCTCAGGAGAGCCAGTGCGAGGGAAAATGTGTCCGCGGAATAAAAGGCGAGCCGGTTTCCATTGGAAAATTAGAGCGGTTTACTGCAGACTGGGCTAGAGAACATGGCATTAAGCCTCAGCCTGCCCCAGAGAAGAAAAATCGCAAAGTGGCAGTGATCGGTTCCGGTCCGGCAGGATTAACCTGTGCCGGCGATCTGGCGAAAATGGGATATGATGTTACAATCTTTGAAGCTCTTCACGAGCCAGGAGGCGTGTTGATTTATGGAATTCCAGAATTCCGTCTGCCCAAAAGCGATGTGGTGGCAAAAGAAATTGAAAATGTAAAATCCCTGGGTGTAAAAATTGAGACGAATGTGGTAATCGGAAAAGCAGGAACCATTGACCAGCTGATGGAAGAAGAGGAATTTGAGGCTGTGTTTATCGGTTCCGGCGCAGGACTTCCAAGATTTATGGGAATTCCGGGAGAACAGGCCAACGGTGTATTTTCAGCTAATGAATTCCTCACCAGAAATAATCTGATGAAGGCTTTTAAGGAAGAATATGACACGCCGATTATGAAAGGGAAGAAAGTAGCAGTCGTAGGCGGCGGAAATGTAGCTATGGATGCGGCAAGAACTGCATTGCGTCTGGGAGCAGAAGTACATATCGTATATCGGAGAAGTGAATCAGAACTGCCGGCCCGTGTAGAGGAAGTACATCATGCCAAGGAAGAAGGAATTATTTTTGACCTTTTGACCAATCCTACTGAAATATTGGTAGATGAGAATGGCTGGGTCAAAGGCATGACCTGTATCCGCATGGAGCTGGGTGAACCAGATGAATCAGGAAGAAGAAGTCCTGTGGAGATTCCAGGTTCTGAGTTTGATCTGGAATTAGATACGGTGATTATGTCTCTGGGAACTTCACCGAATCCGTTGATTTCTTCCACCACAAAGGGATTAGAGGTAAACCGCAGAAAATGTATTGTAGCGGAAGAAGAAAACGGAGCCACCAGCAAACCAGGAGTGTTTGCCGGAGGAGATGCAGTAACTGGAGCCGCAACGGTGATTCTTGCTATGGGAGCAGGAAAAGCTGCTGCAAAAGGAATTGACGAATATCTTTCAAAATCATAAATTATTTTACATAAAAAAGAAAGGGCAGGAGGAAAGTGAGAATGAAAGACATAACAATTACAGATACTATTATTTATATTGGTGCAGATGATAAAGATCTGGACATTTTTGAAAGCCAGTACATTATACCGAATGGAGTATCTTACAATTCTTACGTGATTTTAGATGAAAAGGTAGCTGTTATGGATACCGTAGACGCCAGAAGAAGAGAAGAATGGCTGAAGAAT
This sequence comes from Lachnospiraceae bacterium, assembly GCA_022792535.1. Taxonomy (GTDB): domain Bacteria; phylum Bacillota; class Clostridia; order Lachnospirales; family Lachnospiraceae; genus Petralouisia. The sequence goes on from JAAWBG010000051.1 coordinate 20,986, forward strand.
CTGGAACAGGCCCTTGCCGGGAGAACCGTGGATTATCTGATTGTTTCCCATATGGAGCCAGATCATGCAGCCAATATCCAGGTACTGGCTGAAAAGTATCCAGAGATGAAAGTGGTGGGAAATGCCAAGACATTTCCTATGATTCAGCAGTTTTTTGAGATAGATTTGTCAGAGCGTTCTGTTGTGGTAAAAGAAGGCGATACACTGAACCTGGGAAGCCATGAGCTGACCTTTGTGATGGCGCCTATGGTGCACTGGCCGGAAGTTATGGTGTCCTATGAGAAAACAGAGAAGATCCTGTTTTCGGCAGATGGATTTGGAAAATTCGGCGCTTTGGATACAGAGGAAGACTGGGCCTGCGAGGCAAGGCGGTATTATTTTAATATTGTGGGAAAATACGGGGCGCAGGTACAGGCGCTGCTGAAAAAAGCGGCAGGTCTTGACATTGCTATGATCTGCCCCCTCCACGGACCCATTTTAAAAGAAAATTTGGAGTATTACATTGGAAAATATGACGTGTGGAGCAGCTATCGTCCAGAGGATGAAGGCGTTCTGGTAGCGTATGCTTCTATTCATGGAAATACGAAAAAAGCAGCAATTAAAATGAAAGAGATCCTGGAAGCAAAAGGGGCGAAAAAGGTAGCTATTACCGATCTGTCCAGAGATGATATGGCAGAGGCCGTGGAAGATGCCTTTCGGTATGACAAGATGGTACTTGCGGCGGCAACTTATGATGGCGGCATTTTCCCGTGTATGGACGATTTTCTGCACCATCTAAAGAGTAAGAATTTCCAGAAACGTACCGTCGCCCTGATGGAAAATGGTTCTTGGGCCCCAGTTGCGGCTAAGAATATGAGAGAATTGTTAGAACAAATGAAAGAGATCTCTGTCTGCGACAAAACCGTTTCCATCCGGTCTGCCATGAAAGAAGCAGATATTGTGGAAATGGAGGCGTTGGCAGAAGAACTTTTGGCAAAATAAGCATGTTTTTCTTTTGCATATTCATCTTCAATTAGAAACGGAATAGGTGCAGGTATGAATTTATTTGACATTGTGGGACCAGTTATGGTAGGACCATCTAGTTCTCACACAGCAGGAGCAGTGCGGATTGGGCATATTGCAAGAAGATTGCTGAATGAACCAGTGGCAAAAGCGGAGATTTATCTTCACGGGTCTTTTCTGGCAACTGGAAAGGGACATGGTACCGATCGGGCTTTGATTGCAGGCTTGTTAGAGATGCGCACAGATGATGAACGGATTCCAGACAGTTTTTCCTGGGCGGACAAACAGGGCATGGAGTATTCTTTTGCAGGGATTGAACTGCGGGAAGCGCACCCCAATTCTGTTCTGTTGAAATTAACTGGGAAAAATGGCAGATATCAGGAAATTGTGGCGGCTTCTCTAGGAGGCGGACGGATAAAAATCTGCAAAATTGACGGACTGGAAGCTAATTTTTGCGGAGATTATCCCACATTGATTGTGCGCAACCAGGATCAGCCGGGACATGTGGCGGAGGTCACTTCTATGCTGGCTCACAAGTCGGTGAATATCGCTACCATGCAGCTTTATCGGGACAAGCGGGGCGGCAGCGCAGTGCTGGTTTTAGAATGCGATAAAGAGGTGCCAAGGGAATCCATAAAATGGCTGGAAAAGTTAGAAGGAATCTATAAGGTAACCTATTTGAGTTTGAAAGAAGGTGGAGAAGAACCATGAGTTTTCAATCTCTAGAAGAGATCACGACATCTGCGTCCAGGCAGAAGAAACCTTTTTACCGTGTAATTATGGAAGATGATATGTCGGAGAGACAGGTGTCTGAGGAAGAATCCTTTGCTGTAATGCAGGAGATGTACCATACTATGCGTAAGGCAGACGAGAGTTACGATGGCGCCATGAGATCTGCAAGCGGACTGGTGGGAAATGACGGACAAAAAATGGAAGAGGCTCTGCAGGCAGGCAAAACCGTATCCGGCGATTTCATCAGTCAGGTAATGGTACGTGCTTTGAAGATGGGAGAGTCCAACGCTTGTATGAAGCGGATTGTGGCGGCGCCTACTGCAGGTTCCTGCGGGGTAATACCAGCAGTGTTTCTGACTTATCAGAAAAAATATCAGGTGCCTGATGAGAAAATGGTGGAAGCCATGTTTACAGCTGCAGGAATCGGCATGGTTATTGCAGAACGGGCTTTTATTGCAGGAGCTACCGGAGGATGCCAGGCAGAGATCGGCAGCGCCAGCGCCATGGCGGCCGGCGGTCTGGCATATCTGATGGGCGGAACAGAACAGGAGATTACGCATGCCTGCGCCATTGCCCTGAAAAGCCTTCTGGGGCTGGTCTGTGATCCAGTGGCAGGTCTGGTGGAGGTGCCCTGTGTAAAACGCAACGTCATAGGGGCTGTTAATGCAGTTACCAGCGCAGATATGGCTGTTGCAGGAATTGTAAGCCGGATTCCGCCTGATGAAGTGATTGACGCCATGCGGACTATAGGAATGGTCCTTCCCTGCTCCCTGAAAGAAACTGGAGAAGGCGGATTAGCCGCCACTCCTTCAGGAGTGGAAATCAGCAAAAAATTGATTTCGAATTTTTAGATCAACTTATTCATAAGATGCATAAAAACTGAGAAAAGAGGCTGCTGCAGACAGTAGCTTCTTTTTATTATAGAATTCACCTGTTTGCGACTTAATCTTATAAGACAAAAAATTTTTAAAAATCTTGAAGACTATTTTCCGACAGATTCGTTATAGTATAATGAACAGGTAGTGAAACAAGGAAGGAGGCGGATAGAATCGATAAAGAAGAGTATTTTGGTTATCTGTTAGATACATATGAGAGACTGGTATATTCGATTTGTTTTAAGATGACAGGCAACCAATTTGACGCAGAAGATTTGACCCAGGAAACTTTTTTGTCTATTTATAAAAATCTTGCCACCTTTCAGAGAGATTATGAAAAGGCATGGATCTGTAAAATTGCAACAAATAAAGGTCTCGATTTTCTAAAAAATGCCGGAAGGCGCAGCGAGCCCAAAGAAGATACGTATTTTGAAGAATTAAAGGATGAAAAGGCAAGTCCGGAAGAGGCTTATTTACAACAGGAATCAAAAGAATATGTTTACACTATCTGTCAAAGCCTGAAAAGCCCTTATAAGGAAGTTGCCACAGAACATTTTTACCGGGAAAAAACAGCCAGAGAAATTGCAGAGGAATCTGAAAAGGGAATTAAGACCGTTCAGACCCAGATTTACCGAGCAAAAGCAATGATCCGAAAAATCATGGAAGGGAGGGCTGCAGGATGACAAGGAAAAATGTGGAACCAAGAGAAGAAACAGATAAAAAGCTGCCATCTGCACATATTACTCAGAAACTTTTCTGCGACTGGCAGAAAGGGGAACTGAGGGAGCCGGAAGAGAAAGAGTTTCTTGGCCATATCGGGGCCTGCACCTTCTGTGCCCAGCAATTTGGAAACTGGATGGAAGAGATGCTTCAGGAACCAGACTTTTTAGAAGAGCCGCCTGGATATTTAAAAGAAGAGATTATGGAGCGGACGAAGCAGATGGATGTGCAGGCATCTGTAAAATGGAAAGAGACTTCCAGACAGGTGCAGTTTATGATGTACAGCTTAAAGGTAGGCCTTGCAGTGATGGCATCTATATTTTTGCTGATGGTTACTGCCAATATACCAGATATGAACCTAAAAGTGTCTGAGAATCAGCGGGTCGAACAGATGAAAGAACGCCAGGAAGAAGTGCGTAAGAAAAAAGAAGACAGGGAAAAGGGAAATATCACAGGCAGACTCCGGCAGAGAAGCCGGGAGATCACAAATATGCTGAATGATCTGAGCAGCGGAATTTTCCGTATAGAAATGAATGATTCTGAAAATGAAAGAAACCAGGAGGTAACGAGATGACAAAAAAGAGAAATGGATTTTTAGCCTTTTGCTTTTCTCTAGTGCCGGGGGCAGGAGAAATGTATATGGGATTTATGAAACAGGGAATCAGCATTATGGCTGTATTCTGGATGCTGATATTTTTCGCATCGTTTTTGAATATTGATCAAGTGCTGTTTGTTCTTCCGATTTTATGGTGTTACAGCTTTTTCAATGTGCACAATATACGGGGCATGTCGGATGAAGAATTTTATGCACTGGAAGACGACTATGCATTTCATCTGAACCGGGTCTTTCCAGTGGAAAAATGGAATCGAAATGTTTTGGCAGGAATCTTGATTATTATGGGAATTGTTATGCTGTGGAACAACTTTATGGGGTACCTGCATTGGCTGATTCCAAGTGAGTTCTATTGGAATATTATGGACGGTGTTCCTCAGATTTTGATAAGCGTTCTGTTGATTTTAGGAGGCATTCGGCTGATTCAGGGTAAGAAAAAAGAATTAGAGAAAAAAGAAGAGGAGGATTTGATGAAATGAAAACCAGAAGAGTTGGAAGTATCACCTGCGGGATCTTAATGATATTTTTTGGGATTCTGTTTCTGGTGCACATGGTTTATCCGCCTTTGACTTTTGGAGTTATCATGAAGCTCTGGCCTTTGATCCTGCTTGCGCTGGGCGGTGAAATGATTGCCTCAAACATGCGGAGGAAAGAGGAGCAGGAAGAGATTCTAAGATATGACAAAGGAGCTATTTTTCTTGTGATCCTGCTGACTGGTTTTGCCGCCTGTATGGGTATTTTGGAATACTGTATGAATTATTTTGCACAGTATGGAGCGCTCTAATTAAAGTTGAGATTTCTCCTTATGGAGAAGAGAGCAATACTATGATAAAGTGCGTAAGTTGGAAGAAGACTGACTACGCACTTTATTTTTCACATATACATATCGTGCTATGATGAGAGAAAGGAGTAGTTGTATGAAAATAGAACATGTTGCTATGTATGTTAAGGATTTGGAAAATACAAAAAAGTTTTTTGAAACCTATCTGGGTGCAGAGTCAAATGCTATGTATCACAATAAAAAGACAGAGTTCAGATCTTATTTTTTAACCTTTGAAGATGGTGCGAGACTTGAGATTATGAATAAGCCAGGTTTGGATGACGCCGAAAAATCACTTTACCGAACCGGATGGATTCATCTTGCTTTCAGTGTGGGAAGCAGAGAAAAAGTGGATGCATTGACATTGCAATTAAAAGAGGATGGGTATGAAGTTGTCAGCGGACCCAGAATTACCGGCGATGGATATTATGAAAGTTGCGTCGTGGCGGTTGAGGGGAATCAGATTGAGCTTACGGTTTAGGAGTTTGAAAAACGGGAGATTGTATGATAGGATATAGGAGATAGAACAATTGTTTTGATGGGAAAAATGCAATTGAAACAAAACAGAAGATGAAAATGGAAGGAAAGGTTAGAGAAGAAGAGGGTTTTATGATTACAGGAGAGATTAAAAATAAAATTGATAAGATTTGGACGGATATTTGGGCAGGTGGAATTACAAATCCTTTAACGGTGATAGAACAGTTGACCTATTTGATGTTTATTCGTTCTCTGGATGAGAAAGAATTTGAAAATGAAGAGTTTGAAAATATGACAGGTCAGAAAATGGATAAAATATTTCCCCAATCAGAAATAGGCCAATCCATGCGATGGAGTAAATTTAAAGAAAAAGATTCTCGTGATATTTTTGATATCGTATCACAAAGAGTTTTTCCAGCTATAAAGAAAATGAAATCTGGTCAATTACCGGATTTTAATGAAATGGGCGAATTGATAGAAATTTTAGATAGTGATGGGAAGGGAGAAGATGGTAGAACTGCCTTTTCAAAATATATGGAAGATGCTTCCTTTTTGATTCCGACGCCTCAAGTGCTGCAAAAGATCATTACAGGTCTTGATGATTTGTATGAACATGATATTGAAGATCTGGATATGCAGGGCGATCTATATGAGTATATGCTGGGGAAATTAGCGACAGCAGGGCAAAATGGTCAATTCAGAACGCCAAAGCATATCAGAGAGATGATGGTGGAATTGTTAGCACCGACCCCGGATGACTATATTGTAGATCCGGCATGCGGTACCGCTGGATTTTTAGTATCTGCATCGGAATATATCAGAAAAAAATATGAGGATACTATGACAAACGAGCAATGGGAAAATTATACGAGTAAGGCGTTTACAGGATTTGATACAGATCACACAATGTTAAGAATTTCAGCAATGAACCTGATGCTGCATTCCATTACGAATCCAGAAATTGATTATAAAGACAGTGTTTCCAAACAGAACCAGATAAGCAGTAAATATACGATTTGTCTGGCAAATCCACCATTTAAAGGAACAATTGATGCGGAGAGTATCAATGATGATCTGAAAGCTGTCACGAATACGAAAAAGACAGAATTACTATTTTTGGCCCTATTTCTTCGTTTGTTGAAAACAGGGGGAAGGTGCGCCTGTATTGTGCCAGATGGCGTATTGTTTGGAAGCAGTAAGGCTCACAAATCTATCAGAAAAGAATTAGTAGAAAATCATAAATTACAGGCAGTAATTTCCATGCCATCAGGAGTGTTCAAGCCATATGCAGGAGTATCAACAGCAGTTTTAGTTTTTACTAAGACGGGGGCTGGCGGGACAGATCATGTGTGGTTTTATGATATGAAAGCAGATGGATTTACGTTGGATGATAAACGTTCTGAGATATCTGAAAACGATATTCCCGATATTATTGAAAGATTTCATTTTTTGGAAAAAGAAGAGGAGAGGGCAAGAACAGAACAAAGTTTTTTGGTTTCAAAAGAGGAAATTGTTTCAAATGGTTATGATTTGTCAATCAATAAATATAAAGAGATAGAATATATTCCAGTGGAGTATCCGCCGACTAGTGAGATAATTGCGGAGATCAAAGAACTTCAGAAAGAGATTTCAGAGGGAATCCATGAGTTGGAGGGGATGCTGTAATGAAAGTAGTAAAATTGGGCGATTATATAAAGGAATATTCTGAAAAAAATACAGGGAAAGAGAAGGTACCTGTTTATAGCGTTACGAATGAAGAAGGATTTTGCAGAGGGTATTTTAGCAAAGACGTGTCAAGTAGAGATAAAAGTAATTATAAAATAGTTCCCTATGGATATTTTGCATATAATCCTTCCAGAATAAATGTAGGCTCTATTGATTGGCAAAAAGCAGAAAATAAAGTTCTTGTCAGTCCATTGTACGTGGTATTTCAAGTAAAAAAAGGGATTGAGCAGCAATATCTATTACATTACCTGAAAAGTGATATTGCTAAATCATATATAAAGTTTATGGCAAATGGAAGTGTTAGAGATAATCTAAAATTTTCTGCGTTGAAAAATTTTTCTATCAATTTGCCGAGTGTGGAAGAGCAAAAAAATATAGTGAAAAAAATTGACAGGGTGGATTTACTATATAAGCGTTTAAAACAACTGGAAAATAAATATGATGAATTAATAAAATCCCGATTTGTCGAACTCTTTGGTGATCCGATAAAGAATCCTAAAGGATGGGAAGTTGTCGCAATTGGCGATGTAGTTACAGAGGTAAGATATGGAACAAGTAAACCTGCTGTTGAAGGTGGCAGATATCCATATTTACGGATGAATAACCTCACGGTTGATGGGCATTTAGATTTGAATGATTTGAAATATATTGATATTTCAGATGATGAAATTGAAAAATGCGTTGTTAGAAAGGGAGACGTTCTTTTTAACAGAACTAATAGTGTAGAGCTGGTCGGAAAAACTGCGGTTTTCGATTTGCCAGAGGATATGGTTATCGCAGGCTATATTATTCGTGTAAGGCTTAATGAAAGATTATTGCCAGAAGTGCTTTCAGAGTATATGAATCTTGAAGCATTAAAAGCTATATTGCGTTCTATGGCAAAGGGGGCAGTAAATCAAGCTAATATCAATGCACAAGAATTGCAGAGTATTAAGGTTTATTTGCCCGACATGGAATTGCAATTACAGTTTTTAGACTTTTTTAATCAGACCGACAAATCAAAATTGGCAGTTAAAAAAAGCCTGGAAAAGTTAGAAATATTAAAAAAATCATTAATGCAGCAGTATTTTGGGTAAAGGAAATAAGATATGGAGAAAATAGTTATTTACCATGGGAGTTCCCAGATTGTGGAGATGCCAGAAATTAAGATAACAAAATATAATAAAGATTTTTATTTTGGTTTTTATTGTACTATTATGGAAAAACAGGCAAAGCGATGGGCAACGAGGTTTGGTGGAGAAGGATATATCAGTCTTTATGAATATACGCCAAATCGGGAATTGAATATTCTCATATTTGAAAAGATGACAGAGGAATGGTTGGATTTTATTGTAGATTGTAGGAGTGGGAAAGCTCACAATTACGATATTGTAGAGGGGCCTATGGCAGATGATACGATTTATAATTATGTGCAGGGTTTCATTGATGGAAAATACTCAAGGAAAGCATTTTGGGAGTTGGCTAAATTTAAGTATCCCACACATCAAATTAGTTTTCATACGGCAAGAGCTTTAGCAACGTTAAGGTTTTTAGAAGGGGTGTTAGTACATGAAGAATGATAATAATTTATTTTATGTTTGTAGTCTTATAGAATATATTGCAAGGGAAACCAAGAATAACAGAGGTGACGTTGTAAATAGGTTAGGGGATGATGTAAAGCGTATTTATGATTATGCTGATATTTTCCACTGTGAACCAATAGAAAAAGTTGCAGATGATTTTATACAAAGAAATGATATTGTAGAAGGAAATTATGATAATTTGTCAAATTGCCAATATTCGCTTCCTGACTACTGGGATATAGGAGAAGTATTTGCACGACTGATAGAAGACTGCTATGAAAATGCGGACGTAGTTATTGGAATTAAAGCGGTTTATGAATCGTGGCTTGCAGACAGAATTTTAAATTTCAATTCTGATTTATACTATCAATCAAGAGATTATATAGCGGCGTGCTATAAAGAAGGAAAAATACTTTTAGCGTAGGTTACAGATTAATAATGTTGTAAAATGTTGGTATATGATACGAAAGAGAGGTATATCGGCATGAAAAAACAAATTATTATGAGAATTGAGCAGGAAATGTTAGGAATATTGGATAATGCACAACTGGAGAGACTGCATTATGTATTAGAACATTGCATGTGGAACGTGGAAATAACAGCGGATGAAGATTTAATGTTTCAAAATGAATATACAAATGAAGAGTTATTGAGTAAATTTTTAGCTGCAAAAAAGGTAGAGGGGTGTAGTGAAAAAACTATCAAATATTATAAAACAACTTTAAAGAAAATGCTTGAAAAATTGGCAGTTCATGTAACGCATATGACAACAGATCATTTACGGGAATATTTATCGGAATATCAACGAATGAACCAATGCAGTAAAGTAAATATAGGGGCTGTGAAAAAATGGAGTGATTGAAACACCATTTTTCACAGCTCCTCTTTTTTGTCTTAAAAATTCAGCTCTATCTTAAAAAAGCGTAGACCTCCCCCTTTCCCCCTGGAATAGCCTCTCTGCTTTTTATGCTGCTTCCGGGAGCCGCATCTTTTTATTCCTGAATTTATAGAGATTATGACCAATAGAAACCAGAAACAATTCCAGTTTCACCCTGTTTACTCCTTTTC
>JAAWBG010000052.1 GCA_022792535.1 Lachnospiraceae bacterium
AAGTATCTTTCCTATAAGAGAAAAATAATATGCGCACTCGCACAAGAGGTAAAATATTGCTTCGCAATTGTGCTGGGCGCGCAAAGTGTCCAGGCCCCTCATGAGTGAGGGGTTAGGGGAGATGAAGTGGGCCTGCCCACTTTGTTCGAAAATTCTTCTGGGTTTCCTATCAGAATTAGGGCGTCAAAAGGAAAATGGATGAAAAATGGAAAACAGGACATAATAAAAGCAGAAAATAAAGAGCAGGAGGAGATATTATGTCACAGACAGTTGGGACGCAGAGTATCCAATTTGAACAGGCGCCTTATATTCAGAGCAGCGCCAGCATTGTGGGTACGAAAGAGGGAGAAGGTCCGCTGGGAAAATTATTTGATGTGGTAGGTTCCGATGACAAGTTTGGTGAGGACAGCTGGGAGGAAGCGGAAAGCACCCTTCAGAAGGAAGCGGCAGTACTTGCCTTAGGAAAAGCAAATCTAAAAAAAGAGCATATCCGGTATATTTTTGGAGGAGATCTGCTGGGGCAGAGTATTGCCACAACTTTTGGCTTAATGGAGCTGAACGTTCCTCTGTTCGGATTGTACGGCGCCTGTTCCACTGCAGGCGAATCTTTGTCCCTGGCAGCCATGGCAGTGGCGGCAGGATATGGGGACAATGTGCTGGCGGTTACCTCCAGCCACTTTGCCAGTGCGGAGAAACAGTTTCGATTTCCCCTGGAGTATGCCAATCAAAGGCCCCTATCAGCTACCTGGACGGTCACTGGAAGCGGAGCCTTTGTACTTGGAGTCAGACGAAGCCATCTGCGGATTACTGGAATCACCACAGGAAAAGTGGTGGACTACGGCGTGAAAGATTCCATGAACATGGGGGCGGCCATGGCCCCGGCGGCCTGCGATACCATTTATCAGAATTTAACTGATTTTAAACGGAAACCAGAAGATTATGATAAGATTATCACCGGGGATTTGGGAACGGTAGGACAGGAGATTCTAATTGATCTTCTAAAAGAAAAGGGCTATGATATCTCTGGTGTGCACATGGACTGTGGGATTGAAATTTTTGACAGTGAAACACAGAACACCAACGCAGGCGGCAGCGGCTGCGGATGTTCTGCAGTGACTTTAAGCGCTTATATTTTGCCGAAATTGGAAAAAGGAATCTATCGGCGGGTACTGTTTGTGCCTACAGGAGCCTTGCTGTCTACCGTCAGCTTCAACGAGGGACAGAGCGTGCCGGGAATTGCCCATGGAGTGGTCATAGAACATGCCGCTTAGCGTCAGAGCATGATAAGCTGTAGGTTATAGTTTTAGAATACGATAAGATATGGGATATCTTTTTTGAAGGGAATCGAGTGTGCAAATAAAACAGGAGGAAATCAGATGGATTATATCAATGCTTTCTGGGTGGGCGGATTGATCTGCGCGCTGACTCAGATATTGATGGAAAAAACAAAAATGCTGCCGGGACGGATTATGGTGCTGCTGGTATGCAGCGGAGCAGTGTTGGGAGCTCTTCAGATCTATGAGCCTTTTCGAGAATTTGCAGGGGCAGGCGCCAGCGTTCCGTTGCTGGGATTTGGCAATACTCTTTGGCAGGGAATTCAGGAATCAGTAAAAACCGATGGATTTATCGGAATTTTTATGGGCGGATTTACAGCAAGCGCAGTGGGAATCTCAGCGGCTCTTGTGTTTGGATATCTGGCAAGTTTGGTGTTCCAGCCCAAAATGAAAAAATAAACAAACAGGTATAAATTTGAAAATTTTGTTCAAATTAATATAGCGAAAGAAAATTTTATGGAAAAGGAGATTTTATTATGAAGCAGTTTAAAAAACTTTTGATGGGATGTTTGCTGATTCTGGTATTAGGAAGCGTAACTGCCTGCGGAGCCAATAACAATGGAACCATGGATGATAATACCACAGAAAATGAGAATCCAGGCAGCGGCGACAATGGAAATGGAACCAATGGAACCAATAACAAGGACACAAACACCAATGATAACAATACCAATAACAATAATACAAACACCAATGGAACCAATACGGACAAAAAACAGAATGGAACATTAACGGATGATGTGGAAGATGTAGGTGATGATATTGTAGACGGTGTGGAAGATCTTGGCGATGATGTGAAAGATGGCGTGGAAGATCTGACAGATGGAAACGATAATAATACAAACAATACCGACAAGACAAATGGAAATAAACAGGACACTAACCAGACAAACAGCAAAGATAAAAAGAATCCTTAAGGCTGCGGAAAAGCAGAATAGAGATAGAAAATGAGAAAACCAACTGCAAATTAAGAAATTCCTACAACATATCAAAAATATCCGATATGTTGTAGGAATTTTATATTTTCTTACAGGATTATCTCACCGGGGCGGATGTCCCCCTAATGGTTTTTTCAAATTATTCATCAATACTGTAATTGGGGGCTTCCTTGGTAATATGAATGTCATGAGGATGGCTTTCTTTCAGGGAAGCGGCAGAAATTTTAATAAACTGTCCCGTCTCTTTTAAAACTTCAATGGTGGAGGCTCCGCAGTAACCCATACCAGAACGAAGACCGCCGATCAGCTGGAAGACAGTATCTTCCACGGTTCCCTTATAGGCAACGCGGCCTTCCACGCCTTCAGGCACCAGTTTTTTTGCATCCTGCTGGAAGTAACGGTCCTTAGAGCCATTTTCCATGGCGGCAAGAGAGCCCATGCCCCGGTATACTTTGTATTTTCTTCCTTGATATAATTCAAAGGTTCCAGGACTTTCGTCACAGCCGGCAAAAATACTTCCCATCATACATACATTTGCTCCTGCGGCAATTGCTTTTGTCATATCGCCGGAGTACTTGATGCCGCCGTCTGCAATGATAGGGATACCGTACTCTTTTGCTGCGTTATGGCAATTCATAATGGCAGTGATCTGAGGAACGCCGATTCCTGCTACCACACGGGTAGTACAGATAGATCCAGGTCCGATTCCCACTTTTACCGCATCCGCTCCGGCCTCGATCAAAGCTTTGGTAGCCTCGGCAGTGGCAATGTTTCCGGCGATTACCTGCAGGTCGGGATAAGTGGACTTAATCTGTCTTACTGCCTCCAAAATATTTTTGGAATGTCCGTGGGCAGAATCCACAACGATGACGTCTACTTTGGCCTTTACAAGAGCTTCCACCCGATCCATCATATTTGCAGTGATTCCAACGCCTGCGCCGCAGAGCAGCCTGCCCTGTGCGTCCTTGGCAGACAGAGGATATTTGATCTGTTTTTCAATGTCTTTGATGGTGATGAGGCCTTTGAGATTAAAATTCTCGTCTACAATAGGAAGTTTTTCCTTCCGGGCTTTGGCCAGAATGGTTTTTGCTTCCTCCAAAGTGATTCCTTCTCTGGCTGTCACTAAATCTTCTGAGGTCATAGATTCCTTAATTTTTTTAGAGAAGTCTTCTTCGAATTTTAGATCCCGGTTGGTAATAATACCTACTAATTTTCCATTTTCCGTAACTGGAACGCCGGAGATCCGGAACTTTGCCATCAATTGGTCTGCATCCTGCAGCGTATGTTCAGGAGAAAGGGAGAAAGGATCGGTGATGACCCCATTTTCAGAACGTTTCACCTTATCTACTTCCTCAGCCTGGGCTGTAATCGACATGTTTTTGTGGATGATTCCAATACCGCCTTGACGGGCCATGGCAATTGCCATTCTGTGTTCCGTTACAGTGTCCATGCTCGCGCTCATCATCGGAATATTCAGCCGTATTGTTTTGGTCAGGTTCGTAGACAGATCCACCATATTCGGTGTGACTTCTGAATATGCAGGAACTAATAATACGTCGTCAAATGTGATTCCTTCGCCAATAATTGTACCCATTTTTTTCCTCTCTTTCTTTGAAATCCATTCTTGTCCATAAAGTTTGCATAGAAACGATTTGATTTTTTTGTTATTCCCTCGATTTTATCAAAAAAGATAGAAACTGTCAACGACTGGCGGACATTAATTTTATTTTCAAGAAACCCTCCATCCCCGTCTTGACATAAGTCCGAAATCGGATTATAATATATTTGTCCGATTTCGGACTTATGATAAGGAGGGAAAAGATGAAATACAATCAAGGAGAACATTTGGAAGAATTTAACCGTTTATATAGGGAGATGGATAAAATTTATCATGATCTGGCAGTAAAAGCAGGGATGTCAGACAGCGCCTTTTTCATTTTGTACGGAATTCTGGAGATGGGAGACGGATGTCTGCAGAAAGAAATTGCAAAGCGTTATTCTATCAGCAAACAGACAGTGAATTCATCTATTCAAAATCTAAAAGAAAAAGGATATCTTTCTTTGGAAGAGGGCAGAGGAAGAGATAAACATATTTATTTTACCAAAGCTGGACAAAAATTTGTGGAAGAGAAAGTGTTTCCAGTAATGGAGATGGAAAAAGAGGTTTTTTCAGAGATGTCTCTGGAAGAAAGCCGGGAATTGCTGGGGCTGATGAAAAAGTATTTGGAAATTTTTCAAAAGAAAGTAAGAGAGGAAATGGGAGATGGGGCAGGAAAGAAATAAGATGAGGATACAGTTATCAGACCATTTCACTTACAGGAAGCTGCTTCGTTTTGTGTTGTCTCCTGTATTGATGATGATCTGTGTGTCTCTGTACAGTATTGTAGATGGATTTTTTGTGTCAAATTATGTGGGAAAAACGCCCTTTGCAGCAGTAAATTTGATTATGCCGGTCTGTATGGCTTTCGGTTCCGTCGGAATTATGATTGGAACAGGAGGAAGCGCGGTAGTATCAAAGGTTTTGGGAGAGGGGAAGAGAGAAGAGGCTAACCAGTATTTTTCTGTGTTAGTGTATTTTGCAGTTCTTTTAAGCCTTATGTTATCTGTCATTGGATTTGTCTTTGCCAGACCCATTTCCGCCGCTTTGGGGGCAGAGGGAGAGCTGTTGGAAAACTGTGTGGTCTACAGCCGAATTCTGGCTGTTGCTTTGACGTCTTTTGTACTGCAGAATATTTTTCAAAGTTTTTTTGTGACAGCAGAAAAACCCGGCTTAAGTTTGAAAATCTCTCTCTTGGCAGGAGGCACCAATATGACGCTGGATTATCTGTTTATTGCGGTGTTTCACTGGGGAATTGCAGGAGCGGCTGTTGCCACAGCTCTGGGACAGATTGTGGGAGGAATTGTTCCGCTGTTTTATTTTGCAAGAAAGAATGACAGCCTGCTTCGATTGACTAGAACAAAAATTCACACAAGGATAATATTGAAAACTTTTGGAAACGGGTCTTCCGAGATGGTGACGAATCTGTCTACATCGCTGATCAATATTTTGTATAATTTTCAGCTTATGCGGCTTGCAGGAGAAAATGGAATTGCAGCTTATGGGATCATTATGTATGTAAACTTTACTTTTATGGCCATTTATTTTGGATATGCCATCGGCAGCAGCCCTGTGGTGGGTTATCATTATGGGGCCGGCAATCAAAAAGAACTGAAGAGCCTTTTTTCCAAAAGTCTGATTCTCATGGGAACAGCAGGTATTTTATTGACCTTGCTGGCAGAATTTTTGGCAGTGCCTTTGGTGGATATTTTTGCAGGATATGATGCAGAGCTGTCTGAAATGACTTGTCATGGATTTCGGTTGTATGCATTGGCTTTTTCTGTGATGGGAATCAATGTCTGGGGGTCTGCTCTTTTTACTGCTCTTGGGAATGGATTGATTTCTGCAGCTATTTCTTTTTTGCGGACGTTAGTTTTTCAGATCCTTATGGTGACAGTTCTGCCAATGCTTTTTGGTATGGATGGAATCTGGCTGGCAATTGTGGCGGCAGAATCTTTGTCTGTGATTGTGACAGGAATTTTTTTTGCAGCAAAAAGAAAGAAATATCATTACGCATAAGACTTTCCAATGAATGTTTTTTTCTCTTTATTTTTGTCAATACTAAGAAAAAAACAGAAATGAGGGACGAAGATGAAAACATTTCACCAGCTATATCTGGACATTTTAGAGCAGGAAGCAGGCAAAGGGCGCATGTTGGAGGAATACGATCCATATCATATGGACTGTCTGCTGCATCCGGAAAAACATGCGCCGGTGATTTTTGCAGAGGAATGTGAGCAGTGCGCCTATGAGCGGGCTTGCGAGAACAGCTGTATTTTTGACGCCTTTGAGCAGGATGAGGAAGGAAAGGTACACATTAATAAGGAAAAGTGTACAGGCTGCGGAGCTTGTGTGGAAGCCTGCAAGCTGGAGAGACTGGCGGCCAATAAAGAAGTGCTTCCAGTGCTTCGGGCCATCCGCGGGAAGGAGCGGGAAGTATATGCATTGATCGCCCCGGCTTTTTTGGGACAGTTTGGAAAAGAAGTCACTATGGGGAAACTTCGGACAGCATTTAAGGCCATGGGATTTCAAGGTGTGATCGAGGTGGCAGTTTTTGCGGATATTCTGACTTTAAAGGAAGCTTTGGAATTTGACGCCAATATTCAGCAGGAGCAGGATTATCAATTGACTAGCTGCTGTTGTCCAGTGTGGATTGCCATGATCCGAAAGATCTATCAGGAATTGATGCCTCATGTGCCAGGGGCGGTATCACCTATGATTGCGGCGGGCCGGGTGGTGAAAGAACTCCATCCAGAAGCTGTGACAGTTTTTGTAGGTCCTTGTATGGCCAAGAAAAAGGAGGCCAGAGAGCCGGATATTGCAGATGCGGTAGATTATGTGCTGACCTTTCAGGAGGTACAGGAGATGTTTCAGGCGGCGGAGATTCATCCAGAGGAGTTAGGGGAAGATGAGAAAGAGCACTCTTCAAAAGCCGGGCGTATCTATGCCAAAACAGGAGGCGTCAGTGAGGCGGTGAAACTTACGGTGAAACAATTGCGCCCCGACCGGAAGATCGAAGTCCGTGCAGAGCAGGCAGACGGAGTGTTGGCCTGCAGGGAGATGATTGAACGGATCAAAAAGGGAGAGACAGAGGCCAACTTTTTTGAGGGAATGGGATGCCAGGGGGGATGTGTGGGCGGACCGAAAGTTTTGATTGGAAAAGAAGAAGGACGGGCAAATGTGGAACGTTACGGCGAGGAAGCAGAATATCAAAGTCCTTTGGAAAATCCCTTTGTGCCAGAACTGCTTGCCCGTTTGGGATTTCATACGATTGAGGAATTTTTGGAAAAAAGCCAGATTTTGGTGCGGGAGTTTCATTAAGACAGGGGAAACTTTTTTCTGATACTTGTGAGAACCGGGGATTTCATGTAAAATAGAGTTCAGGCGTCAAAAGGCGTTTTTGATATTTGAATCTGAGAGGCGGTCCATAAGACAGATGGGTCCAGGGAGGTACCATGTATACAGAAAAACTGGCTGTCATAGCAAAGAGAGAAAACAATACGAAACGAAATTATCTGGTGGTGAATCCATATCAGGGGAAACATATCCCTGTGGACCCTGAGAAAGCCCTGGAAATGTTTGAAGCTCTGGGAGAGCAGGTGAGAAACCGCTATCAAAAAGAACGACTGTTATTGATTGGTTTTGCTGAGACGGCTACTGCCATCGGCGAAGCCCTGGCTATACAGCTTGACACTTATTATATGCAGACCACACGGGAGCAGATTCCTTCTGTGGAATATTTGTATTTCTCAGAATCTCACAGTCATGCGACGGAACAGAAACTGGTAAAAAATGATTTGGATCAGATTCTTCCTCAGATTGACCGGATTGTTTTTGTGGAAGATGAAGTGACCACTGGAAATACTATTGGGAAAATCGTTCGGCTGATACGGGAAACCTATGAAAAAGAACTTATGTTTTCCGCGGCCTCTCTGCTAAATGGAATGAATCAGGAGTCCCAGAGGATTTATCAGGAGCAGAAAATTGATATCCTGTATCTGGTAAAGACAGATCACAGCAGATATGGGGAAATTGCTGAGAGGTATGCAGGGAATGGGAGATACCATGAGAAAAATACAGATCCCATCACAGGTTCCTTTACAGAGTTTGAAGAAATTGTTCTGGGATGCAATGATATGAGTACAAAAAGCAATGTACCTGCCTTCCATCCTGTCAATGGCAGAAGGCTTCATAAAGGGGCAGATTATAGGCAGGCATGTGAGTCAATGCGGCGGGAGGTTTCTCAGAAAATTCCGAAGGAAGGGGAGCAGAACATTCTGGTTCTTGGGACGGAGGAATTTATGTATCCTGCCTTGTATCTTGCCAGGGCAATTCAGGGATTGGGGAAGCAGGTAAAGTGTCATGCCACCACCCGAAGTCCCATTGCGGTCAGCCAGGAGCCAGAATATCCCTTAAAGGAACGATATGAGCTGGCAAGTTTGTACGATTCAGAGCGCAGGACTTATCTCTATGATCTGAAGGCCAGCGATCTTGTGTTGGTTGTGACCGATGCAGAGCCTATAGATTCAGAAGGATGGAATTCACTGCAGCACGCCATAGGCGCAAGCGGCAGTAAACATATTAAGCTGATCAGGTGGTGTTGATATGAGGACTTCTTATAAAAAAAGTGATGTGATTTTTCTGCTGAAAGATATTACAGGACTGGTGGCGCCTCAGACCACAGAGGAACGGGAGAAGGCCATACAAGGGGGCAGACATTATTGTGAAATGCTGCCTATTGAGTATGTGCCCAGTGAAAAATATATGGAAGTATACCAGGAGGCCTTGGAACATTATGCCAAATCCACTGCAGAGGCAGTAGAGATCTTAGCCCGCAGGATTCTGGAAAAAAAGGGAGATCAGGTGGTTTTGGTGTCTTTGGCACGGGCAGGCACCCCTGTGGGGATTCTGCTGAAACGATATATACAGAGAGAATACCATCTTACTGTGGATCACTATTCTATTTCTATTATTCGTGGGAAAGGCATTGATGAGAATGCAATGAAATTTCTGCTGGACAGGTATCCGGCAGAAAATCTTTTATTTGTAGATGGATGGATTGGAAAAGGAGCCATTTTTGGAGAATTGAAAAAAGATGTAGCGGCGTATCCGGGAGTTTCCCCCGACATTGCAGTACTGGCAGATCCGGCAGATATTACAGAGCTGTGCGGAACTCATGAGGATATTCTGATTCCCAGCTCTTGTCTGAACTGTACCGTATCCGGTTTGGTAAGCCGAACCTTTCTGCGGGAAGATATCATTGGAAAAGATGATTTTCACGGCGCAGTTTATTATGGAGAATTGGAGGATTCCGATCTCTCCTATGAATTTATCGAAGCCATAGAAAAAGAATTTGTCTTTTCATCAGATCCAGTAGAAAAAGAAGGGAAAAGAGAAAAATTAAAACAGGATATAAGAAATGGAACAGTAGAAAAAGAGAAGGAAAAGAGAGGAAATGGTGCCGAGGAAGTGGAAGCCATCGCCCAGGAATTTGGCATATCCGATATCAATCTGGTAAAACCTGGAATTGGAGAAACTACCAGAGTGTTGCTGCGGCGGGTGCCTTGGAAAGTATTGATTGACTGCAGCTGCAAGGAGGAAAAGTCTCTGGCACACATTGTAAGATTGGCAGAGGAAAAACATGTGCCAGTAGAATATTATCCTTTAAAACATTACAGAGCCTGCGGGCTGATTCGAAAACTGGCAGATACATAAAGGGTTTATCAGAATGGCGTAATATCATTTCAAACCATAGGCGTCTGCCAGCAGAAGGGTTCGAACTGCCCAGTTGGCATGAGTCTTATATTCATTCATACGTTCTTTTACAATGCTGCCAGAAACCAGAGAAGGAGAGGAAAGATCCCAGTCCAAAATGGCCTTTGCATCATTGTAATCTTTGAGGGGCACTTTATAGGCCTCGTTTACCAGAGGGATTTGATTGGGATGGATCACGGTTTTTCCAATAAATCCGCATAACCTGTCATCGTTTAATTCTTTGCGCAGGCCAGCGTCCCAGTTTTTCCCGCTGTAATATTCCCAGACAGGGCCAGAAACCACATAATCCATTCCAAAGACAGTGAGAATATCAGAAAAAATATTTGCCACAGGCGTGATCTTGTGAATGGACTCATTGCTGTGTCTGCGGAAACCGAACATATGGCACAAGTCGTTGCCGCCTACCCGGATATTTAGCACATATTGAGAAATCTCATCTAATCGGCTTTTCAGTTCGTATAGAATAGAAGCCCTGTCCAGAAGAGGGATCAAAGAGGGGCTCTCAAAAATCGGCATCATATAGACTGGCCTGGGAGAGTTTTGATTCAGATCTCGAATGATCTGGATATAAGAGTTCGCATTTTCTAAAGAAAATTTTGGAATATTAAATCCAGAAATAAGTTTTGCAGAATCTCCTAACCGGTCCAGCAGAGAGTTGATCTGATGAGGTTCACGCACTCGGATAAAGATGCTGGGCAGAAAAAAGGAACGGTCTGCCTGATAATCCTTTAGAGAACGGATCGAAGCGATCAGTGTTTCTTCTGCTTCGGCCACACAATTGTCCTGTATGGTGTCTTCCAGACATAGAGCCAGAGAAAACTGTTTTCCGAATTTTTCCTGAACCAGGGAATTTACAATGCTATCATTGTTAGCGGGACAATATAAAAGAGCGCCCACATGGTAGGCGGGAATCAATCGATTCATGGGAAACTACTCCTGTTTACTTTAAATTTTGGCAAATGTGCCACTTCTGATTATAGCACAATTATTGGGAAAGAATAGATATTTTTGAGACTGTGTGATAAAATAAAACTATAGTTTGCATGGAGCTTATGAAAGTCGATTCAGACTGGCGGGAATGTGAACCGTAATTATCTTTTAAATACAGGGTGATTTCAATATGGGAACAGAAGATTTTAAAACCAGATGTAATGCTGTGAAATTATCTTCCATTGAGGAGTTTGAACATGTAAAAGGAAGGATGAATCATGGCTGTAAAGACGTTTATTTTTTCAGAGTGATTGGCGTAAATCAGAAGGTATTGAGAGAAATAAAACATATGGACCAGGCGCTGACAGAGAAAAAACAACAGGACGGAAGTTTTTATTATCGGTTTCAAGGGCTGCCCCGGCTGAGCAGGATACAAGATGCAGATTACTATGGGGCCTGCTATGAGGAGTGGAGCCGCTGTAAAAAACAGCAGGCATTTCCAAGGTCAGCGGGGCAGAATCAGGAATTGAGCGCTGTGCTGGCCAGAGGATGCCAGGAAGTGCTGGGACTGTTGGCAAGGGAACGTCCTGGAATGAATGGGTCCATAGAGAAAAATTTTATTGTAAAGCTTTTTTACTGGCTGGATCAAACGGTGGCGGAACCTTTGGAAAGATGGGAGCCGGAAGGATCTAATAAAGTGGTATTTACAGAGGTCTGTAAACAGCAGGAATATTTGTTTTGTTATCTCCTTACGCTGCTGGGATTTGACGTGCTTTTGCTGCAGGAAAAAGACGACATTGATCCGAAAGCGGAGAAGCTGGGGTTGTCTGAGAAATGTGTGACTAAGGATACAGAGTCGTTATCTGTGCCAAAATACGATCCGAATAACTGCGGCAATCGTGATGCTGACGCCGGAAAAAGGGAACGGAACTCTGTCAAGACCAGCCTGCAGCGGGAGCCTGTTTTGACAGAGATGCAGCAGAAATCTCAAAGCGGTGCTGTTCATACGGTGGTAAATGTCCGGGTGCCGGAGCGGGACAGAAGAACACAGAATATGCTGAACGCTCGAAACAGCGGAAGCAGAAGGGAGCAGTCTGCTCAGACTGGAGGCGGCAGAAAAGCACAGCCTCCTCAAACTGTCAGAACCGGAGAAGGGATTCCAAAGCGGGAGCTTACCTATGAAGAATTGGCTCTTTTCTCTTCTTCTGTGGTACAGATTATGATTCACGATGACAGGGGCAATATCATAGGAGGCGGTTCCGGGATTATGATCGGACGGGACGGTTATATTCTCACCAATAACCATGTGGCCTGCCGGGGCAGATATTATTCTGTGAGAATCGAAGAGGAGGAGCAGATCTATCATACCAATGAGATGATCAAATACAATTCAGTGCTGGATTTGGCAGTAATACGGATTGATCGAAGACTGGAACCTATTCCTATTTACCAGGGAGAGCGGAAATTGGTGCGGGGACAGAAAGTGGTGGCCATTGGAAGTCCTCTTGGCTTATTCAATTCTGTTTCCGATGGAATTATTGCAGGGTTCCGGGTAATTGAAAATGTAGATATGATTCAGTTCACAGCGCCTATTTCCAGCGGCAGTTCCGGCGGGGCAGTGTTGAATATGTATGGAGAGGTGATCGGGATCAGTACCGCCGGCTTTGACGACGGTCAGAATATCAATCTGGCGGTGGGATACGAGTACATACAGACCTTTGTCCAGGGGTTTTTGTAATTTAAGTTTTGGAATTTTGTAATTTGCAATTTTGCAATGCCAAAAGGTTCACATCACAAAGTGATGTGAACACTTTGCACATAAAAGTGTCATGGAAAGCTAGCTTTCCAAACACTTTTTGTGCAAGATGTCTATGCTGCCAAAGGCAGCAAGACCTTTTGGCAGCATAGATATGGAAGAGTATAAAAAGGTGAAAACGTAAGGATAAAATAAAATCCATTGAAAAAGTATACCAAAAACGCTATAATGAAAAGCATATCGCAGGAAAAGGGAGAAAAACCAATGTCTGACAATGGAAAATTAAAATTATCATTCAACTCACCTATCATATTGGGATTTACGATCTTGTGTTTTTTGGCAATGATCTTAAATATGGTCACAAGAGGGGCTTCTAATCACATGCTCTTCAGCGTTTATCGTTCTTCGCTGTTGGACCCCATGACATATGTGAGGATGTTCGGCCATGTGCTGGGCCATGCCAACTGGGATCATTTTTTTGGAAATATCATGCTGATTCTGGTGGTGGGACCTTTGCTGGAGGAAAAGTACGGGTCCATGAATCTATTATTTGTCATATTGGCAACTGCGCTGACTACAGGAGTGATTCATTTTATCTTGTTCCCCGGTGTCGGATTGCTGGGGGCAAGCGGTGTGGTATTTGCTTTGATTTTACTTTCCTCTTTGACCTGTATGAAAGAGGGGACGATACCAATCACATTTATTCTGGTGGCGGTGATCTATATTGGACAGCAAGTCTATGATGGGATATTTGTGCGGGATAACGTGTCAAATCTCACCCACATTATAGGCGGCGTCGTAGGAGCCGGTCTTGGATTTGTGATGAATAAAAACAAAATGAACAGATATTGAAGGTGATCCTAAGAGCTATGTTTGAGCAGAAAGAACTTCAGAACTTAAATGATTATTTTCTGAATCTGGAAAATCGAAAGGAACCTTGTGTATTCTTCTATCGGATCAATGGTTACAGCCAGGAAATCAAGGATTTTATTCAGAAGTATTATGAGGCGGCCAGAAGGACAGGCGTTGTGATCGAGGGAAAAGTACCGAATCCCGATGAAAAAAATCTGGCTTATTATGGCGAGATTATGGGGATGGAATTTCAGATGAGCACAGGATTTATCTCTGCCAGTCTGAAAAAATGGCTTCCTCGGATGAAAGATCAGCAGAGAGAGCAGGTGTCTCTCTCCATTTATGATACCTTAGACCGTATGCGGCGGGAAGGCAAAAATGAAAATATGCTGAGAAACGCTTACATTAAATTTATGTGCTGGCTCTATTACAAATTTGAGCGGATCGTGAATCAGTTAGGAGAGAGCCAGATTCCCAAAATATTGTATCAGGGCGATATCAGCAATTATGAATTAAAGCTGATGGCGATTTTATCTGGGGCCGGATGCGATATTCTGCTGGTACAGTGCCACGGAGACGCAAATTACTTAAAACTAGATATAACTTCTCAAATTTCCCGTGAATGGAAAGGGGAAGACTTATCTCCTTTTCCAGAGGGATTCAGCCTGCGTCAGCTGCAGGAGGAGATGATAAAGGAACAAAACAGAGAGCGGCTGTACGGTGGGAAGCCCAAGTTTTGGAATTGTACCAATGCCTGGATCACAGGGAAGGGGCTGGAAGATTTTAGAACCAATATACGGATGCGGGGAGAAGATCCCAATCTTTTTTACAATTGTTTCTGCCGGATGAATGGGGTAGAAGACAAATTGACTTACCTGAATGAACTGTTTCAGTTTCAGTTGGAGGTCAAAAACAGCGGCCGAAAGCTGTTGATTTTGGAGAACACCATTGACAAACCTTCTATGGAAGAGATCAACGGTATCCGCAGAAAGAATTATGGCAGTCAGGACCAAATGCTGGCGGACCTGGCAGGAAGCAATATAAAATATACTGCCAATCAGGAACTGCAGCATTTGATGAACAAATCATTTATAGATGTGATGTTGGAAGAATCCAAACTTCCAGGAATGAATCTAAATAAACTGACCAACAAAGCAGTGTATCTGCTGTGCTGGCTGAAACGGTATCAGTCCGAATTATTTTCTAATTGGAAAATGCCTCAGATTGGATGTTTGATCTATCTGGGAGGCTGTAAGAATGAAAATGAGGCCATGTTTCTGCGGTTTTTAGCAAGACTTCCCATAGATATATTGATCTTAAATCCCAATTTGAATATGACCTGCTGTCTGAAAGATTCTCTGCTCTATGAGATCAATTACAGCAATTCCTTGGCGGTGGAGCGGTTTCCGAGGGATAATTCTGAGATACGCATGGGAACAGCCGCCTTTCACGCTGAGCGGGAGTTAGATCAGATCATGTATCAGGATTCCGGGATCTATCGGAATCAGCAGTATGGAAAGGCCAATGCCCTTTCTCTGCAGACCATGTATGAAGAGATCTCACTTCTCTGGGACCAGGAATTAAAATACCGGCCTAATTTCAGCACCATAGACGGAGTTGTGAATATTCCAGTGATTTTTGCAAAGGTCTCCGGGGTAAAACATGAGTCTGTAGGAGAGTACTGGAGCGAGATCCGAAAACTGGTTACAGAAGATACCTTGGTAGTAAAGCAGGTGCCCTATATAGACGGGCGGGACGTTAACCCGGTGAAGCCCCATGTAACAGAATTTTTTAAAAATGGAAAACTACAGAAGACAAAGATTAAAAATCACTCTTGTTATCCGTATGGATTTCTGCGGCAGGAGATACAGGATCATATTTTAGATAAATTGCAGCTATTGATTGATCAAAAAATCATAAAGGGAACCTTTGAAAATGGAATGGAGTATACGATTATTGCCACGGTTCTCAATATGAAAAAAGAGATACTGCGGATGATACAGAAATTTGATTTTACCAGGAAGAATCCAAAATTTATTTATATCAATACCACAGAGCAGGTGATTACTCTAGAGGATTCTATTTTAGCGGCTTTCTTAAATCTGGCGGGTTTTGACGTAGTGTTTTTTGTACCCACAGGTTATCAGAGTATTGAGCAGCATTTTAACCGGAAGATTATGGAAGAGCACCAGATTGGCGCCTATATGTATGATTTACAGCCGCCGGATTTTGGCAGGATTCCATCAAATACACGTCAAACATGGCGCGATAAAATATTTAAGAGAGGTAGTTGAATATGGGACTTGATTTTAGCAAACCTGCCCTGCAGCAGGCGCCGGTAGTACCGGAGACCAAAAACGAAATTGAAGTAGTAGAACAGTACGACATTGTGGCGGATCGTCAGCAGATGAACGATGCCTTGACCAATTCTCCGGAGGTGGACGCCCTTGTCAGCACTATAGAGGTGCACAATTTGGAAACGATTGTGACCTTTGGAGCAGAGGCGGCAGAAGAGATTTCCAAGGCTTCCGATGTGGTGCTGAACAGCATGAACATGTCGCAGCTTGACGATTCCAGTGAGATGCTGAACACTCTGGCAAAAATCATGGAAAAGTTTGATATTGAGGAGTTGAAAGAGAATCCAGGACTTTTTGGAAAAATGTTTGGTAATCTGAGGAAACAGCTGGATAAAATCTTAGCCAAGTATCATACTATGGGAGACGAAGTGGATAAGATCTATGTGCAGCTGAAGCAGTATGAATCAGAGATTACCCAGTCCAACCGTAAACTGGAGCAGATGTTTCAGGCAAATGTCAATTATTACCATGAGCTGGTCCGGTATATTCTGGCTGGAGAGCAGGGATGCCAGGAGCTGGAATCTTACATAGCTCAGCGGCAGGCAGACATGGCGGCCACAGGAGATAATTCCATTCAATTTGAGATTCAGAGTATGCAGCAGGCGTTGATGATGTTAGAACAGAGAACTCAGGATCTTAGGACTGCAGAAAATGTGGCAATGCAGTCGATCCCAATGATAAAGACCATGGAATTCAGCAATATGAATCTGGTAAGAAAAATTAATTCAGCATTTATCATTACGCTTCCAGTATTTAAACAAGCATTGGCACAGGCAATTATGCTGAAGAGACAGCGGATTCAGGCAGAGGCAATGTCTGCGCTGGATGAGAAGACCAATGAGATGCTTTTGAAAAATGCAAAGAATACAGCAGAACAGTCTAAGATGACTGCCCGCTTAGCTTCCGGCAGCTCCATTAAGATTGAGACACTGGAAACAACCTGGAGAACCATTGTAAACGGTATTGACGAGACGAAGCAGATTCAGGAAAATGCAAAACAGCAGCGTATACAGGATCAGGCAAGACTTGAAAATATTAAAACAGAGTTTAACAGGATGTATCATATGCCCAACAAGACAAATTAGAGATCAGTGACGAAGGAGGTTACAGTATGCCAATTAATTTAACCAAAGGACAAAAAGTTGACTTAACCAAAGGAAATCCTGGATTGAAAAACATTATGGTAGGTTTAGGCTGGGATGTGAATGCATTCGATTCCGGTGCAGATTTTGACTTAGATACAGCGGCATTTATGTTAGGACAGGATGGAAAGTGCCCCACAGAAAAAGAATTTATTTTTTATGGCAATTTAGAGCACAGCAGCAGTTCAGTAAAACATATGGGCGATAACCTGACCGGAGAAGGGGAAGGAGACGATGAGCAGATTCAGGTGGATTTGTCTGCAATTCCCGCCAATGTTGAGAAGATTGCATTTACAGTAACGATTTATGATTCTGATGTACGCCGGCAGAACTTTGGCCAGGTTTCTAATGCCTTTATTCGGATTGTGGACGAGTCTAATGGCCAGGAATTGATCCGCTATGATTTGGGAGAAGATTTCTCCATTGAGACTGCAGTGGTGGTAGGCGAATTATATCGAAATAACGGAGAATGGAAGTTTAATGCAATTGGAAGCGGATTCCAGGGCGGTCTTGCGGCTCTTTGCGGACATTATGGAATCCAGGTTGCATAAGGAGGTTTGAATATGCCGGTAAATTTAACCAAGGGCCAGAAAGTGAGTCTGACCAAAGACAATCCAGGATTGTCCAAAATTGTCGTAGGCTTAGGCTGGGATGTGAACCAGTTTGACACAGGCGGAGATTTTGACCTGGATACAGCGGCCTTTCTTTTGACAGATATGGGAAAAGTTTCACAGTCGGAAGATTTTGTATTTTTCGGGAATCTGCAGCATCCTTCTGGGTGCGCTTTGCATATGGGAGATAACCGGACAGGGGCTGGAGACGGAGATGATGAACAGATCCGGGTGGATTTGTCTATGGTACCTGCAAATATTACCAAAATTGCATTTACAGTCACCATCTATGAGGCAGAACAGCGCCGGCAGAATTTTGGCCAGGTGAACAATGCCTTTATCCGTATTTATGAGGAAAGCACTGGAGAGGAATTGCTGCGTTACGATCTGGGAGAAGATTTCTCTATTGAAACAGCGGCAGTGTTTGGAGAGCTGTATAAAAATGGAAATGAATGGAAGTTTAACGCAATTGGAAGCGGTTATCAGGGGGGCCTTGCAGCACTTTGCGCCAATTATGGCGTGGAAGTAGAATAGGAGGAAAAGATGTCAATTAGTTTGCAGAAAGGCCAGAAAGTAAATCTATCCAAAGACAATGCAGGCTTATCAAAGATTGTAATCGGTTTGGGCTGGGATGAGGCTCAGAGACAGAAGAAGGGATTGTTCTCAGCCAAGCCCAAGGCTATTGACTGCGACGCCTCGGCGCTGGTGTTAACTGGCGGTAAGGTGGCGGCAAAAAAGGATGTGGTATATTTTGGAAATCTGCATCATGTATCTGGAGCCATTCAGCATATGGGAGATAACCTGACGGGAGCCGGAGATGGGGATGACGAGCAGATTTTGGTAGATCTTTCTCAAGTACCGGAATCTTATGACAGGATTGTCATCGTGGTAAATATTTATCATGCAGTTCAGCGGAAACAGCATTTTGGAATGATACAGAATGCCTTTATCCGGCTGGTGGATGGCAGAAATAACAACGAAATGTGCAGATACAATCTGACGGATGACTATTCCGGCATGACCGCTATGATCTTTGGGGAAGTGTACCGGCATAATGGAGAATGGAAATTTAATGCCATCGGACAGGGAACCAATGACGTCAGTGTCGGCGATCTGGTAAACAGATATAGTTAATGGAAAATTAATGTTCCATAAAGATCCCTCCATAAATGGAGGATGGATTGTGACAGAAAAAATTAAGGAGAAATATGAATGAAATTTCAGGGACTTACAGATAAAGAAGTAGAAATTTCCAGAGAGCAGCATGGATCTAATGAGATTCCGGATTCGGAACCTACTACCTTCTGGGAAGAATTTAAGGAGACTTTTGGGGATCCGATGATCAAGATTCTGCTGGCTATTGCGGTGCTTATGATCGTCATGTTCTTTTTTGGCTACGCAGAGATTTACGAGCCTTTGGGAACGATTGTGGCAGTATTGATCGTAGCCTTTGTCTCAGCGAAAACAGGAGTTGCAAGTGATACCAAGTACAGAGAATTAAAGGAAAATACCAAGAAAGATCAATGTAAGGTGCATCGGAATCAGATGATCACAGTGATTGATGTGGATCACGTAGTGGTAGGAGATAAAGTACTCCTTCAGTCAGGAGATAAGATTCCGGCAGACGGCGTATTGATTTCTGGAAAACTCAGCGTGGACAATTCCGCCTTGAACGGGGAAGCAGAAGAGTGTAAAAAATCAGAGGTTACCCAGGAAACTACCCTGGCAGAAGAGATCACAGGAGATACTTTTGTGGATTCTTATTCTCTGTTCCGGGGAGCAGTGGTTTTTGACGGAGAAGGCGTGCTGGATGTACAGAAGGTAGGCTTAAAAACCATGATGGGAAAAATGGCGGAGGAGATGCAGGAAGAGGAACCGGATTCTCCGCTGAAGGTAAAACTTTCCAAACTGGCAAAGCAAATCTCCACCTTTGGCTATATCGGAGCAGTTGTGATTGCGGTGTTGTATTTCGTGTACTTTATCGTTTCAGCAGGAGGCGTGTCTGCATATTTCTCGATCGGAATTGAGGAAGTGATCAAGGACTTGGTAGAGGCAGTTTCTCTTGCAGTGGTAATTATTGTCTGCGCAGTGCCGGAAGGACTGCCTTTGATGATATCCCTGGTATTGATGCAGAATACCAGTAAGATGTTAGACCACAACGTGCTGGTGCGCAAAGCGGAGGGTATTGAGACTGCCGGATCTTTGAATATTCTGTTCAGCGATAAGACAGGAACCATCACAAAAGGAATGCTGGAAGTCGTGGACTTTTTCAATGCAGATGGAAGTTCCATTGAGATTTCAGAATTAGGAAAACATGAAAAAGTAAAAAGATTGTTGAACCTGGCCATCGGAAAAAATACCCAGTCTATGTTTGACGGGGAACACCGGGTAATCGGCGGCAACGCTACCGATCAGGCTTTGATGAAATTCCTGGGAGAAGAGACGTTCCAGGCCCTGGAGGCAGATCAAGGCTGCGTGGTGTCAAAAGCTCAGGGATTTAACTCCACCAACAAGTTCAGCCAGGCAAGAATTGGCAGCGAAGGAAAAACCTTTTACAAGGGAGCGCCGGAACGTCTGCTGGCTTCTGCCGTAAAATATTTAGACGCCAATGGCGAGATCAAAGAGATCAACAAAGAAGCCCTGGATCGAAAAATTGACGAGCTTGCTGCCAAGGCAATGCGTGTGCTGGCCTTTGGCTATTCAGAAAAAGAATTGACAGAAAATAAGATCAATGATGATATTGTCATTATTGGACTAGTGGGAATCCGGGATGATGTGAGACCGGAGGCCAGAGAAGCCATCGAGGAAGTACAGAAAGCCGGAATCCAGGTAGTTATGATTACTGGAGACCGTCTGGAGACAGCCGTTGCCATTGCAAAAGATGCGGGACTTCTCAAGAATGAGGCGGACCGGGCGCTTTCTTCCGCTCAGTTAAATGAAATGTCAGACGAGGAAGTAAAGAAAATTATTCCTAATATCCGGGTAATTGCAAGAGCGCTGCCTACGGACAAATCCAGAATGGTAAGGCTCTGTCAGGAAATGAATCTGGTGGTTGGAATGACAGGAGACGGCGTCAACGACTCCCCGGCTCTGAAACGTGCAGACGTGGGATTTGCTATGGGAAGCGGAACAGAAGCAGCTAAGGAAGCCGGAAAGATCGTAATTTTAGACGACAATTTTAAGTCCATCAAAGACGCTATTTGGTATGGCAGAACGATTTATCACAACATTTTGAAGTTCTGTAAATTCCAGCTGGTAATCAATGTGGCGGCAGTTGTGGTAAGTGCAATCGCACCGTTTTTTGGTGTGGAAGAACCTTTGAAGGTAACCCATCTTCTGTTTGTCAATCTGGTGATGGACGGCCTTGGGGCTATTATGCTGGGAAATGAACCGGCTCTGAAAAAATATATGGATGAAAAGCCCAGAAGAAGAGACGAGAATATCGTAAGCAGAAAAATGATGGCCCAGATCATTACCATGGGAGCCTGGTTAACCTTTATCAGCTTCCTGTATCTGAAACTGCCCTTCTTTCGGAATTTGTTTGAGACAGAAGAACAGCACTTGACTGGTTACTTTGTGCTCTTCATTGTCAGCGCTTTGTTTAACGGATTTAATGTACGTGACGATAGGTTTGGCATTTTCAAGGGATTGAATGAGAACACAGGATTTTTGAAGGTATTTTTTACCATTATTTTGGTCCAGGCGTTAATTGTAAATGCAGCGCTGGTTCCAGTGGAAGTGTTCACTTGGATCGGAAATATGTTTAGCTGCGTGCCCTTTGGCATTACAGGCTGGATTGCAGTAGTTCTGCTGGCAGTTACCATGATTCCAGTAGATCTGGCACGAAAGGTTATTGTAGAAAGATAAATAGCAAGAGACTGCCGCAGTGAGTCAAAGATGCAGGTGTTTGAAATATCTGCACCCTGCCTGCGGCAGTTTTTTCTTCTATAGGAAAGACCTTGTCACGCTGACGCGTAAATGTATCTTCCTACTAGAAGAAAATATAGAGTTGCGCACGCAGAATTTCGTAAAACGATAATACCACTGGGATGAAATGGAGAAATGAAATTATGATGGTATTCCATTCTGATTTGGACCATACGCTGATCTATTCCTACAAACATGAGATCGGCCGGAAAAAGCGATGTGTGGAAATGTATCAAGGCAGGGAGATTTCCTTTATGACGGAATATTCCATTGAATTGCTGCAGAAAATCCGGCAGCAGGTGATTTTTGTGCCCACAACCACCAGAACCATAGAACAATACCAGAGAATTGATTTGGGCGGGGAGATTCCAGAATATGCTCTGGTGTGCAATGGAGGGATTCTGCTGGTGCAGGGACAGAGGGACGAGGAATGGTATCAGGAATCCAGAAGAATGATTCAAAATTGTCAGGAAGATTTACATAGAGCAGAAGAGATTTTGCAGACAGATCCAGATGTTGACTTTGAAGTTCGAAATATTGAGCAGTTGTTTTTATTTACAAAAAGTGTCCGTCCAGAGCGGACAATCTGTCGATTAAAGGACCAATTGGAATTTTCTCAGGTAGAAGTGTTTTCTAATGGGACGAAGGTGTATGCAGTTCCAGAAAAGCTAAACAAGGGTCAGGCGGTTCGACGGTTCCGCAAAAAAGTCCAGGCAGATCTGGTGGCGGCTGCAGGAGACAGCAGGTTTGATCTTCCTATGCTGACAGAGGCAGATCTTGGGTTGGCAGACTGGGAACTGAGAAAAGAAATGGAAAATATAAAAAAAGAAAGAGGAAAAAAGATTCTCTGTCTGGGAGAAGAAAAAATTTTTTCAGAGGATCTTTTGGAGTATCTGCAAAGAATCGGAAAGAGAGAGCAAGATGAGTATCTTTAACATAGACAAAGAAAACAGAAAAGAAATCGCCTCCTTGTTTGAAGGATGGGAGGAATCTTTGATCTGGTCCTGCCTCCAGGGATGTATGGGGGAAGCATGGGCGGACAAATTGGAACAGCCGGAATCTGCAAGGATCATGTTGGCTGATTTCTGCTATTTTGCAGGAAAAGTGAATCAGGAACTGGTAAGGGAAGAAGTGAAAAACCAGAGCCGAGAGTTTGTGATTATGGTGCCGCCGCTAGATGAAACAGGGGAGGCATGGGCCAGAGAGATTGAGGAGGTTTACGGAGAGAGATGTAAAAGAGTGGAACGGTATGCCATTAAAAAAGAGCCCGGAATTTTTGACAGAGAATATCTGCTGGGCATTGTGGAAGGACTGCCCAAAGAGTATGAAGTGAAGTTGATGGATGAAGAAATTTTCATCCAGACCAGAGCGCATTCCTGGTCTTTGGATTTCACTTCTCAGTTTGCAGATTATGAGGATTATCACAGCCGGGGGCTGGGGGCGGCGGTGCTCTGTCAGGGAGAACTGGTATCAGGGGCCTCTTCCTATACCGTATATCGAGAGGGAATTGAGATTGAGATCGGAACAAGAGAAGATCACAGAAGAAGGGGACTGGCTTCTGTCTGTGGAGCCAGATTGATTTTAGAATGTATGGAGCTGGGATGGTATCCAAGCTGGGATGCACAGAATTGGTGGTCCGTGAAATTGGCAGAAAAATTAGGGTATCATTTTGATCGAGCGTATCCTGCTTATGAGGTGTTTTTAATAAAGTTATAGCCCGCCAAACAAAAAACGGTGTTTGGCGGGCTGTATCTTTATGTCCATCAGAATCACATTTTATAAAAAGATATATTTTAAGATAAACAGAACTGTCAGCACATACATTAAGATGCTGATTTTCTTTTCCTTTGCTTTACCGGTGATCAGGTTGATAATAGTCCAGGAGATCACGCCGATAGCGATTCCCTCTGAGATACTGTAAGCAAGAGGCATAGCGATGATACAGAGGAATGCCGGAATGGCCTCTCCCATATCTTCGAAATTGATCTTTACCACAGAGCCCATCATATAGAAGCCTACAATAATCAGGGCAGGAGCAATGGCAAAAGAAGGAATGCTCAAAAACAGCGGGGAAAAGATCACGGATAACAGGAATAAAAGAGCAGTGGTAAGGGAGGTAAGTCCGGTACGTCCGCCTGCTGTTACGCCGGAAGCGCTTTCTACATAAGTGGTGGTTGTGGAAGTTCCGAAGACTGCGCCCACACAGGTGGCAATAGCGTCGGATAACAGCGCAGGTTTGATCCGGGGCAGTTTCCCTTCTTCATCCAGCATGTCCGCTTTAGAGGAGACGCCGATCAATGTTCCCAGAGTGTCAAACAGGTCTACAAACAGGAAAGAGAACATGATAATGATAAAATCACCGATTTTAAAGCTGCTGAAATCCACAGTAAAGACAGCGCCGAAAGTTTCTTTAAAAGAAGAAAAATCCAAGCTGACGATTCCAGAAGGAATCACAGAGTACATGCCTGCATCTGGAGATGGAACATAGATGCCTGCGACTTCACAGAGAATACCTAAAACCCAGGTGGCCAGAATACCAATCAAAATACCGCCTTTTACCTGTTTGACCAGTAAGACAGCAGTGATCAGCACACCAACCAGAGCCAGGATGGCTCCCACGCCTATGGAATGGAAAGTCTCTCCCTTAAAAGTCTGATAAGTAACCAGGGTAGCATCGCTGTGTACAATTAGTTTTGCATCCTGGAGCCCAATAAAAGCGATAAACAAACCGATACCTACGCTGACGGCAGATTTTAAAGTGGCAGGGATGGCATTAAAAATGGCTTCCCTGACATTGGTCAGAGACAGGACGATGAAGATAACGCCTTCCACAAATACTGCAAATAATGCGATCTGCCAGGTATATCCCATGCCGATGACTACCGTGTAAGCGAAATAGGCGTTCAGTCCCATACCAGGAGCCAGGGCAAAGGGATAATTAGCCATTAAGGCCATAAGCAGGGTTCCCACAAAGGAAGCCAGCGCAGTGGCGATCATGACTGCATTGGGATTCATGCCTGCAGCAGATAAGATATTGGGATTTACAGCCAGAATGTAAGCCATGGTCATAAAAGTGGTAAATCCGGCAATAATCTCAGTCTTTAGGGTGGTGTTGTTTTTTTCTAACTTGAAAAACTTTTCCAACATAAATTTACTCTCCTTAATTTTGTGATGATTATTGATTCCGAGATATTATAACATGGATTTTCGTAAAATACTACGGGAAAATATTTTCCTGAGTTTTTAGAAAAACTACTTTTCCTTTGGTTCTGATTATGATACAATAAGCAAAGTTTTCATATGATAGAAGCAGTAAGATATTGCAGGGGGCTGGATATGGTTACAGTATTGATAAACTTATGGATCAAAGAAAAAGAGGATGTGAAAAATCCTGAGGTACGTCAGAAATATGGAATGCTTTGCGGGATGGTGGGGATTATCCTGAATATCTTTCTGTTTTTGGGAAAATTTTTGGCAGGAACCATCAGTCATTCCATTTCCATTACAGCAGATGCTTTTAATAACTTGTCAGATGCAGGGTCTTCCTGTGTGACGCTGGTTGGTTTCAAAATGGCGGGTGCGAAACCGGACGTGGATCATCCCTTTGGCCATGGAAGGATTGAGTATGTGGCGGGTTTAATTGTATCAGGAGCCATTATTATTATGGCGTTTGAGCTGATTCGGACTTCTGTGGAGAAGATCATAGATCCTCATCCGGTAGAATTCAGTGCTTTGACAGCAGGAATCTTATTGGTATCTATTTTTGTCAAAATGTATATGGCATATTACAATTACCGGATTGGGAATAAAGTAGATTCTGCAGCGATGCGCGCCACAGCCACAGACAGTTTAAGCGACACCTGCGCTACTGCAGTAGTACTTCTGGCTTCTATTGTGGGGGAGATTACAGGAATGCAGATTGACGGTTACTGCGGCGTTCTGGTAGGGTTGTTTATTTTCTATGCCGGAATCAGCGCGGCAAGAGAGACCCTGAACCCTTTGCTTGGGCAGGCGCCGGAAAAAGAACTGGTGAAGCAGATTGAAGAAATCGTACTGTCCCATGAAGAAATCTGCGGAATTCATGACCTGCTGGTTCATGACTACGGACCTGGAAGGCTGATGATATCCCTTCATGCGGAGGTTCCGGCAGAAGGAGATATTCTGGAACTGCACGATGTGATAGATAATACGGAGACGGAACTGCGGGAGCAGCTCAATTGTGACGCAGTGATCCACATGGACCCGGTAGTGACAGAAGATGAACATATTCTTGCTCTGAAAAAGAAGATGGAAGAAATTATTAAATCCATGGATTCTATACTTTCCATGCATGACTTTCGGGTAGTGACAGGGCCTACCCATACGAATATGATTTTTGACGTAGTGATTCCCTTTCAATATCAAATCAGCGACGAGGCATTGGTAGAGCAGATAGCAGAAAAAACAAAGGGTTTATTGGGAGAAACATATTTTGTGGTAATTCAGGTAGATCATGCATACTGCGGGTGAAAATGTGAGATAGTACTTTTGTAACAAGGCTGAGAAAAAAGTAATTATAGGGATGCAGAGGAATCCCATAACCCTTGAAAAAGTGTTCAGATTTTCTTTCGGAAAAGAGATTATTTCGGTGAAATTACCAGTTTTTTAGAAACTGCCTGAAAAAACTTGAAAAAGCAGGGCAGTTAGGGTATATTTGTTATGGTATGTGACACATGGGAACAGCTTGAATGTATGATAATAGTATTACATGGGAAAGAGAGATAAGATGAGTGAGAAGACAATTATTGTATCTAATGTAGCTAAAGAGTACAGCAATCCGATTGCAGAGTTGGTGCAGGTGGCATGTCAATTTGACAGTGAGATCAGGCTGGAAAACAGCGAAGCAAGAATTAATGCGAAAAGTATTATGGGAATCATGGCATTTAATCCGTCAAAAGGAATGACTGTGAATATAGTGGCTGATGGAAGCGATGAGGAAGAAGCTTTATTAGCAATGGAAAAATTTTTAGTCTGTCAGTAAAGAATCAGGGAGGAAATAAAAATGGATGACAAGAAAGACGTAAAAGTAACTCCGGTAAAAGAGGTAACTTCAACCAAACCTGCAGAGAAAGCTGTTGCGGCAGAAGCGAAAACGGCAGAGACTAAAAAAACTGTAGCAAAACCAGTAGAAGAACCGAAAAAAGAGACAGCAAAGAAGGAAACTGTGAAACAAGAAGCTCCCGCAAAGAAAACCGTGAAGAGAACCACGACAAAAAAGACAGAAGCTAAAAAAACGGAGAAAATAGAAGAAATATATCTTCAATTCCATGGAAAAGAAATTTTTACAAAGGATGTTATGGAAAGAGCAAAACAGGCTTACATTTCAGAAGGACACAGAGAGTCTTCCATCAAATCTATTCGTCTGTATATCAAACCAGAGGAGAATATGGCATACTATGTCATTAATGAGAAAATTGCTGGCGGCGTAACGTTGTAGATAGAATATAATACGGAATGATAAAGATCCACTTGTTGTGAGAACGGCAAGTGGATTTGTTGTATAAGGAAGGGCAATATGCAAAGGATAATTGTAGTAGACGATATAGAGATCAATCGTGAAATGCTATGTCATATGCTGCAGGATGATTATATCGTTGAAATGGCAGGAGATGGGCAGGAGGCCTTAGAAAAATTACAGAAATATCATAAAGAAACAGTGGTGCTTTTACTGGATCTTTTGATGCCGAAAGTAGACGGATTTGCTGTGATCCAGGAGATGAAGAAAAACGGCTGGATGAAAAAGATTCCGGTATTGATCATAAGCGGAGAGTACGCAGTGGAAATAGAAAATAAATGCTTTGAATTAGGGGCGGCCGATTTTATTCATAAGCCTTTTGAGAGTTCTATTGTCCGAAACCGGATCAAAAATGCAGTGGAATTGTTTTCTTACAAAAATCAACTGGAACAGAAGGTAGAAGAGCAGGAAGAAACTTTGCGGAAACAGTCTCATATTATTCAGAGACAGGCAGATGAATTGAGAAGAGTGAAATCTTTTAATCGGCTGATGATGAAATACCGTGCGGCAATCATGGAAGTAGAAACAAGAATGCAGGTGCTGAATGAAGATTTCTCTCATGAATACAATAGAAATCCTTTTGAGTCCATCAAGAGCAGATTAAAGTCGCCGTCTAGTATCTATGAAAAATTAGCCCGAAAGGGATTTCCCATTACCGTGGAGAGTATACGAGAGAATTTGACAGATGTAGCGGGACTTCGTGTGATCTGTTCTTTTCCAGATGATATTTACCGTCTGGCAGACTTGTTTACCAGGCAGGACGATATTTCTTTAGTACGAAAAAAGGATTATATTAAAAATCCAAAATCAAATGGTTACCGGAGTCTTCATTTGATTTTGAGCGTGCCGATTTTTCTATCGCATAAAAAAGAATATATGAAAGTGGAAGTACAGTTCCGTACCATAGCCATGGATTTCTGGGCGAGTCTGGAGCATAAGTTAAAATATAAAAAAGACGTGGATGACACAGATGAGATCGTGGGACAACTGAGGGCCTGCGCAGATTCTATTGAAGCCTTGGATTATCAAATGCAGGAGATCCGGGACAAGATTGACCGCTCCAAAGGATGAAGAAAAAGGGAGGCAGAGGATGTACAAACTGTTGATTGTGGAAGACGACCTGGTGATTGCTAAAACGATTCAGAAACACATGGAAGGATGGGGGTATGAGGCGGTATGCGTGGAGGATTTTAAGGATGTACTGCAGACTTTTGTGGTTCAAAAACCTCAGCTTGTACTGATGGATATCTCCCTTCCATTTTACAATGGGTATCACTGGTGTGATGAGATTCGAAAAATTTCCAAAGTGCCGGTTATTTTTATTTCCTCGGCTTCTGACAATATGAACATTGTAATGGCAGTAAATATGGGCGGAGATGATTTTGTCGCAAAGCCCTTTGATCTGAATGTACTTCAGGCAAAGATACAGGCCATGCTGCGCAGAACTTATGATTTTGCAGGAGAGAACCAGCTGCTGGAACATCAGGGAATGATCTTTGACAGCGGTAAAGGAATGGTGACTTATGAAGGAGCACAGGTAGAGCTGACCAAAAACGAGATGGGTATTCTGAAAATGCTGCTGGAACAGAAGGGAAGAATCGTAACTAGAGAGAAACTGATGGAAGGGCTGTGGGAGTCAGACAGTTTTATAGACGACAATACCCTGACGGTAAATGTGGCCCGTCTTCGCAAAAAGCTAGAAGAAGTGGGAATTGAAGATATGATAAAGACTAGAAAGGGAATCGGCTATGTGGTGGATTAAAACTTATATCAAACGTCATGGCGTTGGAATCTGTCTGTACCTGATCTTTGCAGCAGTGTATGCTGTTTTGCTGTTTCTATATCATATGCCGGTGGAACCAGCGGTCTATGCCACAGAATTATGTTTGATTCTTGGAATCTTTATTTTGATCATAGATGGCAGAAGATATTATATCCGAATGAAAAAATTAGAATGGCAGATGGAAGCTGTCAAGAACGGGACGGAAAAACTGCCTCGGCCGGGAGATGAGATAGAGAGGCTTTATCAGGAACTGCTTGCCAATCTTCAGGAAGAGCGCATCCGCCAGGTTGGGGAGGTTATAAAAGAAAAGTCAGAGATCACAGATTATTTTACCTTGTGGACCCATCAGATCAAGACGCCTATCGCAGCTATGAGGCTCCTTTTGCAGCAGGAGATCACAGAGTTGGAACAAAACTATGAGCAGAAAAAAGAGGTGGAGTCAGAACTGTTTAAGATTGAACAGTATGTGGAAATGGTGCTGCAGTATCTTCGGCTGAACAGCAGTGTCAACGATTTTGTTTTGAAGGAATATGAGCTGGATGATATGATTCGGCAGGCTGTGCGGAAATATGCGCCTATGTTTATCCGCAAAAAGCTGAGCCTTTGCTACGAGCCTCTTCAGAAAAAAGTAGTGACGGATGAAAAATGGA
This sequence comes from Lachnospiraceae bacterium, assembly GCA_022792535.1. Classification (GTDB taxonomy): domain Bacteria; phylum Bacillota; class Clostridia; order Lachnospirales; family Lachnospiraceae; genus Petralouisia. The sequence goes on from JAAWBG010000052.1 coordinate 29,207, forward strand.
TGGTATTTGTGTTAGAGCAATTATTGAGCAACGCCATCAAATACACTGGATCTGGAACCATTTCCATTTATATGAAGGATAGCTGTCTGCTGATAGAGGATACCGGAATTGGAATCTTGTCAGAAGATCTTCCCCGGATCTTTGACAAAGGGTATACGGGCTACAATGGCAGAAGCGATAAAAAGGCCTCTGGAATCGGTCTGTATCTAGTTCAGAAAATATTACATAAATTAGGTCATAAGATTTTGGTAGAATCAGAGCCGGAAAAAGGAACCAGGGTAAAACTTTTATTTTGACCGTTCGGACGATTTGGGTAAGTTTAGAGGCCCATGGATTCAGGGAAGGCATAAAAGCATGTTAGGAAGGCAGAAGCTTTATATTGCTGCTGATTTTTTCAGAGAAACAGGAACGGTAGATCTCATGGTATTCTGGAAAAGAGACAGATCTGCCGCAGGTCAGAATCAGCATTTTGACCCCAAAAAGATCCACTGGATAGGGCATAACTTTCATTTCGTTTTTGAGGTAAAAAGATTTTCTGCGTATGCGTTCTGCCTGATTCGGAGAGGGTTCCCTGGGGTCTTCAATCTCTAAGATCAGTTCTTTAGAGGCATATCGCTCTTTCAGCAGACGAAGGGTTTGGGAGCCGATGTTTTGCCCCCGGAGCTTGGGATCAATGGCAAAATAGTCTAGGAGTACCAGATTTTTGTGGAGAACAGTGATAGCAAGGCCCAGAAAACCGTTCTTTTCATCTTCGATGGCCAGAAGTTCCACAATTCCTTCCAGGCTTTTCTGCACCAGCAGAGAAAAAGGTTTTCGTTCCTGAGCAGGAAAAGCAGATAAATATAATGTTTCTATTTTTGTAAGTTGAGGCTGGCTGCTGTAGTTTGTCAGTTTCATGATCAATGAAATCCTTTCTTATTTTAATTAGGAAAGACCTTGTTACGCGAAAGTGTCTTCCTAGATTATATCTGAAATAGAAGAAAAAGAAAAGAAAAAGTCTGAAAAGAAAAGGGAGAGTGTGAAAATGGAATTTCGCCCATGTATTGATATTCACAATGGAAAAGTAAAACAGATTGTAGGAGGAAGCCTGCGGGACCAGGGAGATCAGGCTCAGGAGAATTTTGTGTCTCAACAGGATGGAGCATTTTTTGCAAAATTATATCAGAACTATGGTCTGAAAGGCGGGCATATTATTCTTCTGAATTCTGTGGACAGCCCTTGGTATAAAGATACAAAAGAGCAGGCGGTGAAAGCCTTGGCGGCTTACCCAGGCGGCATGCAGATTGGCGGCGGAATCCGGGAAGATAACGCACTGGAATTTCTGCGGGCTGGCGCCAGTCATGTAATTGTTACTTCCTATGTGTTCCAGGATGGAATGATTCACTATGAACGTCTGGAAAAGTTAAAAAAGACCACAGGAAAAGAGCATTTGGTATTAGACCTGAGCTGCCGTAGACAGGGTGAGGATTACTATATTGTCACAGACCGATGGCAGAAGTTTACGGAAGAAAAACTGTCGGAGGAATTGTTAGACCGTTTGTCCGGGTATGCAGATGAATTTTTGGTCCATGCAGTGGATGTGGAAGGAAAAGCTCAGGGAATCGAAAAGGAGCTGGCGAGACTTTTGGGAAACTGGGGAAAGATACCTGTCACTTATGCCGGGGGCGTAGGCAGTTTTGAGGACTTAAGAGAATTGAAAAGTTTAGGACAGAACCGGCTTCACGTGACCATTGGAAGCGCGCTGGATCTCTTTGGCGGCGGAATGGCATTTGAAAAGGTGCTGAAGTTTGTTTGACTTGCGGAAAAAGATTGCGTATAATCAGGAAAGATAAAATATGAATTGGAAGATGGAATCTTAAAAGCAGATTTTGAATAGGAGCGTGGCATTATGGGAAAATACACGAAGCAGGATATTATCCGTTTTGTGGAGGAAGAGGATGTAGAGTTTATTCGTCTGCAGTTTACTGATATGTTTGGAACTTTGAAAAATGTGGCTATTACCAAAAGTCAGTTGGAGAAGGCATTGAACAATCAATGTATGTTTGATGGTTCCTCCATTGAAGGATTTGTCCGAATTGAGGAGTCAGATATGTATCTTTACCCGGATTTGGACACTTTTGTGATCTTTCCATGGAGGCCCCAGCAGGGAAAAGTAGCCCGGATTATCTGTGATATCTATCGGCCGGAGGGGAGGCCTTTTGAGGGAGATCCCAGATATATCTTAAAGAAAACACTGACAGAGGCAGCTCAGATGGGCTATCAATTTGATGTAGGCCCGGAATGTGAGTTCTTTTTATTTCACACAGATGAGGAGGGGAGGCCTACCACGCTGACCCATGAACGGGCAGGCTATTTTGATCTGGGGCCGGTGGATTTGGGAGAAAATGCCAGACGGGATATGGTGCTGACTTTGGAAGAAATGGGATTTGAGATTGAGGCTTCCCACCATGAGGTGGCTCCGGCTCAGCATGAAATAGATTTCCGCTATGACGAGGGGTTAGCGGCGGCAGACAATATTATGACCTTTAAGCTGGCGGTAAAGACCATTGCCAAACGGTTTGGATTATTTGCCAGCTTTATGCCAAAGCCCAAATATGGAGTGCATGGTTCTGGAATGCATCTTAATATGTCAATATCGAAAAATGGAAAAAATATGTTTGACGATGCTTCTGATGAGCTGGGGCTGAGTCAGGAGGCATATTATTTTATTGGAGGATTGATGAAACATATGCGGGGGATCGCTGCCATTACGAATCCGCTGGTTAATTCCTACAAACGGTTAGTGCCAGGCTATGAAGCCCCTATTTATCTTGCATGGTCGGCTACTAACAGAAGTCCCCTGATCCGTATTCCGGCAGCCAGGGGAGAGGCGGCCCGGATAGAGCTGCGCTGCCCCGATCCAGCGGCCAATCCTTATCTTGCCTTGGCAGTCTGTCTTGCAGCCGGATTAGATGGTATGAAAAATAAGCTGCAGCCCCCTGCTCCAGTAAAGACAAATGTCTTCCATATGAGACAGGAGGAGAGAGAGGCTCTGCAGATCACATCCCTTCCTGCTGATCTCAAAGAGGCAGTAGAAGAGATGAAAAAAGATTCCTTGATCTGTCAGGTATTAGGTCCTCATATTTCTGAAAAATATGCAAAGGCGAAAGAGGCGGAATGGGAAGATTACAGAAAACAGATTACAGAATGGGAAATCGACAATTATCTGTATCGGATCTAGGTCCACGGAGGAAGTGTTTTGGTCAATATAATTGTAGCGTTTCCCAAAATGGAAAATGGAAAGAGCATAAAGAACATCCTGGTCAAACATGGGTTTTATGTGGGAGCTGTGTGTACAGCTGGAGCCCAGGCCCTGCGCCATGCGGATTTGCTGGGAGATGGAATTCTGGTCTGTTCTGAGCGTCTGACGGATATGATGTGCAGCCAGCTTCGAGAGGAGCTGTCCCGACAGTTTGAAATGCTGGTACTGGCTGCTCCAGGTTTTTTGGAGGAAGATATGGAACATGTAATGTATCTTTCTATGCCACTGAAAGTCCACCAGTTGATCAGTACCCTGGAAATGATGGTTTATTCCATAGAACAAAGGAAAAAGAAGAAAAGATTCCGGCCTCAGAAACGGAGTGAAGAAGAGAGACAGATCATTCAAAAGGCAAAGGAAATTCTAATGACCCGGAATCATATGACAGAGGAGGAAGCCCACCGCTATATCCAGAGAACCAGTATGGACAGCGGAACAGGATTGATAGAGACAGCCCAAATGATTTTAAGCATGATGCAGGAATAGGAGAATCTAGTAACAGCGATAGGAGGTCTGCTTATGAAATTTACAAAAATGCATGGAATCGGAAACGATTACGTATATGTAAATTGTCTGAAGGAAGAAGTGAAATATCCAGAGAAAGTATCAAAATTTGTCAGCGACAGACATTTTGGCATTGGATCAGATGGTTTGATCTTGATTCAGCCTTCTAAGAAGGCTGATTTTGAAATGGCTATGTACAATGCAGATGGTTCCCGCGGAGAAATGTGCGGAAATGGAATCCGCTGTGTGGCCAAGTACCTTTACGATTATGGCTTGACCGATCAAACAAAAATTTCTGTGGAAACTCTGGCAGGAATCAAAGAATTAGAATTGACGGTGGAAGAAGGGAAAGTCTCTCTGGTAAAAGTGGATATGGGAGCGCCGGAGCTGGCGGCAGAAAAGATTCCAGTGGTGTCGGAAAAAGAGCAGGCAGTGGCAGTGCCTCTGGAAGCAGCGGGGAAAGTCTATGAGATGACCTGTGTATCCATGGGCAATCCTCATTGTGTGATTTTTTTGGAGGAGGATGTGAGGGAATTAGATCTTGAGAAGATCGGTCCTTTGTTTGAACGCCATCCGCGTTTCCCCAAACGGATCAATACAGAATTTGTAAATGTGATAGATCGGAACACTCTGCGGATGAGGGTGTGGGAGCGGGGAAGCGGAGAAACCCTTGCCTGTGGAACTGGAGCCTGCGCCACAGCAGTGGCCGCCATGATCAATGGCAAAGCAGATCATGAGGTAACCGTGAAGCTGCTGGGAGGTGATCTGCAGATTGCCTGGGAAGGCGGTGACGCCTCTGTGTTTATGACCGGACCTGCCGCTGCTGTGTTTGACGGAGAGATCCAGCTTCCAAAAGAACTTTTGTGATCTTTTCTCTCAGTAAGAAATAGGGAAACATGTAAGAAGAAAGAAGCCGGGAGAACGTAAAGACCAGGAGCATATCAAAAGTGGGAATATATTAAGAATAGGAACATATAAGAAGCCGGGAAATATGCAAAACCGGAAAATATATACAAAAAGGAGAATATTATGTACAAGATTAATGAGAATTATCAAAAATTACCAGGAAGCTATCTGTTTAGTACCATTGCAAAAAAGGTATCTGCCTATACCCAGGCAAATCCAGAAAAGGACATTATCCGTCTTGGAATCGGGGACGTGACTCAGCCTTTGGCTCCTGCCGTGATTGAGGCCATGCACAAGGCAGTGGATGAAATGGGAAATGCTGCTACCTTTCGTGGGTATGCACCGGATCTTGGCTATGATTTTCTGAGAAATGCTATTGTAGAACACGATTATAAATCCAGAGGATGCGACATTTCCCCAGATGAGATCTTTGTCTCTGACGGAGCGAAAAGCGATTCTGCCAATATCCAGGAAATTTTTGGGCCAGACAACCGAATTGCAGTCTGCGATCCGGTTTATCCAGTCTATGTGGATTCCAATGTAATGGCAGGAAGGACAGGCATATACGATGCCAAGACAGAGACCTGGAGCAATGTGATCTATATGCCCTGTACCATGGAAAATGATTTTGTACCGGAATTTCCTAAGGAAACGCCGGATATGATCTATCTGTGCCTTCCCAATAATCCTACCGGAACCACCATTACCAAAGCACAGCTGCAGGAATGGGTGGATTATGCTAATAAAGTAGGAGCTGTGATTATTTACGATGGAGCTTATGAGGCATATATCTCAGAGACAGATGTGGCGCACTCCATTTTTGAGTGCCAGGGAGCCAGAACCTGTGCCATTGAATTGAAGAGTTATTCCAAAAATGCAGGATTTACCGGTGTGCGTCTGGGCTATGCAGTGGTACCCAAAGACTTAAAATGCGGAGACGTCTCTCTCAACAGTATGTGGGCCCGCCGCCATGGAACTAAATTTAACGGAGCGCCTTACATTGTACAGCGGGCAGGAGAGGCTACCTACAGCCAGGAAGGCAGGGCTCAGCTGAAAGAACAGGTGGCATATTATATGAAAAATGCGGCCACCATCAAAAATGGCCTGAAGGAAGCAGGTTACACAGTGTTTGGCGGAGTAAACGCCCCCTATATCTGGCTGAAAACACCGAAGAACATGACTTCCTGGGAGTTTTTTGATTATCTCTTAGAGCAGGCAAATGTAGTGGGAACTCCAGGTTCTGGATTCGGACCCAGCGGAGAAGGATATTTCCGGCTGACTGCATTTGGAAGTTATGAGAATACGTTGGCGGCTCTGGAGCGGATTCAGAAGTTGTAAGAACAGAGACGCAATGGAATAAAACTTCAAAGAGACTAAAAAATAGGGCTGCTGCAGAATAAGAGATTTCTACACCATATAGTTACATACGGAAGATATCATAACTGTATCTGTAGAAACGTTATGTTGCAGCAGCCTTGAATTATGTTGCATAAATGTTATGTCATGTCAGTTTGCTGTGAAGCATCTGATTATAACAGCGGAACGCCCTTTTTCTTACTTTCTATCACTACATTTTCCGGCCAAAGAGAGCACTGTACCTCGCCGATATGTGCTTTTCGAAGGAAAAACATACAGATTCGTGACTGGCCGATTCCGCCTCCAATGGTGAAGGGGAGAGTTTCTTTGATAATGGACTGCTGGAAAGGAAGATTTGCACGTTCTGGACAGCCAGCCTTGTCTAACTGTTCTAAAAGGGCTTGTTTGTCTACCCGGATACCCATGGAAGAGAGCTCAAGGGCAATGTCCAGAACAGGATAATATACCACAATATCCGCATTTAGGGACCAATCGTCATAGTCAGGAGCTCTGCCATCGTGAGGCTCCCCGGAAGATAATTTATCCCCGATCTGCATAATACATACGGCGCCTTTTTCTCTTGCAATGTGCAGTTCCCGTTCTTTGGGAGAGCATTCCGGGAAACGGTCCTCTAATTCTTGCGTAGTGATGAAAAAGATATCGTGAGGAAGGATTTCCTCTATGTAATCATATTGAATAGCCATATATTTTTCCGTTTTTCGAAGAACTTTATATACATTTCGCACCGTGTCTTTTAAAAATTCTATGTTCCGATCCTCTCTGGAAATAATCTTTTCCCAATCCCATTGGTCCACAAAAATAGAATGAATATTGTCAGTGATCTCATCCCGCCGGATTGCGTTCATATCAGTATAGAGACCTTCTCCCAGAGAAAATCCATATTTTTCCAGCGCATAGCGCTTCCATTTGGCGAGAGAGTGTACGATTTCAGCATTTTTTTCCTGCTGTTCCTTGATACCGAAGGTAACAGGGCGCTCCACACCATTTAAGTTATCGTTTAAGCCGGAATCAGGATCTACAAACAGAGGCGCAGATACCCGCTGCAAATTCAGTCGTTCTGACAGCAGATTTTGAAAAAAGTCTTTGACGGTTTTGATAGCAATCTGAGTATCGTGAAGGTCAAGTTGAGGACGATAATCGTCCGGTATTATAAAATGTTCCATAATGTCTCCTTAGATTTTGTATTTTATTTGACTTCCAGTACTTATTATATGCTTGTGAAGAAAGTTTTGCAAGAAGGAAGGAAAGTTAAAAATAAGGACAGGAAATCCTTAAGAGAATTTCCTGTCCTGCTGGGATCCCATTCTAAAAAAGAATAGGAAATTTTTTAATAATAAGAAGTTACAATACGGAAGCTGTTGTACCAATCCGTATCACTCTTATAGGTTGTTTTTTTGACTTTCTTATTTGCTACTATTCTATAATAGTAATTTGTGTATGTAGTCAAAGCGGATTTGCCGCATTTTTTGATCACACAGTTGGTTTTCTTTGTGGTAGTTACCTTACTCCATTTTGTTGATCTTGGATTTTTGGTAACATATACGGTATAATTAGTTGCTCCTGATACTTTCTTCCAGGAAATCTTTACACCGTCAGAAGCACGGTTTCCTACCATTGATTTTTTGATACCAGTTGGATATTTTGCAAAGTAAGTATAATCAGACCATTTACCATATTTTTTAGTTCTGCCGATTTTTACATATCCACGCACGCGGATCTTCATAAACTGACCATTTTTTAATTTTTTGCTCTTTTCTCTAACCAGAATCGTTTTACTATTCTGGTTAGCTACACTCTTTTTAACGATAGGCTTTTTGCCGCTTCCATAAACTTCATATTCATAGCCTGCTGCTGCGTTGCTGCGTTTCCAGGTAAAGTCTACAATATTGGCGGTAGGCTTTGTATCGCTTCCGCTTGCGTACATTTTTACGGATGAGATCTTGCCGGGAAGAGTAGCCATAGTTGTCTGAGTATAATCATTACTTGCAATATAACCAGTGCTGCTCTTTCTAGCTGGAAGTACTGCGACAGCATATTGGCTGTTAGCAGAGGCTTTGAAACTATAGGAGTTAGTTGTAACATTCTTATACGTTGGTTTTGAACTGGTGGACTTCACATATCCTATCCTATAATAGCTGGCACCGGCTGCTTTATTCCAGGATAAGGAAATTTTTTCGTTTTCAGCCTTTGTCTGTTTTAAACCAGAAACCTTGGAAGGACAGGTAACTACCTCAATTTTAGAAGAAGCAGTTCCAACATTTCCAGATGCATCAATAGCAGAAACTCTTACATAATAAGATTTTCCTGCAGTAAGTCCACCGATCACACCACTATTAGTAGATATTTCTCCAGACTTTATATTACCAGAAAAGCTGGAATTTTCACAGTATTCCACTTTGTATTTTGCAGCGTCTGTAACTTTTTTCCATTCTACTTGGACTGCTGTAGTATTATGTCCGGTCTGTTTTAAGCCAGTAACTGTGCCTGGGGCAGCTTCTGCTTTGATGCCGACGCCCAGGAATAATACGCACAACAGCGCCAGCATCCAAGCCTTTGAAAATTTTACTAAATTTTTCATAGTCTCTCTCCTTTTCTTTGGATATTTTGTTATATAATGAATTTTAACACTTGACTTTTTTATTGTCAATAATATGAAAAACAAAAAAGAATTTTAATGTGGTTTTGAGAGGATTTTTGTGAGAAAAGTACCAGATTTCAGAGTGAAAAAATTAAAATGATGGTTGGACATTCCTCACAGAATAAGGTATACTCACAGAGTACCCCAAGATGGCCATTAGGCCAGTGTAAGAGGTATACTCACAGAGTACCCCAAGATGGCACGATTGAGTTATTTGATGAAGATTAGGAGATCATAGTTTATGATATTAGATGTAAGAAATCTGACCCATGGATTTGGAGACCGGGCAATTTTCCAGGATGTGTCTTTTCGACTGTTAAAGGGAGAACATATTGGACTAATCGGGGCAAATGGGGAAGGAAAATCTACTTTTTTAAATATTGTGACGGGACAATTGCAGTCGGATGAGGGAACTGTGGAGTGGGCGAAGCATGTGCGGGCCGGGTACCTGGATCAGCATACGGTGCTGGAGGCTGGCATGACGGTGAGAGATGTGCTGCGCAGCGCCTTTTCCTTTCTCTATGAGATGGAACAGGAAATGAACCAGATGTTTGAGGCTATGGGTGAGGCGGAGCCGGAAGAGATGAATCAGCTGATGGAGGAGACAGGCACCCTGCAGGAGTTGTTGGAACAGCATGATTTCTATATGATTGACACAAAGGTGGAAGAAGTAGCCAGAGCTCTCGGCATCATAGAACTGGGGTTAGACGCAGATGTGACGGAACTGAGCGGCGGCCAGAGAACCAAGGTGCTTTTGGCAAAATTGCTGTTGGAAAAACCAGACATCCTCTTGCTGGACGAGCCTACCAATTATCTGGATGAACATCATATTGAGTGGCTGCGCCGGTATCTTTTGGATTATGAAAATGCTTTTATTTTAATTTCTCATGATATTCCCTTTCTCAATAGTGTGGTAAATCTGATTTATCATATGGAACACCAGGAATTGACCCGGTATGTGGGAGATTACGACAGATTTTTGGAAGCTTATGAGATGAAAAAGGCTCAGCTGGAGGCGGCTTATAAAAAGCAGCAGAAAGAAATTGAAAATTTAAAGGATTTTGTGGCTAGAAATAAGGCGCGGGTGGCAACCAGAAATATGGCTATGTCCAGGCAGAAGAAGCTGGACAAAATGGAAGTGATTCAGCTTGACAAAGATCGGCCCAAGCCAGAATTTGTGTTTTGCAATGCCAGGGCAGCCGGGAAGGTGATTTTTGAGACGACCGATCTTGTGATTGGATATGAGAAAGAGAGACCTTTGTCAAAACCTATGAATCTGCGGATGGAGCGGGGCGAAAAAATTGCCATTGTGGGAACCAATGGAATTGGAAAGACTACCTTTCTGAAAAGTGTGCTGGGATTGTTAAAGCCTGTTTCAGGAAAAGTACAGTTGGGAGATTATCTTTATCCAGGATATTTTGAGCAGGAAATGCCTGGCAGTGAGAATAGCTGTATTGAGGAGATTTGGGAAACGTTTCCTTCCTATAATCAATATGAGGTCCGTTCGGCGTTGGCAAAGTGCGGGCTTACCACACAGCATATTGAGAGTAAGGTCAAAATTTTAAGCGGCGGGGAACAGGCCAAAGTCCGGCTGTGTAAATTACTGAATGTGGAGACAAATATTCTGCTGCTGGACGAGCCTACCAATCACTTGGATGTGGAGGCAAAGGAAGAACTGAAACGAGGGCTGCAGGAATATAAGGGAGCTGTTTTGCTGGTGTGCCATGAGCCGGAATTTTACCGGGATGTGGTGAAACAGATCTGGAATATGGAAGAGTATTCTCTGTTACAGTAATTCTGGCGGTTAACAGGGAGGTGTGCCAATGAAAGGACTTGATACGGCGGATGTGGTTCGGCAATTGGAATGGATGATAAGGATTCTGCTGGCAGGGGTATGCGGCGGTATTATCGGATATGAGCGGGAGAGCAGGAAGAAGACGGCAGGACTCCGCACTCATGTGATCGTGGCGGTTTCTTCGGCTCTGATGATTCTGCTGTCTAAATATGGATTTCAGGATGTAGTGGGACAGTATGTGCGGGTGGACCCTTCCAGAATTGCATCGGGAGCTGTGGCAGCCATTGGTTTTTTGGGATCCGGCGTTATTTTTTCCCGCAATAAAAATATAAGCGGAATCACTACTTCGGCAGGAATCTGGGCGACCCTTGGGGTGGGTATGGCGGTAGGCGCCGGCATGTATGTGGTTGGAATCTGTACCACGGCGATTGTGGTGATGGTAGAGATTTTTTTGGGGAGACAAGGAAAAGTTTCTCATATTATCAAAGACGTGTATGAGATAGAGGTAGAATATCTGGCCGCTTCTGGAACAGGAAGGCAGATCAGTGAGGAACTCAAGGCAGAGTTAGAGGATACCTACCAATGTCACATTTTGAAATTCCGCAGCAGGAGAAAGGGCGGGAGTATCCGTTTGGAACTTTTGGTGCGGACTTCGAAAGGGAAAGAATTATATCATTTGATGGAATATATGGAGAAATATCCAGAGATCTTGAGAATCAATTTATAAGATAGGGAATGGGGATGCCGCAAAGTATGGAGATGTTACAAGATTATGGATACAACCCAGCAATGTTTGAACATTATCTTGCAGGAATCTGTTATTTTGCAACAGCCCCGACAGACAATAAGAGAGGGACCCATGAAAACATACAGTGAGAAATATTTAGAGCTGGAGCAAAAATTTTCCGTGATTTATCCAGAACATGATAAGGCGACTTATACAAGCCTGCTGAATTATTCAGATGATTTAGAAAAGCCTTTTCAGCGCTGGTATCGGTACAAAGAAGGCTATTCTGTGGAGCTGGTGGAGCATCTGATCAGGGAATACAGCAAAAGAAAAAAAGGAAAGATCCTAGACCCTTTTTCCGGCAGCGGCAGTACGCTTTTGGCGGCCGGCAATATGGGATACCGTGGAATTGGATATGAGGTCAATCCTTTTTCCTTTTTTTTGGCAAAATGTAAGCTGAACAATTATTCTGAGGCAGAGATCAGTTTGTTTCAGCAGGCTTATCAGGATATTCTGGACAGAAAAGATCTGGAGGGCGTGGCGTACAAGCTGCCGAAACTTTCCATCAGCCGCAAAGTTTTTTCAGAAGAGATAGAATCTTATTATATGAAAATCAAAACGCGGATTGATATGGAATACGCCCAGAATGAAAAGGTGCATGATCTCCTGATACTGGGGTGGCTGGCCTGCTTGGAACCTCTTTCTAATTACCGTAAAGCCGGAAATGGGTTAAAGATCAAAAAATATGTAAAACCCAGGGTTTTGTCCCAGAAAAATGCGGCGGACATGCTGGCAGAAGAATATCAGAAAATTTATACAGATTTGCAGTACAAAAGAGAAATCTGTGATTCTGTGCTGTATCATAAGAGCTGCCTGAATATGGGGGAGGATATTCCAGAAAACAGTATAGAGGGAATTATATTTTCACCGCCTTACGCTAATTGTTTTGATTACACAGAGATCTATAAGCTGGAATTGTGGTTTGGCGGATTTGTCTCAGAATATTCTGATCTGAAAAAATTGAGAAACGCGTCCCTCCATTCCCACTTAAATGGGAATCTGAACCTGGAAGTTCAGGAGAAAAGCCAGATATTACAAGAATTGTTGGAAGATCTGCAGCAGAAACAATTGTGGGATAAAAAGATTCCCCAAATGCTGCGCCTGTATTATGACGATATGTTTCAGGTGTTGGAGGAAAGTTATCAGGTATTAGATGATCAGGGATTCTGCTGTATCGTGATAGGAAATTCTGCCTATGGAGGTTTGATATTTCCAGCCGACCTGATTTTAGCAGAATACGCAGAAAAAATTGGATTTACGGTGGATAAAATTGAAGTGGACCGCTATATGATTACCAGTTCCCAGCAGTATAAGATCACAAAAGAATCTGGAAAATATTTAAGGGAGAGCGTTGTATGTCTGGTGAAAAACAGCTTATAAAAGAGAATATATGTCTGTCAAAAACAGTTTATAAAGGAAAACCTATGTCTGAGAAGGAACAGATCACAGAGGAGAGAGCGTATGTCTGAGAAAGAACAGATCACAGAGGAGAGAGCGTATGTCTGAGAAAGAACAGATTATAGAAGTAAAAGAGCTTCCCCTTCAGATAGAAACAGGCGCCTCTTATGTGATTAAGCAGGCGAATCCCAATACATATACCCATGGAATGTTTAAATATCCCTGCAAATTTATTCCAGAGATTCCCAGATGGGGACTGCGGAATTTTTTGGAAGACAAAAGGCAGGTGGTCTTCGATCCCTTTTCTGGCAGCGGGACAACTTTATTGGAAGCAAATCTTCAGGGATATGACGCCTGGGGAACGGAGATCGACGATATTGCAAAATTGATTATCAAAGTCAAAACCACTCGGCTGCGTCAGGAACAGATGGGGGAGCTGGAAGAACATTTTTTAAGGATGTTAGATCGGATCAAAGAGGAAGAAAGAGATTATTTTCGCCCGGCCATAGACAACCTGGAACATTGGTTTTCAAAGAAAACCATTGGGGAATTGGGACGGATGAAGGGGTATGTGGACGAGATTAAGGACACAGAGATTCAGAATTTCTTCCAGCTTTGCATGGTGTCTATCATAAAGAAAGTTTCCAATGCAGACGATACATCGCCGAAACCTTATGTCTCCAATAAGATTCAAAAGGAACCGCCTCCAGTAGAGAGGGAGTTCTCGTCTACGTATCAGAGATATAGACAGATGCTTTGCCAGCTTCAGGAAGCTGAAAATCTGGGACGAACCATGATACTGGAAGGAGATGCGCTGGCATTCTCCCCGCCGGGGCAGATAGACTTAGCAATTACATCGCCCCCTTATATCAATGCCTTTGACTATGGCAGAACCCTGCGTCTGGAAAATCTCTGGATGGATTTGCTGACGGAACAGGAACTGCGGGATAAGAAAAAGCGATATGTGGGAACGGAGAAGATACAAGTCCAGGCTGAACAAGGGAATCTCGCTATTTTGAACAAGAGTAGTCTCTTAGAGGAATACTATGAAAAAATTCTGCCGGTGGATGAAAAACGCGCCTTAATTGTGAAAAAATTTTTTGAAGATATGGAGACAAATCTGCAATGTATTTCCAGACACATGGCGGCAGGGGGAAAATATATGATTGTGATCGGCAACAGCAGAATTCGAAAGGTGGAAGTTGAGAGCTGGCAGGTGATTGGACAGATTGCCAGCCAAAATGGTTTTCATAAGCTTCAGCATTTCAGCTATGTGATTCAAAATCCTTATATTCGGATTCCCAGAAAAGGAATGGGAGGAAAGATCCATAAGGACTATGTATTAGTGTTAGAAAAGGGGGAATAACTTTGGCACAAAAGAACCGGACAAAAGAGATCTGGCTGATCCCAAAACGGGTGAATCTGCATCAGACAATCTGCCTGATTGATGGAATTTTAGAGCGGAATTATGACGGTACCAGCTGGAAGCCTCAGAAACAAGATAATTTGGGAGTGAATCTGAAAAAGTGGGGAGCAACGAAAGATGGAAAAAATATCTCTCAGCAGGCCATTCGGACCTTAGTGGCTTCCATACCGCAGTATCTGGGGTTTGTGTATATCAATACGGATCAGAATCCCAATACGATCTGTCTGACAGAGGCAGGAAAAGCCCTTTGGCGGAAACATCGGAGCGAACTTGAGAAGATTCCGAATCTGGTTGCAGGGAAGGATAAGCTGATTACAGAGTCGGAGATCTTATTACATCAGATGGAAAAACTGCAGATCACGAATCCTGTGATAAATAAGGACTGCCAGAATATAGAGGTATTTCCATTTCGATTTCTGCTGAAAGTTCTGCTGGAAACAGAGTATTTAGATCAGGAAGAGATCGCCTGCATTTTGTTCCGGGTACAGGGGGAAGGAGATTTGGACCGGGTCATACAGGAGATTCAGAGATTTCGGGAAAAGTCTTGCGAAGAGCGGAAAATTCTGATGGACGCATTTCGGGAAACTCATATCGGGAACATCACGCTTGTGAAGGCCTCTTCTGCCGGATATTTTATTTCCTTGTGCCAGCTTACCGGAATTGTGGAAAGATGCCAGATTACGCCGGATAACAGAGAGACTTCCATCGCTGCATTGAAGATTAAGGATGAAAAGATACCTTATGTAAAAAAGATGATTTATGAAACTTATAAAGGAGCAGAGACCTTTGATTTTAAGGATCAGAAACAATTGTGGGTGGATTATATGGGGAATCCAGAACGTAACCGTCCTCCCGTTTTTGTGACCATTCGGAATTGGACCAAAGAAGATTTTCTGGTTCAGGTATGCCAAGGAGGCTGCTGTAAATACGATGATCTGATCAAAGAGAAAGAAAGCCTGAAGTTTCCTATGTTTCTGGAAGAACCTTATGAGGTAAAAGTGATCGAGCTTTTATCAGGAAATGAGTGGAAATCCATGGAGATCATTCCCACAGTGGAACAGAGAGAATTTGATATTCAAGGAGAGAGAACAGAAATCCCTGAAAAGGAGGAAACCTTGGAGGAGATGGCAGAGGATATTTTAAAACATTGCGGCGCTGCTTATTTTGCAGAAAAAAGGCTGGAACGCTTAAAAGTTTTAAAAAAGCTGACAGGAATTGATAAGACGAAAGACAAATCCTTGCGGGGAGCTTATCTGGAATATGATATGTATCGGCTGCTGACCCGGCTGAAGGAGGCTCATGTGATTGATCAGGCAGTATGGAATGGGAAAATAGGAAAATATGATCTGCCCCTTCAGGCTCCCGGCGGCAAAACAGGAACCCCGGACCTTGTGGTTGTTATAGATGATCTTCACATCGTACTGGAACTCACAACAATCCGGCCCAAATCCCTGCAGTTTCAGGCAGAAGGTTCCTCTGTTCCAGATCATATCAGATTATATCAGAAGGAAACAGGAGAGAAAACGATAGGTGTGTTCTGCGCGCCGGTGATTCATGAAAGAAATCAGATTATTATGGAATCCGCCCTTCATTCCAGCGGTATTCCCTTCCAATCCATTTCCGTGGAGGATCTTCTGGAATTGTTTTTGACCAGAGACCGGGAACAGATTAAAGAAAAATTATCAAAACATTGTAAAAAATTACTTATTTAGTTTGTTGGAAATCTTTTGAAGTTCTTTATTTTCTCACAACAGAAATTCTCTGTTAAATAGGATCCCCTTTTTCAATTTTATCTGCCATAGCAGTACATCGGAATGGATATATATCAATAGTATGTGATCTCATCAGGTTTATGTTACGTTAAGCCTGTTATCATGTCAATGATTACAAAAGATCAGGGAGGAAATCTGGCAGCTTATGTGAGGATATCGGCATCTCATGTCAGACAGGATTGCCAGGAAGAACAGAAGACGTATAATAGATTTAAAAAGGCGGTGATCGTTTGAAAATAGAGATCTGGGTGGATGAGAAAGCAGAAGATTTGAAGATTTCTGTTACTTGTAAACAATTGACTTCTGATGTGGAAAAGATAGTGGCTTCACTTCGCATGATGAATCATCAATTGACGGTCAGAAAGGATCAGGAAATCTATCTGCTGGATCTTGAGCAAGTGATATATATCGAAAGTGTGGACCGGAAATGTTTTGTCTATACTTCGGACCAGGTGTATGAATCTGAGTTTCGTTTGTATGAATTAGAACAGCGGCTGGAAGAATATGGTTTTTTTCGGGTGAGCAGGTCATTTTTGATCCATCTGCAGAAAATTCAGTCGCTGAAAGGGGATATTAACCGGAGAATCCGTGTTACCATGTCCAATGGAGAGCAGATTATTGCATCCAGGCAGTATGCAGACGAATTGAAGAAAAGATTAGGGGTGATGTAGATGGAAGAAAAGAAAAGTATTTTTGATTATCTGGCCCAGATATTGATCGTATTTGGATTTGTAATGGTGATGATGAATAGTCTGTGTTGGTTTTTTGGAGATTCAGCAAAAGAGCTTTCTGCAATGTTTCTGTTGGGAAGTCAGGGAGTTCCAGTAGAGATTGCCTTTCAGTTTTTTTGTATTTCTGTTCTGATTGTAGGAGTACGAATTGTATTTTTTACAGATATTTTCATAAAAAGGATGTCTGTCTGGCTGCGGACGATCTGCATGTTAACAATAGTTGTGGTGATCATTGCTGTTTTTGCAATTGTTTTTCACTGGTTTCCGGCGGATATGTGGCAGCCTTGGGTAATGTTTCTGTTTTGTTTTGGAATCTCATTTCTGGGAAGTTATTTTGTGATGAGCATAAAAGAAAAAGAGGAAAACAGACGGATGGACGAGGCTCTGCAGCGGTTGAAAAAAAGGGAGGAAGAAAAATGAATGGTACGTTGATGGCGGCAGACCTTTCTTTTGGATTTGGAGAAAAGCAGATTTTGAATCATATTACATTTGAGGTGGGGAAGGGAGAGATTTTTGGCCTGTTAGGTCCTTCAGGGGCAGGTAAGACTACATTGATCAAACTTTTGACCGGACAGCTCAGACAGAAAGAGGGGTATGCAGAACTTTTGGGAAAAGATACGAGAGAGCTGGGAGATTCAGAGCACAGGCAGATTGGGATTATGATGGACGATTTCGGCTTGTATGAGCGGTTGTCTGCATATGATAACCTGCTGTTTTATGCGGACATTTACGGTGTTTCCCACAGCAGAATTCCAGATATCTTAAATAGCATTGGCCTGTATGAGGCAAGGAACCGGGCAGTCTTTAAACTTTCCAAAGGAATGAAAAACAGATTGTCCCTGGCCAGAGCTTTGATGAACGATGGAAAAATATTGTTTTTGGATGAACCCACCTCTGGACTTGATCCAGCTGTTTCAAAGGAGATACATGATATTTTGGCAGAACAAAAGAAAAGGGGAACAGCCATTTTTCTTACCACCCATAATATGTTTGAGGCAGAAAGTCTCTGCGACCAGATAGCCTTGCTAAACGAAGGCAGTATTTTGGAATACGGAAGTCCTGCAGATATCTGCAGAAAATATGACCATTTAAACAAGATTCAAGTTACATTAAAAGGCGGAGAAATGGTTTCTCTGGAAAACAGCAAGGCTTCCGCTCTTTGGGTCAAAGAATATTTGGAACAGGAAATGGTGGAGGCCATACATTCCACAGAACCTACATTGGAAACTGTTTTTTTGGAATTGACAGGAAGGGGGCTGGGAGAATTATGAACCATACTGCAGCAATTTTTAAAAAGCAGTTAAAAGATACCTGTAAAAACAAGACAATTTTGATTCAGTTTGTGATGTTTCCGGTTCTTACACTGGTTATGCATAATATGATCAAAATAGATGGGATGCCAAAGAACTTCTTTGTCAACCTTTTTGCTGTTATGTATATGGGGATGGCGCCTTTGACAAGCATATCGGCGGTTATAGCAGAAGAAAAAGAAAAAAATACCCTCCGTGTCTTACTGATGTCAAATGTAAAACCCTGTGAGTATTTGCTGGGAATAGGCAGTCACATTTGGACGGCGTGTATGCTGGGAGCGGCAGTTATCTGCACCGTTGGAAACTATCGTCTGCAGGAAAGAATTATTTTTATGATCCTTATGGCGGCAGGCATTTTTATTTCGCTGCTCCTTGGAGCGGCAATCGGGATCTGGAGCAAAAATCAGATGATGGCCTCTTCCATTGCCATACCCGTTATGATGGTCTTATCATTTCTGCCTATGCTGTCCATGTTTCATGACACCGTCAGAAAAGTGGGAAGATTCATCTATTCTGAACAGATCAACAGGATGATCAGCCAGATAGATTCTCTGCAGATTGAGAAAGAAAGTATCTGTATTCTTGGGGGAAATTTAGTGATTTTTGTAGTGCTTTTTCTGACGGCATATCGAAAATGGGATTAAAATTTTAAGGAATAACAAATCTTTTCTAAGAGGGTTTAGGAAGAAGCGTCATAAGAAGGAAAGAATGAACCATAGATGCCAGAATAGATTGTAGAATGGAAAAGAATGAGATATAATGTGAAGGGAAAGCAGAATGGATGTTTTTATGGAGAGAAGAAAAAGGGCGCTTGAATATAGAACTTTCTGTTAAAAGGATCAGTGCTTGCTATATTTCGGGAAAAGGGAGGAGTTTCTAATGAAACGTAAGATAACAGCCTTATTGTGTATAGGGATTCTGCTGTTGGGCGGCTGCGCCGAAAAGCCAGCAAAGCAGGATGTGCCAAAGCAAAGTGTAGTAGGGCAGGAAGGGAAAGAACAGGAGACAGAGGAGCAAAAGGAGAAAGAACAGGAAACAGCAGATGATAAGATGTACATTGGAGAATATGCGGATTCTGACGCAGGGGGAATGAATCTGGAGATCGGGAAGGGAGACGACAGCAGTTACATTGTACAGATTGGAATTGCGGGGCTGACGTATCTGGAAGATGGCGTTGGGGAATTGACTGCAGAAGGTATGAAATTTACCGCAACGGATGCTGCTGGTAATCCCATCAGCGGTATCATTACTGTGGAAGGAAAAAATGCAGTGGTTATTTTCACAGATTCTACTTGGGAATACTTGGAAAATGGCGATTCTTTTCAGTATATAAAATCTTCCGATATTCCCAATATTAGATCTGAGTCCCAGGAATAGACGTAGATGTAATAAGGGAGACGCTAAGACCAGCAGATTGGAAAAGTGAAATTTACGGAGAATACAGAATGGAAAAAACTTTGAATGAAATGAGCCTGGAAGAACTGTGGCGGTTATTTCCAATCTTTCTTGTGGAACATAAAAGGGAATGGCAGGATTGGTATGGGGATGAAAAAGAAAATATTTTGTCATTGCTGCCCAAGGGAATGGGAAAAAGGATCTCTCATATTGGCAGTACAGCCATACCTGGGATATGGGCAAAAAATATTGTTGACATTCTTCTTGAAACAGAAGATCGGGAAGGGATGTTAAAGGCAAAGGAAGTGCTGGCAGACAATGGATGGATATGTATGAGCCAGGAGGCTGACAGAATTTCGATGAATAAAGGATATACCAAAGAGGGCTTTGCTGAAAAAGTGTTTCATATACATATCAGGCTGTTTGGAGATAATAGTGAGCTGTATTTTAGGGATTATCTGTGTGAAAATCTTAAGGCAGCAAAAGAATATGAACAATTAAAACTATCTTTGCAGCAGAAGTTTGAGTATAACAGAGACGGATATACAGAGGCAAAGAGTGAGTTTATTCAAAAATATACGGATATAGCCCGAAAGAAATATTCAGGCAGATATAAAGGATCTTATAGTTTTGAAGGGAAATAGACTAAGTGGTTTGGAAATGCAAAGGCAGATAAAACGATGAGAAATCCGGAAGAAACCGTCGGCAGGATGATAGACAGGGCAGGCACAAGTTTTGAAATATGAATGGCAGGAAGAGACTGGTAAATGAGGTGAATATCGTGAAGGGAAAAAATGATGTTGAAGCCATATCCATAGCAAGGCTCTATGGCTGGGAGAGTGAGATTATACATGCAAGATCCAAGAATCAAAGCATAGATCACTTATCAAAAGAATTAATTGAGAATCCTTCTTATGGAGATGGAGGAATGGCGTCCGCAGTTCGTATTGTATCCAGCGGCAGCATGAAAAAAGAGAGTTAAAATATTTGTATTTCCACGGGAACGTTGATTTTGGCAGTGGATGTTCCAAAATCAGAAAAGTATGGAAAGAAAGGGCAGGAGGTATTATTTCAAATTTTAGAAATCAGGACCGCCTGCTGAGGTAACCAAAGATCAATATGGAAAAAAATCTGACTTCTGGCAGTGTATTTCAAAATATTGTGTATTTTTCACTGCCTTATCTTTTATCTTATTTTCTGCAGACTCTGTATGGGATGGCAGATTTATTTATTGTAAGCCAGTTTTATGGGGTGGAACATATCACAGCAGTTTCTATCGGCAGTCAGGTCATGCACATGCTGACAGTCATTATTGTTGGGCTGGCCATGGGTTCCACCGTAACCATTGGAAAGGCAGTTGGCGCCAGAGCCTTGAATCAGGCTTCCAACGCTGTCGGCAACACAGTGACGCTATTTTTGGGTGTTTCCCTTGCATTTACAGCAGTCATGCTGGCTTTGACAAGCCGCCTTGTGGTGATTATGTCTACGCCGAAAGAGGCGGTCTCAGAGACGATTACCTATCTGACGATCTGCTTTATCGGAATCCCATTTATTACCGCATACAATATTATCAGTTCCATTTTCCGAGGCATGGGAGATTCCAGAAGTCCCATGTATTTTATTGCGATTGCATGCGGGATAAATATCGGATTGGATTATCTTTTGATCGGCGGGTTTCACCTGGGCGCGGCAGGCGCTGCCTTAGGCACTACTTTATCGCAGACCATCAGCGTTATAGCAGCTCTGCTTGTCATTTTCAGAAAAAAGACAGGATTGACTTTGCGGAAAGAAAATTTTAAACCTCAGTCGGGGACAATGGGACAGATATTGAAAATTGGGATTCCCGTTGCACTGCAGGATGGATTTATACAGATTGCATTTTTGGTAATCACTGTGATTGCGAACCGCAGAGGGCTGCAGGATGCAGCGGCAGTGGGAATTGTGGAGAAAGTGATCGGGGTTCTGTTTTTGGTGCCCTCCTCTATGTTGTCTTCTGTCTCTGCACTTTCCGCACAAAACCTTGGAGCAGGCAAACAAGAGCGGGCGGCTTTGACGCTGCGGTATGCAGTGATGATAGCGGCAGGGTTTGGATTAATAGCTTCGATCTTGATTCAATTTTCGGCAGAACCAGTGGTAGGCATTTTTACTGAAAATGAAGAAGTGATCGTGCTGGGCGGACAGTATCTGCGGGGCTATATCTGGGACTGCATGTTTGCCGGAGTGCATTTTTGCTTTAGCGGGTATTTCTGCGCCTTAGGAATGTCTGGGATTTCTTTCCTGCACAATGTGCTGTCCATTGTCTGCGTGCGGATACCCGGCGCTTACTTTGCATCAGAATATTTTGCAGATACGTTGTTCCCTATGGGACTGGCGGCGCCAGGCGGTTCGCTGCTGTCGGTGGTTATCTGCGTGGTTGCCTATAAAATTGTCAGAGAAAGAGGAAAATTGGAAAAATATGGTGGAAAGTAGAGGGGAGTGTGGTATAATAGGGGAGGGATAATTGATAGTTATCTGTTGGATTTGGTGCATCAAAGCAGCATAAAAAATTAGGAATTATTCAATTA
>JAAWBG010000132.1 GCA_022792535.1 Lachnospiraceae bacterium
AGAATCAGTCGCCAGAGGCCCTCGGCCCGAGCTATCTTCAGGACCTGCTCTATACCGTAAAAGCCGTGCGAGATGGCTCTCTTGGCGGGAAAACGCAGGAGATGGAGATGCGCGGGGTGAAGTTTCCCTTCGCCATAGTCAGCCACGGGAAGATGCTGGGAATGTTTTATTCGCCGGAGCATATTAAAGAATGATCTCATAAAAGCTTTAACTGTTATACTGAGTCTGAAACAATCATGCAGAATCCGGGTCTGCCCCATTTAGCAGGCCCGGACTTTATATTATATAAAAACATCTTCTGGTTGCTGGCCAAATCTCCCTTTCGGGTTAATTCTGGCTTTACCTTTTATCCCGACCTGCACTGTGCCCTATATGCGGAAATAAATAAAGCAGACTGCGTAGTTTCTACTCTGTTCTGCTGGCCGTTACCCCACCTTTTAGCACCCGCTCTCGATTTGGAACTGACCGAGTGCGAGAAAGATTGGCGAGAGAATCCGGATTATTTCTGCGGCCAATGCACACTCTTACTTCAAAACCCAGTCTCTTACGTTTCGGAGAGGTCTGATGAAAGCTGTCCGATTCATGAAGAAGATCGGGCAAGCCTTGTATCAAACTGCATACTTTATGGAAGAGTTCCCGAGTAGCCAAAGGAGGCCGACAGTAAATCTGTTACCGGCGGCTTCCGTTGTCCGAACTCACACTTCTCCACTACAGAAAAAGCCCTCGGTGAGACCGAGGGCTTTTTTGAAATTATTGCTATAGAATGTGATTTATTCTGCGACCCACTTGATGATACCCATAGGAGGAATACCGAAACAGAATCCACATTTTTCAGGAAAAGAAGATTTATAACAATGTAACGCTCATTGCCGGTTTGGACTGCGAACAAAACCACTTGATCATTGGCTCCGATTTTTTGGCAGCGTCTTTGACAGATAGCTTGCAGGAATCAGGCTTGCCTTTTCTCTCTTTTTCTGAGGAATCCTTTTTCAAGCGCAATGC
>JAAWBG010000053.1 GCA_022792535.1 Lachnospiraceae bacterium
AAAATGGAAATTTTCTTGACAAACAATATAAAAACAAGTATAAATATGTGTGTAGGTAATCTTGAAGAGTAATTTTTATCTTCTCACTCGATAAAGCTCCCGCAGAAAATAGAATGGAATGGAGCATACCAATGGGAGCAGGAACTGTTACTTTGATAGAAAACAGAGCATAATTATTAAAACATCTAAATCAGAAAGAATCCAGAGGAGGAATTTTGTCATGAACAAATCAGAATTAATTGCAGCAATGTCTGAAAAAGCTGAATTATCTAAGAAAGATGCAGAGAAGGCATTGAAAGCATTTACGGATGTCGTTACAGAAGAATTACAAAAGGGAGAAAAAATTCAGTTGGTTGGATTCGGTACATTTGAAGTTTCCGAGCGGGCAGCTAGAACCGGAAGAAATCCTCAGAGTGGCAAAGAGATGGTAATCCCAGCTTCTAAGGCACCGAAATTTAAAGCTGGAAAAGCTTTAAAGGATATGATTAACGTATAATCAAAGATTCAGGTTGTGAACAATGGATATTTGAATTAAACGGGAATTAAGTTTATGACATTTTGAAGGGCTTTCGAAAGGAAGCCCTTTTTATCTTATAGGAAAGACCTTGTCCCGCTAAAGCGTGAAAGTGTCTTCCTATAAGGTAAAAAATTATCGCACTGCGGCGGAGAGGAAATAAACCGCGGAAGCGGTCCGCCGCAGGCGGAGAATCCTGCTAAGCAGGATTCTTTCTTGTCTTATAGGAAAGACCTTGTCCCGCTAACGTGTGAAAGTATATTCCTATAAGAGAAAAATAATATGCGCACTCGCACAAGAGGTAAAATATTGCTTTGTAATTGTGCTCGGCGCGGCAAACCGTCCTGGTCCCTCAAGATTGAGGGGCAGGGGAGTTGAATAGGCGAAGCCTATTTTTTATCTTATAGGAAAGACCTTGTCACACTAAAGCGTGAAAGTGTCTTCCTATAAGGTAAAAAATTATCGCACTGCGGCGGAGAGGAGATAAACCGCGGAAGCGGTCCGCCGCAGGCGGAGAATCCTGCTAAGCAGGATTCTTTCTTGTCTTATAGGAAAGACCTTGTCCCGCTAAAGCGTGAAAGTGTCTTCCCTATAAGATAAAAATAATATGCGCACTCGTGCAAAAGGAATATGTCGCTGAAGCGACTGCACTCGGCGCGTCAAAGTGTGCAATCCCCTCAAGATTGAGGGGTAGGGAAGTTGATGTGGGCCTGCCCACTTTGTTCGCTTATAGAAAAGACCCTAAGGAAAGGAAAGAAAATATGAGATTAGATAAATTTTTAAAGGTATCCCGGTTGATTAAGCGAAGGACTGTAGCCAATGAGGCTTGTGATGCAGGAAGGGTATCAGTCAATGGAAAAGTTGCAAAGGCGTCCCTGGATGTAAAAATCGGAGATGTGATTGAAATTGGATTTGGAACGAAAAATGTAAAAGTAGAAGTGCTGGATCTGCAGGATACCAGCAAAAAGGAAGAAGCAAAAGAATTATTTAAATATCTATAATACAGGCATAAAACCCGGCCTCCTTCATATATTTAAAGAGGACA
Organism: Lachnospiraceae bacterium; assembly: GCA_022792535.1. Taxonomy (GTDB): domain Bacteria; phylum Bacillota; class Clostridia; order Lachnospirales; family Lachnospiraceae; genus Petralouisia. The sequence continues at coordinate 1,560 of JAAWBG010000053.1, forward strand.
TCCATAGTCCTGAAATATGGAAGGAGGTTTTGATATGGAAGAAAGAGCGGCAGGAGGCAGCCATAAGATCATCATATCCAACCGAAAAAACGGCGTGCTGAATGGAGTGATAGATGTACTTTCTTTTGATGTGGGAGAGATTCTGTTAGAGACAGAATTGGGGATGCTGATGATAAAAGGAAATGATCTTCACGTAAACCGCCTGACACTGGAAAAAGGAGAGATTGATATCGAGGGAAAAATCGACAGTTTGACTTACTCAGACATGAAAGCATCCTCGAAACACAATGAGTCTTTTTTAGGAAGACTGTTTAAGTAATGAAAATAAGCGCTGATATTTTAAAAGAAGCAGACGTCTTGCTGGCCTCTTTTTTAACAGGGATGATATTGGTACTGGTGTATGATCTGCTGCGAATCATGCGCAGGCTGGTTTCACACAAGTTCTGGGTCATAGGGCTGGAAGATCTGCTGTTTTGGATTGGAAGTGCCATCACATTGTTTGCCATGCTGTATCGGGAAAACAGCGGATACATTCGAGGGTTTGTCATAGGCGGAGTGCTGGCGGGAATGTTGATTTATAATCTGATTTTCAGTTCTTGGGTGGTAAAGGGAAGTGTATTTCTCTTAGAAAAAATTTTATTTTTGATAAGCAGGCCTTTGGTTTGGACAGCCCGTTGCCTGAAAAAACCTGCAGGTTTCTTGAAAAAAATAGGGAAAAAAGTCATACGGTTTTTGAAAAAACAATTGAAAAAAGTTTGGAAAGCAGTTAGAATGGGATTATGTAAATGGTAAAGATGTACGCTGTGGAAGGAAATCATATGGGAAGACGTGAACGGGCTCGGAAGTCAAGTGCCGAGAGAACCAGGATGCGGAGAAGAAGAAAACAGAATAAATCCAGTATCATATGTATTGCTCTGGTTGTGCTGACATTGACCGGTGTGATGTCTGTTCAGATTGTGTCTGTGTACTGTGAGAATCAATCTTATCAGACTCAGGTAGAAGAGCTGCAGACCCAGCGGGATTTTGAAAAGCAGCGGGGAAAAGAGCTGAAGGAATACGAGAAGTACGTCAATACGAATGAATACATAGAACAGATTGCTAAGACGAAATTAGGTCTTGTTTATTCCAATGAGATTATTTTTAAGGAGAAGGAAGCAGAGGAAGATTAGAGCGGAAGATAAATTGAGAGCATGAATTTCTTAAAAAGCATAAGCCCCTTAGAATCGCCATAAACACAGATTCTAAGGGGCTTTTTGTCTAAAAGTTTTTGAGAATTTGTACCTGGTTTGACAAACATTTTAGAGGCTTCTTTTTATAATAACTCCTGCACGTCCGGAAATTTTGCAGTCACAGAATTTTGTAATGTAATGTGATAGGGTAAGGACGAAAAGGAGGAAAAGAAATGAGACAAGCAAAATGGAAAGAAGCAATATTATATGGTTTGGCAATGGCAGCGGCAAAGGGAGGATTTGCAGGATGCTATCCTTTGATTCCAGGATTTTTTGCAGCCTGCTATATGGAAGAGATGAATCGTACCCTGCTTCTGATTTTTAGTATTTTTGGTATGGCCTTGTTTATTCCTGTACAGGCAATGGCCAAATATACCATGGTTCTTCTGGTGATAGCAGTGGTGATCAAGCTGGTAGAGTGGGCTAATAAAAGCTGTCGTATTTACATAGGGGCGATAGCTGCTGGAGCCAGTGTATTTTTGCTTACATTGGCGGGAGAAGTGCTGCAGGTGAGAAACCGGGAGGCAATCTGGATGGGGATTTTTGAATCTTTCTTTGTGTGCGGAATGGTGCTGACAGTGTCTCCACTGCTCCATCATTTTCTGGAAGGAAGATTCCTGGGGGTTGGAAAGTTCCAGGAAGAAGGCCAGATGACGCCGGAACATGGAGAAAAATTGCAGACCTATGCCAAGTCATTCAGCGGCTTGTCCCAGATTTTTTCTCAAATGGAAAGTTTCAAACGTGATTTTGAACCAGAAGAGATGGGAAAAATGCAGCAGGAGATTGCTGGAAAGATCTGTATGTCTTGCGATCAATGCGCTATCTGCTGGCAGGAAGAAAGCAGCCCTATGTATGAACTTTTTTTTCGTCTCTTTCACTCTATCGAGAAGCGGGGCGGAGCGGAGGAAGAGGTGCACCGGGAACTTTCCGATTATTGCCCTTATTCCGACAGCGTGATAGAGGAGGCGGTGGGGGTCTTTGAAAAAGCAAAATTGAACCTTGCCTGGTATAATCGTCTTTTGGAAAACAGGGGAATCATTGCAGAGCAGTTAGACGCCATGGCATATATTATGGAGGATTGTTCCAGAGAGTATAGAGACATTAGCAGCCGGGAAGGGCGGCTGCTTGGGGCGGTAAAATACAGATTGAAGGAACGGGGAGTCACAGTTAAAGATGTGCGTTTGTATCAGAGACAGAATGGGAAAATGTCTTTACAGATGACAGCGGCCTCTAAATGGGGCAACTGTGTTCCGGTTAAAGAATTGGCCAGGGCGGTGGGCCAGGGCCTGCGGCGGGATATGGTTCCGGGGAAATATGTCCGTTCTTTGATTGGAAAAGAGGAGACATTTCTGACTTTTGAAGAGGATACGGTATACCATGCATTGCAGGGGGTAGCCAGATTGACCAAAGACAAAGAGGAGGTATCGGGGGACAGTTTTTCCTTTTTGGAGCTGGAAGGCGGCGAATGTGTGATGGCTCTGTCAGACGGAATGGGTTCTGGAATCAATGCTTGTAAGGAAAGTGAAATGGTGATAGAGTTAATAGAGAAGTTTCTGGAAGCAGGATTTCGGAAGGAAACTGCAATTCGTATGATGAATTCCGCCATGGTTATTCAGGGAGAAGAGGGGATTTTTTCCACTGTAGATATGGCGGCTATGGATTTATACACAGGTATGTGTGAATTCTATAAGATCGGAGCGGCGGCTACCTTTATCAAACGAGGCCGGGAAGTGGAATGTATCTCTTCCGCGAGTCTTCCGGCAGGGATTTTCCATCAGCTGGAGATTGAGCGCAGCAGCAGACAGCTGCAGAGCGGTGACTTTATAGTTCAAGTTACAGACGGAGTACTGGATGATCTTCATGTGCCAGTGCCGGAAGAGACGATGCAGGAAATTTTAGGGACGATGGAAACGAATAATCCAGGTCAGATGGCCAAACAGGTACTTGAGAGAATCTTATTATTTACTGCAGGTAAAGTACCGGATGATATGACGGTGTTGGTGGCAGGAATTTGGGAGAAATAAATGCAGAAGAAAATTATATCTTTTATGGAAGAAAATCATATGGTAGAAGAAGGGGAATGTATTCTGGCAGCAGTATCCGGCGGAGCAGATTCACTTTGTCTGCTGCTGATACTGCTGAACCTGCAGGAGAGAAAAGGCTGTCGGGTCTGTGCAGTTCATGTGGAACATGGAATACGAGGGGCGGACAGTCTGCAGGATGCGCAGTTTGTGGAGGAGTTTTGCAAAAGGCAGCAGGTTCCCTGTAAGATTTTTCACTGCCAGGCACCAGAATATGCCAAGGCTCATAAAATGACTTTGGAAGAAGCCGCCCGGAAACTGCGTTATGATTTTTTTGACCAGGCGGCAGAGATTTTTGGCGCAGATAAGATTGCGGTGGCCCATAATCAAAATGACTGTGCAGAGACGATGCTGTTTCACCTGATCCGAGGAACTGGACTGAAAGGGATGTGCGGGATACTGCCGGTGCGGGGCAGGATTATTCGCCCGCTGCTGTGTGTGGAACGAAAAGAGATTGAAGAATATTTGGAACAGAAAGGGCAGGATTTCTGCTTGGATAAGACTAATGAAGGATTAGATTACAGCAGAAATAAAATACGCAGGCAGGTACTGCCTGTCTTGACAGAGATCAATGACCAGACAGTTGCTCATATGAATCAGACCTCTGTGATGATGATGGAGCTGACAAAGCTGATGGAAGATTTGACAAGAGAGGCAGAGAAAAAGTATGTCCGTCAGGGAAAATGCGGAATCTATATTTCCAGTAAGGTTCTGAAAGAGAATATTGTGATTCAAAAGTTTCTGTTTCACCGCATTCTGGCAGAAACAGCGGGAAGCAGCCAGGATATTTCCAGGGTTCATGTAAAGCAGATTCAGGAATTGTTTCAAAAACAGACCGGAAGAAAACTGTATTTTCCCTATGGCGTGACAGGGGAGAGAGTCTATGATGAAATTTTATTAAAGAAAAAAGAGCCGGATTTTAGTTCAATGAAAGAGCAGAATTTGAAGGAAGAGGTACTGATTCTTCCAGTGGAAGGGATTTTGCAGATTCCCGGTTATGGATATGAGATTCGTACCAGATTGTTGGAGAAACCTTTTCAAAAAGAAGAAATTCCAAAAAAAATGTATACGAAATGGGTGGATTATGATAAAATAAAAGGAATCATGCAATTGAGAACAAGTCGGGAAAATGATTTTTTTGTAATCAGTGCAGATGGAAGACGAAAGAAGCTGAAAAAATATTTTACAGATGAGAAGATACCCAGAGAGGAACGAAAGGAAATGCTGTTTCTTGTGGATGATGTACACATTATCTGGGCTATTGGCAGACGGATAAGCGAGGATGTAAAGATTACAGAAGATACCAGAAGGATTCTTGAGATACAAGTATGTGGAGGAGCAGTTCATGAGTGAGAAGGTACGTGTGTTGATTTCAGAGGAAGAAGTAGAACAGAGAATTTGTGGGATGGGAAGAGAGATCAGTGAAGACTATAAAGGGGAGGAAGTTCATCTGGTCAGTGTGCTGAAAGGCGGAGTATTTTTTACCTGCCAACTGGCGAAGCGGCTGTCAGTACCAGTCTCCCTTGACTTTATGTCAGTGTCCAGTTATGGAAACAATACGAAATCCAGCGGTGTGGTAAAGGTGATCAAAGATCTGGATGAGGCGATCGAAGGAAAAAATGTATTAGTGGTAGAGGATATTGTAGACTCTGGCAGGACTTTGAGTTATTTATTAGAAAATTTGAAAAGCAGGAAACCAAAAAGCCTGAAATTGTGTACTTTGTTGGATAAACCGGAACGCCGGGTGACCGATGTACATGTGGATTACACTGGGTTTGAGATACCAGATGAGTTTGTTGTGGGCTATGGTCTTGATTATATGCAGCATTACCGCAATCTTCCTTATGTGGGAGTAGTGGAATTAGAGAATGAAAAATAGTGATTTGCAGTGAATGTGAATGAGAGAGGAGACATAAAACATGAATACACAGAAACGCAACCGGGCATTTGGGTTGTATATTGTAGTGATCATTGTTCTGGCGCTGCTCTGGATCTGGAGAGATAATTCTTCTGGTCTTGGGCAGAATGGCCTGTATACTTATGGACAGTTTGAACAAGATCTGAAACAGGAAAATGTGGTGTCAGTTACCATTTCCCAGAACAGGGAAGTACCAAGCGGACAGGCGGATATCACTTTAAAAGGCGAATCTGGCAAGAGTGGTGTGAAAGTATTATATTTATCAGATATCAATACTGTACAGGAAACCATGAAATCTTATGATTTTACCGATTATGTTGTGCGGGAGATGCCGGAGGAGAACTGGCTGATCTCAATTCTTCCCACTCTGATCTTATTTGCAGTGCTTTTTGTGTTCTATATCATGATGACAAATCATGCGTCGTCGGCTTCCGGCGGTGGAAATAAAATGATGAACTTTGGAAAAAGCCGCGCCAAGATGAGTACAGAAGACAATAAAAAAGTAAATTTTGGAAAAGTAGCAGGGTTAAAAGAAGAAAAAGAGGAATTGGAAGAGCTGGTGGATTTTTTGCGGGCCCCTAGAAAATACACGAAGTTAGGAGCAAGAATTCCCAAAGGCGTACTGTTAGTGGGACCTCCCGGAACAGGAAAGACCCTTCTTGCCAAGGCAGTGGCAGGGGAAGCAGGAGTTCCTTTTTTCAGCATTTCCGGTTCCGATTTTGTGGAAATGTTTGTTGGCGTAGGCGCCTCCCGTGTGCGGGATCTTTTTGAGGAAGCTAAGAAGAACGCGCCTTGTATCGTGTTTATTGATGAGATTGACGCAGTGGCAAGGCGGCGAGGCACAGGAATGGGCGGCGGTCACGATGAACGGGAGCAGACCTTGAACCAGCTTTTGGTGGAAATGGATGGTTTCGGCGTCAATGAAGGAATTATCGTGATGGCGGCTACCAACCGTGTGGATATTTTAGATCCTGCCATTATGCGTCCAGGCCGTTTTGACCGAAAAGTTCATGTGGGAAGGCCGGATGTGGGCGGAAGAGAAGAGATTTTGAAAGTTCATGCCCAGAATAAACCTTTGGGGGATGATGTGGATCTGAAACAGATTGCCCAGACCACAGCAGGATTTACCGGAGCAGATTTGGAAAATTTGCTGAATGAGGCTGCGATCTATGCAGCAAAGGAAGACCGGGCTTATATTATTCAAGGAGACATTCGAAAATCTTTTGTAAAGGTGGGAATTGGTTCTGAAAAGAAGAGCCGGATCATCACAGAGAAAGAGAAACGGATCACAGCCTATCACGAAGCAGGCCATGCCATTCTCTTTCATGTACTGCCGGATGTGGGACCTGTATACTCTGTCTCTATCATTCCTACGGGAGTAGGAGCTGCAGGCTACACCATGCCTTTGCCGGAACGGGAAGAAATGTTTAATACCAAAGGACGGATGCTTCAGGAAATTATCGTGGATCTAGGAGGAAGAGTGGCAGAAGAATTGATTTTTGATGATATTACCACCGGAGCTTCTCAGGATATCAAACAGGCGACCAGCGTGGCAAAAGCCATGGTGACAAAGTATGGAATGTCAGAACATGTGGGGCTGATCAATTATGACAATGAAGATGACGAGGTATTTATCGGAAGGGATCTGGCTCATACCAGATCTTATGGAGAAAATATTGCAGGAGTGATTGATCAGGAAATCAAGAGAATTATTGATGAGTGCTATCAGAAATCAAAAAGTATTCTGCTGGAAAATGAAAAGATTCTTCACAAATGCGCACAGCTTCTTTTGGAAAAGGAAAAAATCAGCCGAGATGAGTTTGAAGGTTTGTTTGAAGGATGAATTGTGCAGAATTGCCAAGGGACTTTCAGGGAATAGGAAAAAGGTAATGTACAAAGTGCATAAAAACAGCGTATCATTTTTGTGAAGTTTGTGCACACTTATTGAGGGTTCTGTGGTACTATAATTACTGTAAAAACCCCCCAATACATTATATAGTTTTTGCTACACCCCATAGTAAAAATACCTTCTCCTAAAAAGGCAGCTTTTGATAGCTGCCTTTTTACTTTATCGTAATATTAAGGTTGATTTAAGAGGAACTATCAGATACAATGAAAACAGACTATAAAATCATGAGGAGATTTTGGCAGGTTATGATAAAGAGGGTTAAACAATGAGTAAATATTCCATTTATGAGTTAAATCAAAGACAACAGTATATGATGCAGATGCGGCCGTTGCTGCGCAAACATGCATTATTTTCAGATGGTACAAAAGATTACAGGAATCCTCCGGAACCCAGAGAGAATGAAAAAGTACTGCTTACGTTTCGTACCGCCAAAAATAATGTGGATATTGTATGGCTTTGCACGGAAGAGGGAAAATTTCCCATGAAAAAGCGAGAGACTAGAGGAGAGTTTGATTATTATAGGATTGAAGTCCAGCTGGGCTCTGCAGAATACCGGTATCATTTTGAGGTTGCCACAGGGATGCTTCATTGCTTCTATGATCGTATGGGAGTGACTCCTCAAATGCGTCCGGAATATGCTTTTGTGATGGTACCAGGATTTTCCACTCCGGATTGGGCAAAGGGCGCTGTCATGTATCAGATTCTGGTGGATCGTTTTTGCAATGGAGACCGTTCCAATGATGTGAAAACCAATGAGTATTATTACATTAGAGTTTACAGTCAGGCAGTGGAGGACTGGGAAAAATGTCCGGCAGATTTTGGCGTAGGAGAGTTTTATGGCGGAGATTTAGCGGGCGTTCTGAAAAAAATGGATTATCTGCAGAATCTTGGAGTGGAAGTGCTGTATTTTAATCCTTTGTTTGTATCGCCTTCTAATCACAAATATGATATACAGGATTATGATTACATTGATCCTCACTATGGCGTGATTATAGAAGACGGTGGGGAGGAGCTGCAGCAGGGAGAGACAGATAACGCAAGAGCCACCAGATATATCAAACGTGTTTCCGATATTAAGAATCTGGAAGCCAGCAATGAGCTGTTTGCCTGTTTGGTGGCGGAGGCCCATAAACGGGGAATGCGGGTGATTTTAGACGGAGTTTTTAATCATTGCGGTTCTTTCAACAAATGGCTGGACAGAGAACTGATTTATGAAAAAGAAGTGGGATACGCTACTGGGGCGTATATATCGGATGAAAGTCCCTACCGGAACTTTTTCCAGTTTCATGATGAGAATTGCTGGCCGTATAATAGTAGTTATGATGGATGGTGGGGACATGATACTCTGCCGAAGCTGAACTATGAAGGTTCTCAGGAATTGTATGACTATATTTTAGATATTGGCAGAAAATGGGTATCTCCGCCTTATAATGCAGACGGCTGGCGTTTGGATGTGGCGGCAGATCTGGGCCATTCTGTAGAATTTAATCACCAATTCTGGCGAGATTTCCGCCAGGCAGTGAAAGAAGCTAATCCAGAGGCTATTGTACTGGCGGAGCATTATGGCGATCCAGTAGAATGGCTGCGGGGGGATCAATGGGACACAGTAATGAATTATGATGCGTTTATGGAACCTCTGACCTGGTTTTTGACTGGCATGGAAAAGCACAGTGATGGTTATAGGCAGGATATGCTGGGAAATTTTCAGAATTTTGAAGGGGCTATGAATTATTATATGACTCGTTTTATGACCCCTTCTCTTCAGTGCGCCATGAATGAATTGTCGAATCATGATCATTCTAGATTTTTAACTCGTACTAATCATAAAGTGGGAAGAGTAGATAAGCTGGGAAGCGCTGCAGCCGGGGAAGACATCAATAAAGGTGTGATGAAGGAAGCTGTGGTAGTTCAGATGACCTGGCCGGGGGCTCCCACGATTTATTATGGAGATGAGGCCGGAGTTGTAGGATTTACAGATCCAGATAACCGCAGAACCTATCCCTGGGGAAAAGAGGATCAGGAATTGCTGAATTTTCATCGGGAGATTATAAGGATTCATAAGAGGTATGATGCCTTTCGAACAGGATCTCTAAAATTTTTAGGGGGCGATTATCAGCTGATGTGCTATGGGCGTTTTAACCGCCATCAGCAGTTTGTAATTGTAATCAATAATGATTATGTACAGCGGGAGATGGAATGGAGAGTCTGGCCGGCAGGAATGGAGCGGGAGACCAGGCTGGAACAGATTATGTTTACAACGCCGGAATCTTATTCTACGGAACCTGTGGTTCACCCCGTTCACAATGGGCGTTTGAAACTTTCTCTGCCGCCCAACTGCGCAGTGATTTTGAAGAATATTGGAAGAGGATAGAGCAGGAAAAAGGCAGGAAAGAAAATTTAAAAATTGTAGGTTTGTCAAACATGTGTTACACTGACCGCAGATAATTCTTTAACACTTCATTAGGTGTTTTCCACCCAAGCGGCCGCATGGGAAAGTTATTGTAATCCCTGCGGTTATACACTTTAAGATGTTTTGCAATGTCGTCAAAGGAATAAAAGGCGTGGGTGGCATAAAACCGTTCATTATCTTTTCGGTGGCTGCGTTCCACTTTACCGTTATGTCTGGGTGTATATGGCCGGATCAGCTTGTGCCGGATACCATGGTGTTCCAGAT
>JAAWBG010000054.1 GCA_022792535.1 Lachnospiraceae bacterium
CACTCGTGCAAAAGGAATATGTCGCTGAAGCGACTGCACTCGGCGCGTCAAAGTGTGCAATCCCCTCAAGATTGAGGGGTAGGGAAGTTGATGTGGGCTTGCCTACTTTGTTCTCTTATAGGAAATTCCTTCGGATTTCCTATAAGAGAAAATAGAATTATCGCACTGCGGCGGAGAGGAAATAAACCGCGGAAGCGGCCCGCCGCAGGCGGAGAATCCTGCTAAGCAGGATTCTTTCTTGTGCAGTTCAGAAAAAGATCCCGCTGTCTGTAATAAATTTTGCATTCGTTAAGGGGAAGAAAGATTGCAATCAGAGGAAATATAACCATGCCATTGGGATATACTATGCATAAGAATTGTAAAATTAAGAACGGATGTGTGTTGATTTTGGAGGATAGTAATCGAATGGAGTTGAAAGATTTTTTACAGCGGGAAGATTTTATTTTGAGATGTCAGTGGGGGATCAGTATGATGGACGCCAGGCTGCAGATGATCAATGCAGAACTCAGTATGCGCTGCGGGCGGAAAGTAATCCATCATTATTCCGGGAGAATTAAGTCTTATGACAGCATTGCCGCTAAATTAAAGCGGAAAGGTTTGGAAGAGACAGCAGAAGAAATGGAGAAACATGTCAATGATGTGGTTGGAGTTCGGGCGGTCTGTACTTACACAGATGATCTCTACCGGATTGCAGAAATGCTCTGCGCCCAACGGGATATGCGTCTGCTGAAACGGAAAGATTATATTAAAAATCCAAAGAAAAGCGGATACCGCAGCTTGCATCTGATTTTTCAGGTTCCTGTTTCTTTTCAGGAGCAGGTACAGTGGATTAAAATTGAAGTACAATTGAGAACAGGAGCCATGGATTACTGGGCGGGACTGGATTATCAGCTGCAGTACAAAAAGGAAAATCGAGAGGCAAAAAATATTGGAAGAGAGCTGAAGGAATATGCAAATGCCATTGAGCAGATTGACAGTAAAGTTTTAGAACTGCGCAAGAGGATTGAGGCAATCTGATATCTGGAAGCAAAAAAAGACAAAATATCGCAAAAATATGCAATATGGGCAAATTGTCAATTGAATCTAAGTTCATAAATGGATATAATTATAATAATATAGGAAAATTGTAGTATAAAAATATGGAGGGAATACAAGTGAAAGAAAAAAAAGATCAAAAGAACAAAAGATCCTTTGGAATCATGCAGAGAATTGTGGCAATTGCTATTGGACCGATCATCGTTCTTTCCATTGTACTTGCAACATTTTCTTCAGTAGTAATGAGAAGGGGCATGGAAGATGAGGCAATTAACCGGCTGGAAGACATTGTAATTGGTGTGGAGCAGGTATTAAGTGTTACAGGGGAAGGCGAATTCCATTCAGATGGTAAAGATTTATACAAAGGGGAACACGACATATCGGAAAATTTAGGAGCCTACGAAGCCTTTGCATCGAAGGCAGGCGTAGATATCACGTTGTTCTGGGGAGATACCCGGATGATAACCACTTTAATTGATGAGAAAACTGGAGAGCGTATGGTGGGGACAAAAGCTTCAGACTATGTGATCCAGATGGTATTGAAAGATGGGAAGAGCTATACAGACAAAGATATTAAGATCAATGGAAAACCATATTTTTGCTGTTACATACCGCTGAAAAATGATGATGGTTCTATTGCAGGAATGATTTTTGCCGGAGAACCCAGCAGCGGAATTGAGGATTACATCAATAATAAGATGATACAGATTATTTTGGTGGCGATTGCTATTATTATTTTGGGATGTTTTGAGATCTCCCTGCTTTCCAGAAGAATCGCAAGAGCTTTCCAGAAGGAAGAAGATATCATTAAGCGGCTGGCAGAAGGTAATCTGAACATAGAGGTGGAGGAAAGTCTTCTGGCCCGGACAGATGAAATCGGAAGTATTGCAGAGGCCATTCAGAATCTGGTTCAGACTCTGGCAGGAATTATCAATCATATCCAGCAGTCTTCTAATGAGCTGGTACAGTCTGGCCAGTCTCTGGACGAGATGGCAGAACGGGTGAACGCCAATGCAACAGAGATCAGTAAAGCAGTAGAAGAGATTTCCATGGGTGCTGTTTCTCAGGCAGAAGAGATTGAGACTGCTTCCGGACAGATTATGGATATGGGAGCAGTGATTGAGAATATTGTAGAGGATGTGGACAAGCTCAATTCCACTTCCCGGACAATGAAAGAGGCTGGAGATACTTCTACAGAGATCATGCGTCATCTGGTAGCCTCTACAGACCGCACCAACCAGGCCATCAAAAAAATTGGCGCTCAGATTTATGCAACCAATGAATCTGCTCAGAAAATTCGTGAGGCAGTGGATATTATTTCTTCCATTGCCAGCCAGACTTCTCTATTGTCTCTGAATGCAAGCATTGAGGCGGCAAGGGCAGGAGAGTTTGGAAAGGGATTTGCAGTGGTGGCTTCTGAGATTCAGAAACTTGCAGATGAATCCAGCAATTCAGCTCAGACCATCACAGACGTCATCAATTCTCTGCTGGCAGATTCGGAAATGACTGTAGAGATCATGAAAGAAGTGGAAGAGATCATAAAAGATCAGCGTAAGAAGCTGGATGCAACCCAGAGTAACTTTGTAAATGTGACTACAGGAATCAATAGCTCCAGAGAAGATACTTCTATGATTGAGAAACGGACGAGAGTCTGCGATTCTTCTAGAAAAACAGTGGTAGATGTAATCAGCAACTTGTCGGCTTTGTCCCAGGAAAATGCCGCATCTGCTCAGGAGACCACAGCTTCTATGGAAGAACTGAATGCAACGATCAATTTGCTGGCAGACGCTGCCAACAGCCTGCGGGGATTGTCGGATCAGATGGAAGAAGAGATGAAGTTCTTTAAATTATAAAAAGAAATGAAAAGTCCACGTTGACGAAAGAACAAATCCCTAAACTGTATTGCAGTACAGTCTAGGGATTCTTCTTTATCTTATAGGAAAGACCTTGTCACGCTAAAGCGTGAAAGTATATTCCTATAAGATAAAAATAATATGCGCACTCGCACAAGAGGTAAAATATTGCTTCGCAATTGTGCTCGGCGCAGTAAACCGTCCAAGGTCTACGTTCCACTTCGGTCCGCGCTAAACGGACATCCACAGGATGTCCAGCGCCCCTCATGAGTGTGGGATTCAGGGAGTTGAAGCGGACCTGTCCGCCGCAGGCAGAGAATCCTGCGAAGCAGGATTCTTTCTTGCTTTTATACTGGCAGAGCACCCAGTAGATTATTTGCTGCCTTTGTCATTGCTGTCTAACCATTTTTAAATTTCATAAAATGATTTGGAGGTAAAAAGATGTTTCATTTTAATTATTACACACCTACAAAAGTGATATTCGGAAAAGCCGTGGAAAACCAAACTGGTGAACTTGTGAAGGCGTTTGGAGGAAAACGAGTTCTTATTCATTATGGCGGCGAGAGCGCGGTACGTTCCGGGCTTTTAGATCGAGTGAAGGCGGCCTTGGATGAACAGGGAATTTTTCATGTAGAATTGGGCGGGGTAGTTCCCAATCCCCGTCTGGGAAAGGTGAAGGAAGGATTTGCATTGGCCAGGGAACAAGGCGTTGATTTTCTCCTTGCTGTAGGCGGAGGTTCTGTGATCGACTCTGCAAAGGCCATCGCTTATGCCTTGGCGGAACCAGAGCATGATGTCTGGGAACTCTTTACCCATAAGAGAAAGGCAAAGGGCTGCCTGCCGGTGGCGTCTGTATTAACCATTGCGGCCGCAGGCAGTGAGATGAGTCCAAGCTGTGTGATTACCAATGAAAAAACTGGAGAAAAGCGTTCCTACAATGACGATCTTTCCCGTCCCAGGTTTGCAGTTATGAACCCGGAACTGACCATGACGTTGCCGGATTATCAGACAGAATCTGGCTGTACAGATATTATGATGCATACCATGGAGCGGTATTTTACTCAGGGCGGCAATATGGGGCTTACCGATGAGATTGCGGAAGGCTTGCTGCGCACGGTAATGAAATGTGCGGAGGTGCTCCATACTGATCCTCAAAATTATGAGGCCCGCGCCGAGGTTATGTGGGCCGGCGCTTTGTCCCATAATGGACTGACAGGCTGTGGCAATAATGGCGGCGATTTTGTCTCGCATGGGATGGAACACGAGCTGGGCGGTATGTTTGATGTGACCCACGGTGCAGGGCTTGCCGCAATTTGGCCAAGCTGGGCCAGATATGTCTATAAAGACTGTCTCCCTCGCTTTGTCCGCTATGGGGTCCAGGTGATGGGTGTGGAGCCGGAGGCAGACGATGAGTTAACAGCATTAAAAGGAATTGAAGCAATGGAAAATTTTTACCATCGAATTGGGATGCCTGTCAATCTGAGAGAGCTGGGGATAAATCCCACCGATGAACAAATTTTAGAGATGGCAGAATCCTGTGCAAATGCAGCAGGAGGGCAGAAAGGTTCCGCCAAAGTGCTGCGTCGGCAGGATTTTGTGAAGATATACCGTATGGCAAGATGACGATCAAAAACTTTTGTGGTCAGTGATAGTAGATTTCCCGGCTTCCATGGATACTTTCGCCGATGGAATCTTCAATCCATTTTAGAGCGCCCTTTTGATCTCTGCGCTGGAGATAAGACCAGAGAGTGTAATTATTTTTGTAAAGAGCTTCCTTGCCGTAGAGAGAACAGAAACGTTCCCAGAGTGCAAGAACCGGTACGCGGAAAGAGTGAAAGATCAGAGGGATTAAAGTATTTTTAGATAGAAAGGCCAGTTCATGCTGGAATTCAAAGGCTGCCAGGGCAGCATCTGTGTCAGTTGCGGCCTGCCGGATCAATTCCACTTTTTCCAATAACAGATCCAGATCTTCGTCTTCCATGTGATCAATGCAGAGTTGGACCGCAAAACAGTCAAGGGCGATCCGCACTTCCAGAATGGAACGTATCTCTTCATCCCGTAGATGGCCGCCGTTATAATTCATAATAGAGATCAGAGTTTCCAAAGTTCCAGTCCGGCGGTAGTCGGCAACAAAGGCTCCTACCCGCGGTTTGATCTGCACGAATCCTTTCCGTTCCAATTCAGCCAAGCCGCCGTTTACCACAGCCCGGCTTACCTGCATAGATTGAGCAAGCTGACGTTCTGTGGGAAGTTTTTCTCCGGTTTTTAATTTTCCGGAAAGAATCATATGTTCTAACTGTTGGACAAAGAGTTCATGCAGGGACGGTGCGCTTAATTTTTCAAATTCCATAAGATTCCTCCTGAATCTGGTATGACCACATGCCAATATGTAAGATACAAATATTATATGGTAAAATCTATGGAAAATCAAGAAAAACGGGAAAACTCAAAAGTAACAATGTAACAGTTCAGCCCACTCCATTCGCAAAGACGCCTGCGGCGTTTTCACGCTGCTTTGCAGCTAACTTTGCTTATAAAATGGCGTTCCGCTCATAGCCTAATATTATGTGCTTATTCATGTAAGCATGATTCGCTCATAATATTGGCTATGGCTGAACTGTTACGTATCAGTATATTGACTTATAAGAGGCAGAATGTTAGAATTTTATCAAAGTGAAACATCCAGCAGCAGAAGAAAGATACTGGTTATACCAGGGATAAAAAAGGAGGTACCTCAATGAGTGAATTTAGAGTCATGGAGATCAAACAAAGTATTTTTGAGGATAATGATAAAGATGCAGAAAAATTGAGACAGGAGTTAAAGAGTGAGAAAACATTTTTGTTAAATCTTATGTCCTCTCCCGGAGCGGGAAAGACCACTACTTTGACCAGAACTATAGAAGCGCTGAAAGACGAGATGAAGATCGGCGTTATGGAAGCAGATATTGATTCTGATGTGGACGCCCATACCATCTCCCAGACAGGGGTAAAGGTGATACAGCTTCACACAGGGGGCATGTGCCACCTGGATGCAGATATGACCCGTCAGGGAATCAAAGGACTTGGAACAAAAGAGATTGATCTGGCTATCTTAGAAAATGTGGGAAATCTTGTGTGCCCGGCAGAATTTGACACTGGGGCTTCTAAAAACGCCATGATTTTAAGCGTGCCGGAAGGAGACGATAAACCCTTAAAATATCCTCTGATGTTCAGTATTTGTGATGTGCTGCTGATCAATAAGATAGACGCCATGGACTACTTTGACTTCGATTTAGAAATTTGTAAAGAGCGTGCCAAGAAATTAAATCCAGATATAAAAATCATTCCAATCTCTGCCAGAAATGGAGAAGGAATTGAGGAGTGGGCAGAATGGCTGCGCGCGGAAGTGAAAGAGTGGAAGGAAGAATAGAGGAAAAGAAAGAATATTTTAAAAGAGCTGTTGAAAATACCGGTTCGATATAGGGTATTTTCAACAGCTTCTATTTTCTTATAGGAAATTCCTTCGGATTTCCTATAAGAGAACATAGAATGATCGCACTGCGGCGGAAAGGAAGTGAACCGCGAGAGCGGCCCGCCGCAGGCGGAGAATCCTGCCAAGCAGGATTCTTTCTTGTCTTATAGGAAATTCCTCCGGATTTCCTATAAGATAAAAATAATATGCGCACTCGCACAAGAGGTAAGATATTGCTTCGCAATTGTGCTCGGCGCGCAAAGTGTCCAGGCCCCTCATGAATGAGGGGGTAGGGGAGCTGAAGTGGGCCTGCCCACTTTGTTTTATTCTAATTCTGTTCCCGCACAATATAAATGGGACGTTTTTTATTTTCCAGATAATCTTTGGACAGATATTCTCCCAGGATAAAGACCATCAGCATCTGCAGGCTGCTCAAAAAGATAACGATGCCGGACACCAGATAGAGAGAGCCTACGCTGTGATGGAAAAATACTTGCTGTACTAGGGCGGAGATTCCCATAAAACAGGAAATTAGAAATAGAATCATTCCTAGAATGCCTGGCAGTTTTAACGGAGCGGTGGAAAAGGAGAGAATGCCGTCAAAGGCATAGGAAAACAAACTTCCAAAATTCCACTTTGTTTTGCCAGCCGCCCGCTGTACATTCTGGAATTCCAGCCATTTTGTCTCAAATCCCACAAAGGAAAAAATGCCTTTGGTGTAACGGTTGTATTCTTTCATCTGGAGGATGGCGTCTACCATAGTGCGGTTCATCATGCGGAAGTCTCCGTCTCCGTCGCTCATATTCATATGAGTCAGTTTTTGAATCACGCGGTAGAAACTGCGGGAGAGAATACCTCGGAGAGTGCCGTCTCCTTCCCGGCCCATGCGTTTGCCTCCGCAGCAGTCGTAACCTTCCTGGCTCAAAGCCTGATACATGGGAGATAGAAGTTTAGGAGGGTGCTGCAAGTCGGCGTCCATAATCACACAGTAATTGCCGACGGCCTGTTTTAACCCGGCATACATAGCCGCCTCTTTTCCGAAATTCCGGGAAAGAGAAAGGTAGTGGCAGTTTTCATTTTGACAGCAGAGCAGCCTTAAAATATCCAGGGTGTGGTCTTTACTTCCGTCGTCAATAAAAATAAATTCATAATCCAGGTCAGGAATTGCGGTAACTTCTTTTAATGTTTCTTTGTAAAAAAGGGAAACGACTTCTTCTTCATTATAACATGGAACGATAATGCTGAGTTTATTCATGGATGAGCTCTCCTTTCTGTTTATTGGCGGATGTGCCAGTATATTTGACGGGTTTCTGGAAAATCTGACATTTGCAGATGATATAATTAGCGGCGACGGTGATAAAGCTGACGCCGATTTTTGAGAGGAGAGGAGGAAGCTCCATCCACTGGATAAATAAGGTCAAAAGCAGGTTTTCCAAAAGCAGGGTTAAAAATCGAAGGGACAAAAAAGAGATCATCTCTTTTGCCACCTGGTTTTCGGACCGGAATACAAAGACACGGTTGCTGATATAGGCAAAGGTGACTGCAAAGATCCAGGCGATCGTGTTGGACCAGAGGTAATTTACCTGAAAATGCAGCAAGGTCAGATAGACTGCATAGTTGACGAAAGTGGTGGCTCCTCCGGTGAGGATATAGCTGATGATTTCTCGGATACATAGGTTCCGCCCTCTGCCATGAAATTTGGAAAAAATTTTTGCGTTGCGTAAATGCTTGTTCATAGGATCTCCTTCTTTCTGTGTTGAATTTGTATTTCATAAATTTCTCCAGCGAGAAACAAAAACAGCGATAGTAAACTGAGGAAGACAGAAAAAGTCTTGCCTGGCGGTGTATAAGAAATCAGAATCTCATGAGCGCCTGCTTCCAGAGGAAAGCCCAGGAAGATATCGTTGACTGTGCAGAGAGAAACTTGTGTTCCATCTACGTAGGCCCGATAACCTTTGCGAAGAGGGAAGGAAGTGACAAAGTATCCTTTTTCGGATAATACAGCTTTTCCCTGAAGCGGATGTCTGCTTTCCTGGGCCTGAAAAGAATCAGGATCAGCTCCTTCATTTCCCCAATGGGAGGTATCCATAGTCCAGATCTGAAAATCGGACAAGGTGTATGTTCCAGAAGATAAATGAAATTTCAGCTCAGTGATCTCTTCATTGGAAGCGATCAGATAGGTAAACTGATCGTTGTGGTTGGGATAAGGCGCAGACTTACCAGAAAGTCTGTTTCGGATTCCATTGATCTCAATGGTAACCTCTTTTTCCTTTAGGGAGGCAACCCGAAAGGTGCAGATCAACATTTTATGATGTATAGGTTCTGAGAGAGGAATCTGCAAAGATGTTTCCTCTTTGACAGCAAGCTGCAGTTCCCCTTTTTGAGGATTCTGCTGGCAGGAAATCTTTCCATCGGCGTATTCTGAGACTAATTTTGAGAAATCCGGCAGATCCTCCAGGGAAATCGGCTGTATCCAGGAGTTTTCCATCAAAGAATCGGCGGAAATGTTCTGGATTGTGGAAGTTTCCGGTGAAAAATCGTTGGAGATTTCAGAATCATTTAAAGCTTCAGAATTATCAGAGGCATCCGCGGCAATGGTGCAGCGGGTGAGGGCTTCTAAAGAATAAGGAAATTCTAAGGTTTCATATTCTTTCTGGCTCATTATTTTTGTGCTGGCGTAAGCAATGGGAAGAACATTTTTATTTTCTGCAATGAGAATGTTTCCCTTTTGGGCAATGGGCTGATATCCCCAGGGAATGCGGGAATCTTTGGTCTGAATATAGCGGATTCCCATCAAGTAGGAGAAAAAGGGGTTGGCGTCTGTCATCAGAGCCACCCGGTTTCGGACCCGAATGGGATTTCTCATGGTCTGATAAAAAAAGCTGCTGTAATTGTAATCTGTGACGGAAGAATACATCCTGGTACTTCCCATTCCCGGCAGAGCCAGCAGATTTGCGTTGGCATAAGGTTCTGTCAGATAATCAAAACGATAGCTGTCCTGCAGATTCAGGGCTTCCAGCTCTTCCTGGGAAAAAACAGACTGCCGGTTGTCGTCTTTAGAAATAAATTCATCTTGCTGCCCGATCAAAATGGAAGAAGCCGCGGGAAAGAGACAGAGCAGCAAACAGGGAATCATAGTCTGGTATGCTGTTTTTTTCCTGTCGGATTCCTGGCCAATTTCCGGTGAAGGGGCAGCAGATTTTTTTCTGGAAAAATAGTGTTGTATTCCAAAAAGAAACAGAAAAGCAGTTCCGGCCAGGGTGAAATCCACCAGGATTGCCTGAGGATAATCTGAAGACAGAAGGGGGACCAGGCAAAGGGCGCCGCAGATCAGGCTATGTTTTTCTCTGCCGGTAAAAAGCTCCTCTAAAGTTCGAACGCAAAGTATCAGCAGCAGAGGAACCAGGGGAATCAGCACCTTATAACGCACATAGAGAAAACCGCTTAAAACATAAGAGCAGGTGTTGGCTGTCAGGCACAGAAGCAAAAGCAGGCTTAAGAAGCGGGTGCTTTTTCGCCGGATACTTAAAAACAGCGTATAGAGGCACAGAATGGTGAGGCCGCACCCATAAGGGTGATACAGCAGAGATTCCATGGAAAATTCCAAAGAGAATATTTCTGCCAAAGAAGCAGGAGTTCCCGCATCTTTTTTGGTGGAAAGCAGATCCAGGCCAGTAGGCAGCAGCAGGATTGCAGTCATGCCGATGGAGATCCCGATGGAAAACAAAAAGCGCAGCCAGCATTTGAGGGGAGGGATAAAAGTGATTTTCTCAAAGTAAAGACAGTGGATAAAATAGAGAAAGACCACCGCCAAAACTGCCGGAGCAAAGTAATAGCTGTGCAGGTAAACCAAAGCCAGGGACAGAACCAGCAGACCATGGCGTCCCTTGTGCAGCAGGCGTTCCACACCAAACAATGCCAGCAGCAGAAAAGGCATATAGTTGACAAACATGATCTGATGATGAGTATGGTAAAAGCAGGAAGCGCTTGCATACAATATCCCGCCTAAAAATGCAAAAAAATCAAAAGTTAAATGTTTTTTTAATAAATAATAAAACAATACAGCCCCTGCAGCCAAACTGCCAACAGCATAGACGGAGATAATAAAAGCCATAGGAATCTTTGGTAGAAGAAAAGAGATCAGGACATCCGGACGCAGGAAACCATAATAAGAAAAATCATAAATATTGCTTCCGCTGCCGGCAGGAGAACTGTCGGGAAAGATTCGGCCCGTCTCCTGAAAGATCTTTCGAAATTGTTCTGCAGCCCCCACATGCTGGCTGAGCCAGTCTCCTTCAGAACCAAAGAGGCTGTCAGCCGGTAAAATAAGCCATACACAGGCCAGAACAAATAAAATTAATAGGATCGGATAAAAAAAAGAAGACAATTTTTCTCGATTGTTGTGATAATTGTGGGTATTCATAAATTTCCTCCTCTGTCAAATGTTTTTTTGCACTTGACAACATTTAGTATAAAAGGAAAATCTAAAAAAATCATGGAAGAAAATCTTAAGGATTCTTAAGAATTCTTAAAAGGCTTCCTAAGGTGTGATATAATGGGGGCCAAAGATATAGAGCGCAAAAGACTAGAGTGAAAAGTACATACTGCAGACTTAATATGTAAGACAGGAGAAAAAAGATGAGTGGAAATGAAACGCCTAGAATTCTTATGGTAGACGATCATGAGGAGATACGGGAAGTGGTAAATATACTCTTATCTGGGGAGGGCTATCAAGTGGAGGAAGCGCAGGATGGCGCCCAGGCTTTGGAGAAGATCCAGGAAAATGTATATGATTTGGTGATTCTGGATGTGATGATGCCTGGGATCAATGGATATCAGACCTGCCTGGAGATTCGAAAAAGCAGTAACACGCCGATTTTATTTTTGAGCGCAAGATCTCAAGTGGAGGATAAAACTCTGGGATTTTCCAGCGGCGGAGATGATTATCTGCCCAAACCTTTCTCTTACCAGGAATTATTGAGCCGGGTAAAGGCATTGATACGAAGATATCAGGTCTATCGGGGAAAAGAAGAAGTCAAGGAATTGGAAAATCAGGATCAGACAGAGGAACGGAAGGGACTGGATGGAAAACCGAAAATCCACAGGAAGGAAGAAGAAAAGGTACTTTTGCTGCGTGGAATTAAGATTGATGAGAAGCAGGAGAGAGTTTTTATAGAGGAAAAAGAGATTGAGCTGACAGAGATTGAGTATGCGATTCTGCATCTTCTTGTGAAGTATCGAGGACAGATTTTTTCTGCTCAGCATTTATATGAAAGTATTTGGCAGGAGCCTTACTATTATGGAGCTTCCAACACAGTGATGGTGCACATCCGCAATCTGCGGGGAAAGATTGAAAAAGATCCTCATAATCCTAAATTGATCAAAAATGTCTGGGGCAAAGGGTACCGGTGCGAATAGGGAGAAAGGACATTGCTGCAGAGAAGGGGAAGGGATGCTGCTGTGAAAAGAAAGAGATATGAAAAAAAGCGAAAAAGTTCCCAGAGGCGGTGGTCCTGGATTACGAGAAAGATGACCTTTCGGCTGTTGTTTCTCCTGATTTTGTGCGGAATCTTAAGCCTTTCCTGTTTTCGGTATCTGATGCAGTGGCAGACGAGGGTTTATGAAGGGCTGGTAAAGAAAGGCTATATTGAGTTTGAGCCTGGGAAAATTATAGAAGAGCTCCAGGAAAAGGCAGAAGGGATTAATTTTAAAGACCATAGTAAAAAAGAGATTTTGGAACTTTTGGAGATAGAAAAATATGACGATGGATACACTTCTATCATATTTTATGGAGAGGACGACAAATTTCAATTTTACGGTCTGGAACCCCAGGCCTGGGACTCCATGATGACAGATGTATTCTGGTACAATGACGTATCCATGTATAATCAATTGGATAGAAGCGGGGAAATCAAATTCCGGGATACCAGAGAAGTGGTCATGATCTATTCCATGCATCAGGCGCTGATTGTAATGCCCTATTTTTTGATTGCCCTGTCCTTGAGTCTGCTGCTGTTTCTGCCGGCTATTTTTTATGTGTGGAACCGTATGCGGTATGTTGGAAAGCTTAAAAAAGAAATTTTGATTATGGCAGATGGAGATCTGGAACATCCAATTACTGCAAAGGGAAAAGACGAGATCGGAGTGCTTGCAGAAAACCTGGATCAAATGCGCCTGACGCTGGAACAGAATATTCGCCGGGAACAGGAAGGAAAAAAAGCAAATCGGGATTTAATAAGTTCTATTTCACATGATTTAAGAACGCCTTTGACCACATTGTATGGATACCTGGAAATTGTGGAACAAAAGAAATGTTCCCAGCAGAAACAGGAAGAATATATCAGAAGATGTATTGAAAAAGTAGAAGAGATTCGTACTCTGTCAGATAAAATGTTTGAGTATGCCCTGGTTTATGAAAAAGATGAACAAGTGGAATTGTCTGAATTGTATTTGAATGAGCTTTTAGAGAACCTGGAACGTGATCAGGAATTTTTGAAATTAAAAGGATTTTCTGTGCAGACTCGGTACCAGGTGTCTGGCCTGCTGAAAATTCAGGGAAGTGCACTACTGTTTCAGAGAATGTTCAATAACCTGTTTTCGAATATCATAAAATACGGAGAAAAAGAGAAACCAGTACAGATTGAGATCACAGTAGAAAAGGGCAGTCTGGAAATGAGATTTTTGAATTGGAAAAAAAGTCAGAAGACCCATACCACAGAAAGCAATAAGATTGGGTTGAAAAGCGTAAGGAAAATGGTAGAATTACAGGAGGGAAGTCTCTTTGTGGCAGAAGAAGAGGAAATATTTGCAGTTACTATGAGATTTCCACTGTATGATTGAAAGAGGCAGATAAGGCGCCCGCATCTGCCGGAGGGAGAAAAGATGAGAGAACAGTTGACGAAAAGTGATGTAAAAAAGATAGAAGAGGAGATTGAGTATCGAAAATTAGTGGTTCGCAAAGAAGCTATAGAAGCGGTAAAGGAAGCCAGGGCCCATGGGGATTTAAGCGAGAATTTTGAGTATCATGCCGCCAAAAAAGATAAAAACAAAAATGAGAGCAGAATCCGTTACTTAGAGCGAATGTTGAAAACTGCTGTGATCGTATCCGACGCTTCCAAAGAGGACGAGGTAGGTATCAACAATACAGTGACAATATATTTTGAGGAAGAAGAGGAAGAACAGATTCTTCGGCTGGTGACCTCCATCCGGGGAAACTCTATGAAAAATCTGATCAGTACGGAGTCTCCGATTGGCAAAGCAATCTTGGGACATAAAGTGGGAGATCGAATTCAAATAAAAGTCAATGAAGATTACAGTTATTATATCGTGATTAAACAAATAGAAAACACAGCGGAAGATGAAAATGATGCAATCCGGGGATACTGAGAAAGGATTCGTCCTGGAAGGACTTATGAAAGATTCCTATATGAAAGCGCCTGACCAATTATTTGACAAATTTGTCAATGGCATTTTTCAAATCTTCCAGGGCCTGCTGATCTCCATGTTCCACAGCATCCACAATACAGTGGGAAATATGATCTTCTAAAATAATCTTTCCAATATTGTTGATAGCGGAACGGACAGCGGCAATCTGTATCAACACCTCGCTGCAGTCTCTTCCGTCTTCCACCATCCGTTTTACAGCCTCCATGTGCCCGATGGCCCGTGACATGCGGTTGAGGACCGCCTGGGTCTGTTCATGGGAATGAGTGTGAGGGTGCGAGTGCTTATGGGCATGTTCGACATTTTTTTGATTCATGAGAAATAACCCCTCTCTATTTTATAAAATCTATGGTCTATAGGAACCAGATATCTTCACTGGTGGAAGATACGCAGGAAACACCGGAAGCAAGGATGGACGTTACATCTTCCTTGTCACAGATCAGACCTCCGGTGACTACAGGAATCCGTACCATATTGCAGACTTGAGAAAGAATCTTCGGCATCAATACGGGAAGGATTTCTATCATATCAGGTTTCATGATCTGAAGCTGGCGCTCAATATGAGCCAGTCCATGGGAATCTGTGACAAAAAAACGCAGTACCGTAAACAAAGATAATTTGGAAGCATATTTGATCAGCGCTGGTTTGCTGGAAATAATACCGTCCGCCCCAACCTGCTGCTGAATAAAATCAACGGCAGCCTCTTTGGAAGCCAGGCCTGTGATCTGATCTATATGAACAACAGCTAATTTCTGTGCATTTTTTACTTTTTCTACAATCTCGGCAATATTGCAGATATCTCCAAAAAGAATAAAAATAATAGGACTATCACAAGTCAGAGCTTTTGCCATACTCTCGAAATCATTTACTGCCGCAATAACAGGAGAATGTTCGATAATTTTTCGGTATTCCTTTTTCATAATCCTACCCCTTCCAATATAGAATAATCTGCCCTCTCTGGACAGGCAGTCTATTTATATTATACATGATACGGGGACAATTGGCTACATAATTAGGAAGCAATCTAACGCAATTATTGAGTTTCACAATTACCAATCTAAAGTTAGAAGAAAAGGAGCCAAAAGTCTTTGACATCAGACTTTTGGCTCCTTTTCCAAACCGTGAGAGACTTTTGAGAAATTCTCTCACCATTTCTTGCATCTCACTTTGAGACATGTTTAAAATGAAATGCAGTCCCTTACCCTTATTAATCTCCCGTATCATATACCGTTTATTTTTTTAGATGTTTCTCTTCAAGACTTTGATAAAATTTTGCCTGTTCCACCAGAAGTTCCTGACGGTCGGAAGAAAGGGAGCGATAAAGATGGATCAGTGCACCCTCCGTAGAACTCAGAGAAGAAGGCGCAGGATTTTTCTCCT
The DNA here is from genome assembly GCA_022792535.1 of Lachnospiraceae bacterium. Taxonomy (GTDB): domain Bacteria; phylum Bacillota; class Clostridia; order Lachnospirales; family Lachnospiraceae; genus Petralouisia. Next base: position 15,163 of record JAAWBG010000054.1, read on the forward strand.
TGCTAAGTCCCAGAAGATAATCTGTAGATACGTCAAAATATTGGGCAAAACGAATAAGCGTAGCAAAGTCCGGTTCCCGCTTGTTGTTGACGTATCCGTTTACGGTGGATGATGCAATATGAAGATCTATGGATAATTGCTTTTGTGTCAAATTTCGCTCTTCAATCAGATTCTCCAGTCGAATATAGAAATCCATGGAAGCACCTCCGTTTAGATAAATTAAAGTATCTTTATCTTAATAGAATATGCCAAATTGAAAAAAGAAATACGCACAATGAATTGCAGACAGCGCGTTTCGAGTTGACATTATTTTTTCTGAAGGGCATCCAGGTTCTGATGAGAATATATGTGAGCCTGTTTGAGCAGATAGCCCTGTTCCTGCGGAGCAAGGGAACGATAGGTGTCCAGCAGGTCTTCCTCATTATCATCGTAACATGTACTTGAAGTATAAGGCCGACGGATATCAGTGACTCCCAGAAGATAATCCGTAGATACATGAAAATAACCTGCCAGTTTGATAAGGGTAGCAAAATCCGGTTCACGATCCCGCCTCAAATATCCATTTAGGGTGGACGGTGCAATATGGAGCTCCGTAGATAACTTTCTCTGAGTGAGATTGTGTTCTTCCAGTAAATTTTCCAGTCTGCTGGATAACTTCATAAAACATTCCTCTTTTGTAAAGTGTTTCTCTTTTGTAAAAAGTGGTATCCTATGAAACGATCAGCCAGTCATCAAGGGGTACTGGGAGAATATACCTTGTAAGGCTGTCTAAGAATCACGGTAGATACCAAAAGGATGTCCCTATGGAATCTCCGATGTTCCACAAGGTATCCTTTCAAATATTTTACGAGAAATTATCCAGAATATAATAGAATTATTCGAAATGCGAATGCAATTCACGAATGCGAATCATTTATTGCCAGCCTCCGTCCAAAGCAATGATCTGGCCAGTTAGATAGGAGGGAGCATTGACTAGCGACAGGGCAAGATCCGCAGCTTCTTTTGGGGTGCCGAAACGCCCGGCAGGGATTTCTTCAGAAAGCTGCTGACATTCTTCCCGGGAAAAACAGTGATTCATTCTGGTGTCAATCAGGCCGCAGGCAATGGCGTTGACTGTGATATTGCTGGGGGCCAATTCTTTGGCTAACGCCTTGGTAAAAGAATTTACGCCGCCTTTTGAAGCGGAATAGGCAACTTCCATAGAAGCGCCTGTATTGCCCCAAACAGAAGAAATATTTAAGATAGCCCCGGATTTGTTGTGAATCATGGAAGGAATTGCATGTTTGCAGCAGCAAAAGAGAGAAGTGAGGTTTACCTGTATGATCCGGTTCCACTCTTCCAGGCTCATATCCGTGAGAAGGCCGATATGAGAAATGCCAGCGTTGTTGACCAGCACATCTACAGGGCCAAGTTCTTTTTGAATGGTCTGAAAAGCATTTTTTATGAAAGGTTCATGACTTGCATCTCCCACAAGAGGCAGACAGGAGATATGGCAGGAGACAGACAACTCTTCGGCCAGTGATTTCAACTCTGCTTCAGAAGTTCTGCAATTGATGGCCAAAGCATAGCCGGCCTGCGCAAAGGTCTCTGCAATGGCACGTCCGATTCCATGAGATGCGCCTGTGATAAAGGCAGTTTTTCGTTTCATAGGTAAAATCCTTTCTATTATTACTTAACTACTGAATTACTTTATTGATCTAATTCTGATACTATCCTGCCAATTGGAAAATGTCAAGAATTCCAATGGATTTGTTGTATTCACATATGAGGTATGCTATAATGAAACCACAAATATCCGAATTAAAAAGTAAAAGAAAAGGGGTTGGACACCATGCGTATCACGATCAGCGGAAAAAATATTGATGTAACAGAAGGTTTAAAGCAGGCGGTAGAAGATAAATTGTCAAAACTGGAGAGATATTTTACTCCAGAGACAGATATTATAGTAACCTTAAGTGTGGAAAAGGAGCGCCAGAAAATTGAGGTTACCATTCCGGTAAAAGGAAATATCATTCGTTCTGAGCAGGTGAGCAACGATATGTACGTTTCCATAGATCTTGTGGAAGAAGTAATTGAGAGACAGTTAAAGAAATACAAGAATAAGATTGTAGATCAGCAACAGGCGGCAGGTAATTTCCAACAGGAATTTATTGAAAAAGAGATAGAAGATGATGAGGAGATTAAGATTATCCGTACCAAACGTTTTGGAATGAAGCCTATGTATCCAGAGGACGCCTGCATTCAGATGGAGCTGCTGGGACACAACTTTTTTGTATTCCAGAACGCGGAGACAGAAGAAGTCAATGTTGTATACAAGAGAAAGGGAAACACATATGGCCTGATAGAGCCGGAATTTTAGGACATGCTTGAAATGTGTTTTCAGACACTCGGGAAAGAGAGGAAATGGAATTCCATAGATTTCCATAGAGTGGGAATTCCCTAATTGACAAACAAGAAAAAGTGTGATATTATGCCATAGTGATATCGATGCGTGGCTCAGCTTGGTAGAGCGCTGCGTTCGGGACGCAGAGGTCGCAGGTTCAAATCCTGTCGCATCGATTAACGAAAAGCCAGTATAATCAGGGCTTATGGCAGAGAAAAAGCGCTCCTTTGCGGAGTGCTTTTTGTTTTATAGGAAAGACCTTGTCACGCTAACGTGTGAAAGTATCTTTCCTATAAGAGAAAATAGAATTATCGCACTGCGGCGGAGAGGAAATAAACCGCGGAAGCGGCCCGCCGCAGGCGGAGAATCCTGCTTAGCAGGATTCTTTCTTGTGTTTGACTAACAATTGACTAACATTGCTTTTGGGATTTTGCAGAGAACAGTTTGTCTAAAGTATGGATATAAGTCCATTGGAACCAGTTGATTCACCCTGCATCTCAAACAAAAATTTCTTGAATCCTCTTACCAAATATGCTATATTATAGACATAAAAAACAACCGCCCACAAGGGGTTGACCAGTTGAGAGATAGCATTGCCACCCTTCCACTCGCCAAAGTATCAGGGTGGCTTTTGCTATGTAAAGCTACTTACAAAAATTAAAAATAAATGTAAGCAATGCCAAAAGGAATAACCCGAAGGTCATTAAATCCTTAAAATCAAAATGATTTTTCATAGGCATCACCTCCATTCTATTAAGAATGAAGGCCAACGCACCCTGTAACACAGTTGTTTCATTGATAACCATATCATAAACAGCAGATTGGTTCAATGGTTTTTTCGGACGTATGCTAAGGGCCAACAAAATTCCAACAAAATAAAAGAGAGACAGAATATAATGCAACCAGCTCTTGAGTGAATTCAAGCGCTGGTTGCTGTTGTTTTTTTGCAGAGATTGCTAGGATAAAGTCAGTGAAAAACAAAAGCTGATGAAAGGAAAAGAAAATGCAACGAATAAGAAAAAATAAAAGGAAAGAAAGCAAGTTCAGGAAGGAAGGGGGATGTGGTATACTGGAAGAGAGATATGAATGTTCAGGCGGCGAATGGAGAAAGAAAAATATTTGTTGGACGGATCGCCCAAGTATTCAGGAACTGGAACAGATAAAACAATTATTATAAGTAATTGCGAAACAATTTATAATTAGAAGGAGAAAAAGATATGTTTGATACAAGGACAGTGGGAAAGAAAATTGCAGCATTGAGAAAAGAGAAAAATAAAACACAGATGGAACTGGCCGATGAAATGGGAGTCAGCTATCAGGCGGTCAGCAACTGGGAGAGAGGAAATTCCATGCCAGATATCTCAAAACTTCCTCAGCTGTCATTAATTTTAGGATGCAGTGTAGATGAGATATTGGGAGAATCAAAAGAGGCAGAGCTGGTGGAGCATGTGATTGACGGAACCCAGAAAGAATATATGGTAGAAGAGAATCCAGAGGTTGATACGGTGGCGGCTGTTGTTCCTTTGATAAAGCCGGAACAGACAAAAGATATGGCAGAGATTGTTGTGGAATCTGCTCATAGAGAAGATGAGAGAGAAGCGGAGCAGGAGACGGAAAATCAGTCTAAAAAGGAGAAAAAAAGAGAAAAAAGGCGGTAAAAGCCTTAGCGGCAATGGCTCCTTTCCTGGAAGAAAAAGACTTGGAAGAAATGATCCAGCAGTATGGGTTTCAGGAAGATATGCGTTCCCTGGCAGCTTTTGCTCCATTTTTGAGCAAAGAATATCTGGAAAAAATAGCGCAGAACTGTGAACTTTCCGGGAATCTGCGGGATCTTGGAAGTTTGGCTCCCTTTTTATCTTCAGAGGCTATGGATTCCATTGTGGAACGGATCATAGAGACAGGCGAAGTGGAAGAATGTACAGGATTGTATCCTTTTTTGTCCCATGAGGCTTTGAAAAAGCTGGCAGATTATTTGATGAGAGAACAAGGTCCCCAGTCACTGCAGACCCTGCTCCCGTTTTTATAAGATATAATAATACAGATTCAATTCATCCATGCAATCTGCTGACAGGTTCGCAGAGGAAATCGTTTTAAATAACATCCGTTTAGATTTTCATGATGCATATGGATGGCAGTCAGCTGGTTGTTGGAATAAGTTTTGTAATAATAAATACCCTTATCTGCATTGATGCAGCAGGAATATATGGTGAGTTCATAGGCGTCGGATTCTGTGATGACGCTGCCCCGTACCATAGATACCGCGTCCAGCAGATGGAAAAATTGCGTGACGCTGCTGATCTCGTCCTTTTCACAGACAGAATTTAGAGTCAGATAAGAAGCCTTCACAAAGCGGGAAGAGGGAGAATAATCCCCTGGCAGTCCAAAACTTCCAAGGCCAAGGCCAAAGGGACGAAGATTTACGTTGGAAGTAAAACAGTTTTGAGGCGGTCCGGCAGTTAGATTCAGATATTGGCAGCTATTGGTCATCTGAAATGGAAAAGAGGGGTTGTTGGTCAGTACGCCCATAGGATCATCAAAGATGCCCATGCCCTCTTTGGTGGTCTCCAGCACAATGGAAGATTCCCGGTCGGCAATATGCCAGTGCAGAGGCGACAGAGGAACCTCGTCGCTAAAGGGAATGCCGATCAGATGGGCTGTGGAGAGAAGTTCTCTGGCTTGGACAACAGAATCACATTGGCCCAGAATCCAATAGATCAGTTCAAAGGGAGCGATATTAGAACAATCTTCTTTTTCTTCCGGCGGATAATAGGCATTATCTGGAAAATTCAGTCCCGCCATACAGAGACCTTTTTCATTCACCGCTTCAGCATAGAGGGGGAGACCGTCCATGATCGTGGCCATTCCCAGCATGGCGTAGTGGCGGCGGAGAGGTTTTGCTTTGCGGAAAGTGAAGGGATAGTTCCGCGGGGTGAAGACAACGCATTCCTGGAAAGAAGTTTCCAGATCCAGGGTGCGTCCAAAATAAAAATCATCTGTTGTCATTGCGATACTGGTACACATCTGTTTCCTCCTTGTAATTTGGCAAATAGTCAATGATTTGTTATGATCAAAACTTATGCTGTTATTCTGTGGTTCTGTATGAAAAGATAAAAGGCAGTCGTTCCAGAGGCAGAAGAAGCTTTTTCAGAAAAGATCCCAAAAGAGGGAGGGAAAAATGTAAACAGGAAAAAGCAGGCCATCGCCAAAAAAATCAATATGATAGCTGGTTTTTTGCAAAAATGATATTTTTGTTTCGAGACTGCATGGTAGATAAAGAAAAATCCTATAAAAAGGCTGCATAAAAAGACCAGAATATCTGCAAACAGGAAATGAGCGCCCAGAATGCCAGAGTAAGTATAGAAAAGAACAGGCACAGATAAGGTTCCCAATAAGATCCCGCAGGCGCTGACAGAGCAGAAATCAGGAGAGAAGGTTTTCCATTTTCGGCAGAAAAACATGGTATAAAAAAGCATAGGAAAGAACACCAGTTTCATATGTTCCCAGGTGGATTCGCTGACGGGAGCAAACAGCCCTACCCAGGGATTTTGACCGCTCCACTCATAGACAAAGTGCAGGAGTACCCCGGCAAAAAATGTAAACAATATTCCCCAAAATGTAAAAAGACGTGTTTTTTTGTGCATTTGATCCTCCCTTTGATATTTTGACATGGGTCGTATCCTATGTTATTCTATGGAAAAGTTTCGAAATACAGAACATTTTCCAACAGATATCAGCAGATATTAGATAGGATATCCAATTTCAGGACAGATTATAATTCGAAGATCGAAAGGGGCGTCCCATTCCGGGTATTTTGATGTTTTGCTGAATGATGGAACCAGGAGGAAAATATGGAGGGATCAGAGGTTTCAGGCGCAGATAAAGAGTATTCTCTCAAAGAATTCTGCAGCAGATTATCCATTTCCCAGGCAACTGGAAGGAATTGGGTCAGACTGGGAAAAATTCTTCCCACCAGCCAGAGAGAAGGAAAACCATATTTTTCTGCGTCCTATACGGAAACAATAGAAAGAAAGCTGCAGGAAGAAGAAACAGGACTGCTGAAAACAAGAAGAAATAAAAGATATATCAGCGGAAACAGCAGATACCGCAATTACATTCCCCTGGATTCTAAGAACATGGAAGGGATTGCAAAGCTGACAAAGAGACTGGAGAATTTTCCCCTTACAGAGAACCAGCTTCGGGGAGTGTTGGCAGAATGCGGGATCCAGCTGCTTTGTCAGGCCCAAGAGAAGGAATACAGTTTTACAAAAAATTTTCTGGATCATTACAGAAGGGGAGAGATTGATCTTGGCCCCTGTCAGGTTTTGATTCAAGACCTGCTGGGAGAGTCTGAGGCGGATCAAAGATATTCAGAGGACAAAGATTCTTTTTCAGACAAAGGTTTTACCGCGGATAAAGAAAATACGGAAGAAGAGCTTATACCAGGCCGATCTGATATTTTTCAGATTCCCTATGTTTTAGAACAGGAAGTGGATGTTCTGGGGATGATATATCTGTCCCTGAAAAACAGAGGGCAGCGAAAGGCCTCCGGCTCTTATTATACGCCTACAGAGATTGTGAAAAAGTTAACAGAAAATCTTCTGCAGACTTTACAGGAAGAGGGGAGAACCGACGGCCGGTTTTTAGATCCCTGCTGCGGAACCGGGAATTTTCTGCTGCAGCTTCCAGAGGAAATATCGGTGGAGCAGATCTTTGGCAGAGACATTGATCCCATCGGCATTTTGCTGGCCAGGATCAATTTAGCCCTGAAATATCAGGAAGCTCCGGTGACGCTGATTCAAGAGCAGATTAAGGTTCAGGATTTTCTGTTGGAAGAAGAACAGGAAACTTACGATGTGATGTTAGGAAATCCGCCCTGGGGATTTCAGTTTGAGACAGAGACGGAAAAATTGTTGAGAGAAAAATTTTTCACTGGAAAGAAAAAACATATGGAGTCTTATGATCTGTTTTTAGAACAGGCAGTGCGTCAGACTTCTCTGGGAGGAAAAATTGCGTTTGTCCTGCCGGAAGCGGTGCTGCATGTGAGGTCCCATCTGGAGATCCGCAGATTTTTGCTGGAACAGGCGCGGATTGAGAAGGTGTCTTACCTGGGAAATGTTTTCGACATGGTACAGTGTCCGGCAGTGATTGTGGAAATGACCCGATCCAAAGAGAGATGGAGCACTCAGGGAATGAAGATTTCTGATTCCAGCCGGCAGTTTTTGATTCAGACAGACCGTAAAATTTCACCGGAAAATTTTGAGTTTCATATGACAGATGAAGAATACAGATTAATAGAAAAGATCCAGTGCCAGGATCATAGGGTCTATCTGAAGGACCAGGCAGATTTTGCCATGGGGATTGTCACCGGCAATAATCGGGAACTGATTCAAACCAGGCCGGGGGAAGATCGTGAGATGGTATGGAAGGGATCCGATATTCAGAAATATCAGATAGGAACAGGTTCTGGTTATCTGACGTATGCGCCGGAAAAATTTCAGCAGAGCGCTGAAACCAGGTATTACAGGGCCAAAGAGAAGCTGCTGTATCGGTTTATTGGCGACAAACTGGTGTTTGCCTATGATGACCGGCAGCGGTTGTCTTTAAACAGCTGTAATATTTTGATTCCCCATGTGAAGGGAATGGAGATGAAATATATTTTAGCAGTACTAAATTCCAGGCCGGCACAATTTTTTTATCAGATGAAATTTCATTCCATGAAGGTGCTGCGCAGCTATTTAGAACAGATTCCGATTCCTTTAGTTTCCCAGGAAAAGCAGAGAGAGATCATTGGTTTTGTGGAGCAGATCACCAGGGAAAAAGACATCTGTCAATGGATCGAGTATTATGATAGGATAGACAAAGAGATTGCCGCCGCCTATGATCTGGCCCCATTAGAATATGAAAGAATCCAGTTGGCAGAAGACAGTTTCGGCACTTTGCTGCGATAAAACAGTACAGAATCAAAGAAAAAGATTGCAAAATGAGAAAAATCATACTAAAATATAGCTTGACGATAATCATAGAGCAAAGATAAAGGAGAAAAGATATGAGCTATGTAGATGAAGTATTAGAGCGCGTAATCGCAAAGAACCCGGCAGAGCCTGAATTTCATCAGGCAGTAAAAGAAGTTCTGAATTCCTTAAGACCGGTGATTGAAGCAAATGAAGAGAAATATCGAAGAGAAGCTTTATTAGAGCGTTTAACTGAGCCGGACAGGCAGTTTAAATTCCGTGTACCCTGGGTGGACGACAAAGGACAGGTACAGGTAAATACAGGATATCGTGTACAGTTTAACAACAGCATTGGACCTTACAAGGGAGGTCTGCGGCTGCATCCTTCTGTAAATCTTGGAATTATCAAATTCCTTGGTTTTGAACAGATCTTTAAAAATTCTTTGACAGGGCTGCCTATCGGCGGCGGAAAAGGCGGTTCTGACTTTGATCCGAAGGGAAAATCCGACCGTGAGGTAATGGCTTTCTGCCAGAGCTTTATGACAGAACTGAGCAAATACATTGGCGCGGATACTGACGTACCGGCAGGAGATATCGGAACAGGAGCCAGAGAGATCGGCTACATGTTTGGACAGTTTAAGAAAATCCGCGGTACGTATGAAGGCGTATTGACAGGAAAAGGACTTTCCTATGGCGGATCTCTGGCACGTACAGAGGCCACCGGATATGGTCTGCTGTATCTGACCGAGGAAATGTTAAAATGCAATGGACACGACCTGAAAGGCAAAACTGTCTGTGTATCTGGTTCCGGTAATGTGGCAATCTATGCAACACAGAAGGCGCACCAGTTAGGGGCTAAAGTAGTGACAGTCAGCGATTCTACCGGATGGGTATACGATCCGGAAGGAATTGACGTTGCATTATTAAAAGAAGTAAAAGAAGTGAAACGCGCTCGTTTAACGGAATATGCAGCAGCAAGACCAAGCGCAGAATATCATGAAGGCCGGGGCGTATGGAGCGTAAAATGTGATGTGGCTCTTCCCTGTGCAACACAGAATGAATTGTTGTTAGAGGACGCCAAAGCATTGGTGGCAAATGGATGTATCGCAGTGGCAGAAGGGGCAAATATGCCTACTACCTTAGAAGCGACAGAATACTTGCAGCAGAATAAAGTATTGTTTGCTCCTGGAAAAGCTGCAAATGCAGGCGGTGTTGCTACCTCCGCATTGGAGATGAGCCAGAACTCTGAACGTTTAAGCTGGACATTTGAAGAAGTAGACAGCAAACTGCAGAGTATTATGGTAAATATTTTCCATAATTTAGACGACGCGGCAAAACGCTACGGCAAAGAAGGCGATTATGTGGCAGGGGCTAATATTGCCGGATTTGAGAAAGTGGCGGAAGCAATGATCGCTCAGGGTGTTTGTTAAGATAAAAATTAGGATTTTGATATAAGAAAGAGCTGTTGCAAAATATGGCGGTTCTACAAGATATGGTTATAGCAGCAATTATATTAAACATTATCTTGTAGGAATCAGCCATTTTGCAACAGCCCTTTTAGCGTTAGGATAGGCAGAGAGATTTGCTCAGCGTAAATTTGCCCGCTGCAGTTGATTTCGAATCTGAGGCCCCATTACCATAGCCAGAATCATTTTGATGAGATCGCCTGGAAGAAATGGGATTACCCCTGCAAAAAGGGCTGCTTTGAATCCAAGATTCGCCTGAAAGGCCAGCCAGGCAGTGCCGCATAAGTAGCACACAAGGGTGCCCAGAATCATGCCGGCTAAGCAGAGCAGGCGTTTGGAAGTAAACTTGTCAATAAAAATGCCGGCAATGATTGCCATTGGAATAAAACCAATCAGATACCCTCCGGTAGGACCGAAGAGTTTTTCCGGCCCGCTGGTAAATCCTGAAAATACCGGGACGCCGACTAACCCTATCAGCAGGTACACCAGATAACTTATAACAGCGTCTTTGGTACCTAAGAGATACAGAGCAAAATAAATCACAAGGTTGGTCAATGAGATAGGCACCGGACCGATGGGAATCGAGAAGGGGGCCAGAATGCAGGTGGCGGCAGTCATAACGCCGATAATGGCGATTTGGCGGATTGTAAAGCCAGATTTCAAATTTGTGTTGGTGTTTAAACTAGGTTCGCGCATAATTCTCCTCCAAAGTAAGTTTGATCGTAATGTCTTTTCATTATCAGTATAAAAACAGAACAGAAAATTGTCAACTAAAATTTTTAAAAAGTTAACAATAGGACAAAAATAGATACCTTTTCTTCTGCCAGATAGAAAAGGTATCTATTTTTGCGGTTTTTGTTATGTCTGCCTCTTTTCAGGGATGTCCAAAAGTTTTTTTACAGCATTCTGCATATCAGGATGATTTCGGTATTCTAAGACAAGGGTCCGTTCTTGATCCGAGAGAAAAAGATCATTCATGGAGTTGCTGTATCCAAAAGTGCCCAGAATATTTTCAATATTATATATTTTGCAGAGAATCAATAAGGTATCTGCATCTGGCTGTGTCTGGCCGCTTTCCCAGCCATAGACTGTTTTAGGGGCAACTGGCAGATTGTGATCTTCTAACTTTATTACCAGGTCATTGACGGAATAGTGATTTAATTTCCGATATGTCTTCAAAACCTTGGAAATATTTGGATTTTTCATTATCTCACCTCTCCTATCTTATCATCATAGACTACCCTAAAATATGCGTCAATAAATTGAAAATAATTCTTTAAAACCAGCAAAAAGTGATATTGAAATTCCTGGAAAAAGAGAATATAATAGACAATATATAGTTATGTAATAAAAATATTCCATAAGAAAAATTTTTCATGTTTCAAAACAGCAGGCCGCAGAATGTTTTTGCACTATAGAAAATTCTTTCGGATTTTCTGTCACGGAACATAAAAAGATACGCAGATTGCGAAGAGAAATTTCTGTTTTTGAGCAACAGGAAACCGGGACAATGAAGATTGGAGGAAGTCTATGGGGGAACAGGCGAAAAAGTGGCTGGCAGATCAGATGGAACAGAACCGTATTTCAACAGAACTTGTTGCGGATTTATTAGAGATTCCAGTGAAGAAGCTTTGTGTTGGAACAGGAGAGTCTTTGGACGCAGATGATTTTTTACGGATATGCGCATATCTTCATATCAGACCTGAAAATATTCCCATGGATGATTGAGAAATAGAGAGACAGGATGGAACAATGATTATCTATAAATGCAACAATACCAAAGAGACAGGGGAACCCCTGCCTTGTACCGATACCCAATGTGAGACCAGCCTTTGTCCGGCCTGCGGAGGAAGAGCAGAAGCATTTTCTGAGATTTATTGGTGCAGTCACTGCAGGATTCCGCTGTATGAAGAAAAGTGCAGTCTGTGCGGGCAGCCTGGGAAGCGGCTGACCACGGATATCCGCCCAGTATTTCCAGAGGAACGGCTGCTTCTAGAGATCCTTCTGGGGAAGCCCTTAGAATATCTGAAAGAATCTGTGTGGAACGGAGCCGGAAACCGCTATTATGTAAACGGGCGCAGACTGCCTTTTGTAATCAGCAGTTTGAAAAATGTGGACAGTGATGAGATAAGGCGTCAGTATGAGAGCTGGAAGGGTCAGAATACAGATCAGTATTTTGAGGAATACCGGCGGCGGTTTGTGGAGGCGAATCATGTCCGCTATGAGAAGATCCTGGAGGAGGCCGGCTCTTATCTTCGGGAAAGTGCAGGGGATGCTCAGATTATGGATATGTTTGTGTCTTTCAGCGGAGGAAAAGATTCTACCGTTACCTCCGATCTGGTTACCCGCGCCTTCAGCAATCCAGGCATTATGCATATCTTTGGAGATACCACGCTGGAATTTCCTCTTACTTATGAATATATTGCCAGATTCCGTAAGGATCACCCTAAGACGCCTATGGTTTCTGCCCGGAATAAGGAGAAGGATTTTGAGGCATTGTGCAAAAAGATCGGACCGCCCAGCCGGGTAATGCGCTGGTGCTGCACCGTCTTTAAAACAGGGGTCATTCAGAAAAAGATCCGATCCCTTTTTCGGGAGAAAAATCAGATCCTGACTTACTATGGAATCAGACGCAGTGAATCAGCCAGCCGGAGTAAATATCAGCGGGAATCAGACAGCCCTAAGATCACGAAGCAGAGAATTATTTCCCCGGTGATCGACTGGATGGATTTTGATATCTGGCTGTATCTTTTTACCACAGGAATTGACTTTAACGAGGCCTATCGTTTAGGCTATGCCAGAGTAGGCTGCTGGTGCTGCCCCAATAACAGCGTCTGGTCAGAATTTTTGTCATCGGTTCACATGCCGGAACAGTCAAAGAAGTTTCACAGGCTGTTGGTGGAATTTGCCGGGAGTATCGGCAAGGAAGATCCAGAGGAATACGTAAGAGAGGGAGGCTGGAAAGCAAGACAGGGGGGAAACGGCCTTCCCTATGCTCAGAAATCCGTGATTGCATTCCGTCCCTGCGCTGCAGAGGAAAATACCTTTTACTACGATCTTCAGAGACCGATTTCTGAGGAATTATACGAACTGTTCCGCCCCTTTGGATATCTGAATTTTGAGATGGGGAATTCAATTCTGGGGGAAGTTTATATTTTGAACCTCAAAGGAGAGGTAATCTTAAGACTTCAGGGAAGGATTGGAGAGCGGGAATTGAAGGTAACTATTTTTGACGTAAGGCTGGCAGGGGCCAGGGACTTAAAGACGGCAGAAGAAAAGATCAAGTGCCAGCTTACCAAATACCAGATGTGTATGGGCTGTCTGGCCTGCGAAAGCGTGTGCAGGCACAATGCCCTGTCGGTAAGGGAAAAGAGAGAGGGCGGTGTGGAGTACCGTATTTCCCAGGAAAAATGTCTTCGGTGCGGGGCATGTGTGAATCATTTTATTGCAGGGTGCTATATGAGAAAAGTGCTTTCCATCAGGAGAAGGTAAAGGAGACAGAAGATGAAACATTCCGTTCGTTTCAAGGGACACGAGAGTTTTATAATAAGAGAAGGATGGCTGAATAAAGGGCTGCGGGAGGTAAAGAAAAATCCCAAGGTTTTCTTTGAAAATTATGGGGCGGATGCGCTGGGAGTAGGGCCTAATATGGCAAAGTCCATCCGGTACTGGATGAAATGCAGCGGTCTTACAGACGAGAGAGTGCGGACGATCACAAGGCTTACAGAGCTGGGAGAGATGATTTTACGGAAAGATCCCTATCTGGAAGAAATGTTTTCCCTGTGGGTGATTCACTGCAACATTGCCAGAAATCGGGAACTGGCCACTGTCTGGCAGATTTTTTTCAATGAATTTGACTATGAGGAATTTACCAGGGAGGAATTGGAGCAGAAAATGCTGGAGCTGGCAGCCAGAGCGGCTGGAACCCAGACATTTTCTTCAAAATCAGTAAAAGATGACTGCGAGGCGGTTTTGCGCATGTATTTGAAAAAACAGACGGGCAAGGGCAGCCCGGAAGAAAAAAATGTCAGCCCTTTTGGCGGGCTGGGACTGTTAAAAGAGACGGAAGAGGGCTGTACAAGAGAACAGCCGGGGCTTCACAGATTACCTTCAGAGATTCTTCTCTATTTGATAAGCGGAATGGAAAGGGCGGAGCAGGGGATCAATGTGGAAGATTTGCTGCGCCGGCCAGGGGGACCAGGCAGGATCTTGCATTTGCGGCGGACAGGGTTAATGGAACTGTTAGAACAGATAGAAGGAACTGGGAAAATTGTCATCAATCGGACGGCAGGTCTTGATATGGTGTATCTGCCAGAGAAGATGGAACCAGGGCAGGTATTGCAGGATTATTATATTTTGCGCGGAAACTCTTACGGATTTTCGATGAAAAATTCTTCAAACAGGGAAGGGATGGAGGTCTGGGATGCAAAGTTCAGAGAAGGAGAATAGAGAAGATTTAAAGAAATTGATTAAGATTGACATGAATTTTCAGAAATCCGTCAATTTGAGCCTGGATCTGGGAGATTTTCATCGTCTGAACAGCTATATTCCAACCCGTTCGTCGCTGCTGATCTTAAAGAGATATCTGGAAGGGATTCAGGGAAGGCCGGGAGAGAATGCCACCATTCTGATCGGTCCCTATGGAAAAGGGAAGTCTCACCTCTTATTAGTACTGCTGGCAATTTTTCAGGGAGAGATAAAAAAGCTTTCCAAGGTTTTGCCAAAGATTGAGAAGGTTGACAGGGAGACGGCAGAACTGATTTATCAGATAGACAGAAAAAAACAGCGTTTTCTGCCGGTACTGATCTCAGGGACAGGAAATGATCTGAATGATTCCTTTCTCTATGCCTTGAAGGAGGCCCTGGAACGGGAGGGAATGACAGATCTGGCGCCAAAGAGCAGTTATTCAGAGGCAGTGAAGGTACTGGAACAATGGCGGCTGGAATATCCAAAAGTGTACCAAAAATGGCAGAGATACCTGAAAGAGCAGAAGGAAACCTCAGAGAATTTGATAAGAAGGCTGAATAAGATGGACCGGGAGGCTATGAAGGTGTTTTTGGAATGTTATCCAAGCCTTACTGCAGGCAGCAGATTTCTTCCCATGGCACAGTCAGAAGCCTGGAGGGTTTATCAGGAGGTAAACCGGGAGCTAAGGGAACACTATGGATATGAGGGCATGGCGCTGGTTTTTGATGAATTCAGCAAATATATCGAGGGACATGAAAAAGAGAGTTTTGCCAGAGACATGAAGACCCTGCAGGACATGTGCGAGCTGGCAGAACGGGACAGTGAGGAGAAACTGCGTCTGATTCTGGTGGCTCATAAAAGTATTCATGAGTATGAAAAGGGCATTGACAAGTCGGTAAAAGACGCTTTTCGGGGTGTGGAAGGGCGTCTGAAAGAAGTGCGGTTTCATGTGACTGCCCGCAATCACTATGAACTGATTGCCGATACTCTGAGAAAAGAAGAACCAGCATTTTCGGAAAAGTATGAAGCCTATGGAACCCAGACTGGAATCAGGGAAATGCTGGAAGAATCCTTTCGCCTGCCCTGCTTTTCCAGTTTATTTTCCGCTCAAGAAGAGTACCAACAGGTGATGGGCCGGGGCTGTTTTCCTTTGACGCCGGTGTGCGCTTATATTTTACTGCATATCAGTGAGAAAGCAGCCCAGAATGAGCGGACGCTGTTTACTTTTTTGACCAGCCAAGAACAGGGAAGCCTGCCCAGAATCCTGGAGGAAAGGACAGAACCGTGGATTGGAGCGGAAGCGGTTTATGATTATTTCCGGCATTTGTTCCGAGAAAGCGGCGATCAGATTAAGATTCACAATGAATGGCTGAAGGCAGAATATGCATGGAAGCAGACAGAAAACGCTGCGGAAGGAAAGATTATCAAGGCTATGGCTTTGATCCGTATGATCCACAGAGAAGACGAACTTCCGGCGGTGGATGAGACGATTCGGCTGGCCCTGGGCATGAAGAGAGAAACGTATCAACCTGCCATTCAACAGCTAAAGCAGAAGGGAATCTTGATTTTTCGCAGCAGCCTCGGCACTTATGCATTTAAAAATAATATAGGCGTCAATCTGGAAAAAGAGATTGAAGCAGAGATTGCCAGACAGCCGGAAAAATTTCCAATCTGTAAGTATTTAAAACAAATATCAGAATTGGATTACGTATTGCCCAAACAGCATAATCAAGAGCGGAGTATGACCCGGTATTTTCAATATGAATTTTTTTCGGCAGAAGAATTTTTGGAACTGCCGGGGACTTCCTATCTCTTTGAGGAAGATTTTTCAGATGGAAAAATCGCAGCCCTGGTTAGTGAAGAGGAAATAGATTTACAGGCAGCGGCGGAGAAGACAAAGGAGCTTAAGGAAGATAGAATGGTGGTTCTGGTTCCCGGACAGCCCTTTCAAAAGGGACAGAGTTTGAGAAGGCTGGCGGCTGTCCGCAGCCTGAAAGAGAAAGCTGAATTTGCAAAGGAGCAGAAAGTGCTGCTGCGGGAGCTGGAATTGTATGAAGAAGATCTTGTATTTGAGATCAATGCCTCGCTGGAACAGGATTTTCTTCCAGGAAATAAGGGATGCTTGGCGCTCCACAGAGCAGAGAAACCGCGGTGTTTTGAGAGCGACATGGAATTTAACCGTTTCTTAAGTGAGATCTGTGAGAACTATTACTGTTTTTCTCCCAGGGTAAATCACGAATTGCTGAATATCCAGCAGGTGACAGGTCAATATCTGCGGGCGAGAAATAAAGTGGTACGCGCGTTGCTGCAGGAACAGGGCCAGGAATATCAGACTGGCACCGCGCCAGAATCCATGGTATATCGGGCCGCATTTGTGCGGACAGGAATTTTGGACTCCAGGTATGAGCGGGACTTAGGATGCAGCAGGATTTTGGAGGAAATAGATGGGTTTCTGATGAAATGTGTTGGAAGTTCCAGACCCTTTTTAGAATTGTACCAGAGGCTTCAGGGAAAGAATTACGGAGTGCGAAAGGGAATTGTGCCCTTGTTTTTGGCTCAGCGCCTGGCAAGAGCAGAGGGGATTCCCGTGATCTACCTTCAGAAAAAGGAACTGGAAGTGGACGAGAATGTTCTGAACCATGTCAATGAATTTCCAGAGGATTACCAGTTGTATCTGGAACCGGAAAGCGGGAAGAAGGAACAGTATCTGAGAACCTTAGAACAGGTCTGGCAGATTGAAAACACAGGGTTGGCTACCAGACAGCGCCGCTTAGTTCAGATTACAGAGGGAATGCAGAGATGGTATCGGTCTCTGCCTCAATATGCCAGAGTTACCAATGGGCTTGGAGAGGAAGCGAGAGCCATTCGGGTATTTCGGAATCTGCTAAAGCGCAGTGAACCCAATCCCAGAGAATTTTTGTTTGAGGCCATACCAAAGCTGGCGGAAAGCCGGTTAGAACAGAAGGAGCCGGAACAAAGAAAGTCAAAAGCGGCAGAACAGAGACAGAGAGACCTAAAACAGGCGGCGGAAACAGTAATATATATGAAGAAATGCTTAGAACAAGTATTTTCAAATCTGGAGAAAGATGTGGCAAAGGATATTCGGGCGGTCTGTCAGGGCAAACCTCAGGAAAGTCTGAAAGGATGTCTGCGTTCCTGGTATCAAAAACAGAGCAGATCGGTGGAAGAATATATTTTGAGCAAAACAGCCAGTGAATTTCTGGAATATTTGGCGGAATTAAAGACCAATGATGAACGGGAGATTATCGCAGATTTGTCCAGGATCTTTCTGGATATTGATGTGGAGGACTGGAACGATGAGACCCTGGAGCTTTTTCACAGAGAATTGGAGCAGTGCAGAGAAGAGATCCAGAATATTGCAGAGAAGCCGGAGGGAAAGAAACAAAGAACCATCATTCTCATGGACGAACAGGGACATAACATTAAGCGCAGTTATGAGGCAGACTGGAAAGACAGTACCAGCAATTTTTTGAAAAATATGATTGACGAGGCAATGGAAGACTTTGAGAATACGTTAGAGACCAGCCAGAAAGTGGCGGTTTTGGCAGAAGTTCTTCAAGAACTGTTACAGTAACGTGACAGCAGTATACGGGGAGATGATCACAGTGATATATTTGGATAACGCATCAACGACTTATCCCAAACCAGAAAGAGTTTATCAAGCCATGGAAAAGGCAGGGAGAACCCTTGCGGTAAATGTGGGAAGAGGTTCTTATGGTCTGGCCCGCCAGGCCTTTCAATTGATGGAAGAAACCAGGGAGCAGATCTGCAGATTTGCTCATGGAAATGATACAGCTCAGGCAGTGCTGACTCCCTCGGCCACCATTGCATGTAATCAAGTCCTTGGGGGTCTGGAATGGAAAAGAGAAGATCAGGTCTATGTGACACCCTTTGAACACAATGCAGTGATGCGGGTACTATATGGCCTCCAGAAACAGTATGGATTTGAGGTGGAGGAGTTAGCCCTGGACCCTGTGACCCTGGAATTAGACCAGGAGAAAATTTCATATCAGTTTTTGCGAAAACCTCCCACCGTATTGGTGATGACCCATGTGAGCAATGTGACAGGTGGGATCCTTCCCTGGCAGGAGATTGCAGAATTGGCAGAAAAGAGCCATCCGATTGTGATTTTGGATGGGGCCCAGTCTTTGGGACTGGTTCCGGTGACCTTGAAAAATGCGCCGGTGGATTTTTACATTTTTGCAGGACATAAGACCCTGTATGGTCCTCTTGGTATCGGCGGCTATATCAACAATCGAGGCAGGAAGTTACGCCCAGTTCTATTTGGGGGAACTGGCAGGGATTCCCTGAATCTGGAAATGGGACTCTCAGAGCCAGGGGGATATGAGCCGGGCAGCAGGAATATCACAGCCATTGCAGGACTTCATGCAGCCCTTAAGGAATATGAACAGATCTCAGTGAAGACTTGTCTGGAAAGAGAACAAGAGCTGCGGCGCAGATTGATTAAAAAGTTAAATCATCTTTCAAGAATTATTCTGTACAATCCTGCCGGGACAAATGTCACAGGCATTTTGTCTTTGAATGTAGAAGGATATCAGGCGGGAGATGTGGGAAGGGTGCTTGACATAGAACATCAAATAGCAGTGCGTACCGGCTATCACTGTGGGCCTCTGATTCATAAGTATTTGAAAGATGAAGGTTATGGAGGAACCGTGCGGGTCAGCCTGGGACGTTTTACCACAGAAGAGGAGCTGGAATTGCTGGTGGAAGCATTGGAAGAACTCTGTACAGACAATTTCTGACAAAGGAGGAGGTTTTTTATGAAGGAGATTAAAAAGGAACTTTTGCAGGAAATGGCCTTTCAAGTACTTCATATGGAACGGAAAAATCTAAGGAGCCGGGCGAAAAGCGATCAGAAGATGGCGGAGGAGCTGCAGAAGGTCATTGCAGATTATGCCAGAAGAAGATAAGGGGGAAGCAGGATGCAGTTTGAACGTATTGCCATATACAATTTCATGCGTTATAAAGGGGAAAATACCATAGAATTCAGTTGTGAAAAAGGAAAAAATGTTACGGTGGTATTGGGGGATAATACGGTGGGAAAGACCACCATTGCCCAGGCTTTCCGCTGGTGTCTGTACGGGGCGGTTCTGACAGAGCGGGGAAAGGGCCAGGAAGATTATCAGCTTTTGAACTCTGATACCCTGGCTTTGATGAATGCAGACAGCCGGGCAAAAGTGCGGGTGGAACTGACTGCGTCAGATGAGGAAAAACGCTATCAGATCCAAAGAGAGGTAACTTATACGCGGGCCTTTCCCCATATGATTGCAGAGGAATTTCAGAAAAAGCTGACCATGCATATTTCAGACCTTACAGAGACAGCTTCTTTGGCAGAAGTGGAGGAAAAGAAAGTAGATGAATTGATCAATGAATTGTTTCCCAGAAATCTGTCTCACTATTTTCTCTTTGACGGAGAACGCTGGAGCGACATTACAGTCAATGGAGTAAAAGAGAATATCAAAGATTCTGTACATATTTTGACGGGGTTGTCAGCTTACCAGGCGGCTATGAAACATCTGAAGGATATGGGATCTTATTCTGTAATCAGTAAATTTAAAAAGAAAATCACCGGCTCCGGCAGCTTGTACGACAATCTGGAAACGGATTACCATAAATATGAGCGTAAGATCGAAAATTGCAGGAAGGAGATCGAAAATATAGAGATCAACCTTGGCAATTATCAGAAGAAATGTGAGGAAATTCAGGAGTATCTGGAAGCTAACAGGAACACAGAGGCCCTGCAGAAACAGTACCAGTCTCTGGGCGTTGTGAAAAAATCTCAGCAGGAACAAACAGTCAGGGAGTATAAGGCGCTGGTAAATGAATTCAGCGATAAAGTCTATATGATCTTTGCAGAACCCATGATCCAGGCTTCCCTTGGAATGGTAAAATCCGTGGCAGGAGAGCGGCGCGACGTGCCCCATATGCGCCAGGCCACCATTGATTATATTATGAAGGGAGGCCGGTGCATCTGCGGAACCAGCCTTGTGCCCGATTCCAGGGAATGGAATTGTCTTTTGGAACAGAGGAATTATCTGCCGCCGGCAGACATTGGTTCTTTACTGGGAGAATTTGAGCGCACCGCTTCCAGGTGGAGAAACCGGGTGAAAAATACGTCTCAGGAATTGCGGGAGACAGCCCGTCAGATTGATGATTGCGTGAGAAATTATGAGGAAACCTGCAATGAATATATCAGCCTGGAGCAAAGACTGGATGAAAACCTTGACTTTGCAGAGCAGCGGAGGCGTTTAAAAAGTTATCAGAGAAACATTCAGGAATTGAGCAGCCAGAAGGGCCAGCTTCAAGGTCAGATCCAATCCCTGAACCGCCAAAAAGACCATCTGGAAGAAGAGATGAAAGGATTGGAAGCCAGAAATGAAGAAAATCAGCGATGGAGGGAACGAATAGAGCTGGCAGAAGCATTGTACAAAAAATTATATCATGATTTTACAACAGAAGAACAGAAAGTATTTGTGGAATTGAACAAACAGATACAGTATAATTTTGGCCGGATGTTCAATGCAAAAGACAAGAAAATAGAATTGTCGGAACAGTATAATATTCAGATGTATTATAAAACAGACATAGGTTACCGAGAAGAGAAGAATCTGTCAGAAGGGGAGAAAATTGCCAGAAATTTTGCATTTATCGTGACGATTATGGATTACAGCAGAAGACGAAAGGCAGAAAAATCTCTTCTGGAATCTCAGGGAAATGATACCCTTCCCATCGTTCTGGACGGGCCCTTTTCCAAATTGGGGGATGAAAATATTCGTTTGATCTCCAAAGTACTTCCAGAAGTGTCAGAACAGGTTATTTTATTTATGTTGAAAAAAGACTGGAAATACACCAATCTGGATGAATTTGTGGGAAATACCTATGTTATTGAAAAGGATCCAGAAAAATCTTATGCCTCAATCAAAAAAGTGGAGGAGATCTGATTATGGCAGCATATGAATTTTTTAAGAAAGAGTTTGAATTCCGAGGAAAGCACGCCAGAATGGTAAGCGAATTGTGTACGCTGAACGACTATCAGCATACCTATTTTAAAAGAGCTATTGACGTATATGTTCTGGCGGCGGTGGTGGGCTTCCGAGTGGATCGGAAAGCAGAGGCGGATTATGCTCCCAACGAGTCGAAAAGTATTTTCTCGGAACAGATGTTAGGCGCCAAAGAAGATCTGGATTTTCTCATGCAGATGATGGTGATGCTGGAAAATGAAGATAACGTGTCTTTGGAAGAACGAGTGAAAAAGGCTTTTCGGGGAGCGGAAACTCAGGAAGAATTTGAGCATTACAGAGACTTATTTCACTCCTATGTGCGGGGAGGAGTGGAAGAATTATACGAGAGATTAGTGCTTCGAAAAGCGGAGGTAGAAGAATTTTATGATGAAAAAACCGCCAATTTGATGGAATTGTTGGAGCGGTTTTCCATACCAGAAGAACCTATGACAAGATAAGAGCAGATCAATGATGAAAAATCATTCAGCATATATCTATAATAGGATTAAGGTGATTTTGACACCCTAATCCTAATAGGTGAAAAAATTTTCTGCCAAATCTTTACAAAATGGGACAAAGGGGTTATAATAGAAATACATTATATCATACCAAGGAATAATGTGGTTACTACAATAAGGTAGAACACCAAAAAGCTCTAATCCCATTCTTCGGAATGGGATTATCTTTATCTTATAGGAAATTCCTTGGGATTTCCTATAAGATAAAGATGCACAGAACATAATCTACGAAAGGGGAAGGGTATGGACTTAAATTACAGAATAGGATTGGATATCGGTATCACATCCGTAGGCTGGGCAGTATTGGAGAATAACAGTAAAGATGAGCCTGTTCGAATTGTTGATCTGGGAGTGAGGCTATTTGAAGCGGCGGAAGTGCCCAAAACAGGCGCGGCTCTGGCAGAGGAGCGGAGGAATGCCAGAAGTACCAGAAGGAGACTGCGCCGCAGACGTCATCGTCTGGACCGGATCAAATATTTGCTGCAGGAACAGGGAATGATTGAGATTGATTCTTTTATGGAACGGTATCATTCTGCTCATCTGCCGGATGTGTATCAGCTGCGCTGCGAGGCTCTGGACCGAAAATTGAAAGAAGAAGAATTTGCACAGATTTTGCTGCATATTGCAAAGCACAGGGGATTTCATTCTACCAGAAAAGCAGAGCTGATAGATAAGAAGGATAAGGAAACCGGCGCTGTGCTGTCTGCCACAAAGGAAAACAAGAAGTTGATGGAAACCCAAGGCTATCGCACCGTTGGCGAAATGATATATAAAGACGAAAAGTTCCGGACAGGATGTAATTGGAATGAACAGGGTTATATTTTGACGCCTCGAAATAAACAGGGAGATTATAAACACACTATGCTGCGGGCGATGCTGGTGGAAGAAGTGCATACGATTTTTCAGCGGCAGAGAGAGTTAGGAAATCCAAATGCAACGGAAGAATTAGAAGAAAAATATCTTACGATCATGACCAGCCAGCGTTCTTTTGATATGGGGCCAGGCAGCCAGCCGGACGGAACACCCAGCCCTTATGCAATGGAGGGATTTGGCGACAGGGTAGGTCTGTGTACCTTAGAACCCAAAGAAAATCAGGAGCCAAGGGGAGCAAAGGCGGCTTATACCTCGGAGCTGTTTGTGGCGCTGCAGAAGATCAACCACCTTCGACTTGTGGATAAAAATGGGAACAGCCGGGGATTGACAAAAGAAGAGCGGGAAATTCTTCTGGAACTGCTTCACAAACATCAGGAAGTGAAATACGCCGCCATCCGAAAAAATTTAAAACTAGATATTAAATATAGATTTAATACTTTGAATTACAGCGGAAAGAAGAAAGATAAAGAAGGGAATATAAAAAGTGAGGAAGAACGGATAAAGGAAGCGGAAAGCGCCAAATTTGTATCTCTGAAGAATTATCATGATTACAAAAAGAAGATGCCTGACAGAATGGAACAGATGTCCAAAGAGGAAAAAATTAGTTTGCTGGATGAAGTAGGCGCCATATTAACCCTTTACAAAAATGACGATACCCGTACCAGAGAATTTCAGAAGTTGGGCTTACATGAGGAAGAGATTAACGGATTGCTGGAACTGAATCCTACAAAATTCCAGCATGTGTCCATAAAGGCCATGAGAAAGATTATGCCTTATCTGGAACAGGGACTTACTTATGACAAGGCCTGTGAGCAGGCAGGATATCAATTTCAGGGAGCAGAGAGAAAGGAAAAGGCAAAATTATTAAAAGGGAAAGAGATCACAGATATTATCAATGAGATCACCAATCCAGTGGTAAAACGTTCCGTGGCCCAGACCGTAAAAGTGATCAACGCCATTATCCAAAAATATGGAAGCCCTCAGGCTGTCAATATTGAACTGGCAAGGGAAATGTCAAAAAATTATCAAGATCGTCAAAAAATGAGTAAACAGATGAGTGAGAGACAGTCTGAGAATGAGAGAGCCAAGAAAGAGATTCAGGAGTGGGGAATCCCAACGCCCAATGGTAAGGATATTTTAAAATATCGTTTGTGGCATGACCAAAGCGGAATATGTCTCTATTCCGGGAAAAAGATACCTTTAGAAGAATTATTTACCGGCGCTTATGATATCGACCACATCCTTCCTTACAGTATTACGTTTGATGACAGTTATCAGAATAAGGTGCTGGTAACTGCGGAAGAGAACCGGCAGAAGGGAAACCGCATTCCCTATGAATACTTTGGAGAAAACGATCCAAAGCGATGGAGAGAATTCGAAGGCCGGGTAAATTCTTTTGTCAGAGATTACAGAAAGCAGCAGCGTTTATTAAAACAGGAATTTACTTTAGAAGAACGGAAAGAATTTAAGGAGAGAAATCTCAACGATACAAAATATATTACCCGTGTGATCTACAATATGATACGGGAACATCTGGAATTTGCACCTTACAGCCGAATGGAGAAAAAGAGACAGGTATACGCAGTCAACGGAGGAATTACGTCATATCTTCGGAAACGGTGGAGGCTTCCTGCAAAGGATCGTTCCATTGATACTCATCATGCTATGGACGCAGTGGTAATCGCCTGCTGTACCAACGGTATGATTCAGAAAATTTCCAGGAATATACAGGGAAGAGAGTTACGGTATGCCAGAGGATACGTCGCTAAAGATGTGGAAACAGGAGAAATGATCTCACGGGATGATTTCACCAGCGAAGAATGGGATGAAACTTTTGGCGTGCATTTACCTCGGCCATGGGATTATTTCAAGGAGGAACTGGAGATCCGTATGGGAGAAGACCCCAGATCATTTATCGAGACTCACCCAGATGTGGCCAGAGATCTGGACTATCCAGTTTGGTTTTATGAAAATGATATTATTCGTCCCATTTTTGTATCAAGAATGCCCAACCGAAAGGTGACAGGAGCCGCACATGCAGACACCATTCGCAGTCCCCGCGAGTATAAAAAAACAGGAAATGTTTTGACGAAAACAGCCCTTACTGAATTGAAGTTGGACAAAAAAACAGGGGAAATCGCCAATTACTATCAACCAGAAAGCGATAAACCTTTGTATCAAGCCTTAAAAAAGCAGCTGCTGCTCTATAGTGGAGACGCAAAAAAAGCCTTTGCGGAACCTTTCTATAAACCCAAAGCCGACGGCACCAAAGGAAATCTTGTAAGAAAGGTAAAAACTTACGATAAACTTACTTTAGGGGTAAAGGTCAATTCAGGCAATGGAATTGCAGCAAATGCCAATGGCGCCATGGTGCGGGTAGATGTGTACTGCACAAATGGAAAATATTACTTTGTGCCCGTCTATATTGCAGATGTGGTGAGAAAGAAACTTCCCACAAAAGCAGTTGTAGTAAGAAAACCTTATAGTGAATGGAAGGAAATGGAAGATAAAGATTTTTTGTTTAGCTTGTATTCCAGGGATTTGATTTCTTTTAAATCAAAAAGAGGAAAAAATGTAGCCTGTGTAGATGGAACGACGAAGATGATGAATGAGGAAATTGTCTATTATTATGGTGCTAATATATCAACTGCAAGTTTTAATGGGAAATCCCATGATGGAAGATGTGAGTTTGATGGATTAGGAATTCAGAATTTAGAATATCTGAAGAAATATCAGGTAGATATTCTTGGAAATGTTACTGAGGTAAAACAGGAACAGCGAATGGGATTCCATTAGGAAAAATCAGATTCAAATGGTAGAGACAGGAATAGTTTTGTAATGAATTTTTAAGATTTTGTATGCAGAACGAAAAGTATTTGTCTAGTTGGTGGATCACAGATGACTGATAATTAGGGTTTTATATGTGATTCAACCACTTACATAAAGAAAAAGCAGGTTCACAGTTGATAAAAAGGTAAATAGATAGGGAGAAGAAGATGGGATTTCGTAATATAAAGATTGAAGGAAATAGAAAACTTCATATTGAACATCAACAATTGGTGATTGAAAGCGGAACAGAGGTGAAAATCCCATTGGAAGATATCAATAGCATATTGATTGAACATCAATCTGTGACAATTTCTGCTTACATGCTGCAAAAATTTGCAGAGATGGGAATTGCTTTGTATGTATGTGATGAAAAACATCTTCCCAATGGGGTGCTTCTTCCTATGGTAAAACACAGCCGGCACTATAAGCTGTTAAAATGTCAAATAGAAGCTGGGAAACCCTTCCAAAAACGATTGTGGCAGCAGATTGTGATGCAGAAAATCAAAAATCAGTCCATTTGTCTGGAACTAAGGGGCAGAGAAGGGGCAGAGGAACTTCAGAGAATGTGCAGAGAAGTACAGTCTGGCGATAGAACTCATGTGGAGGCGAAAGCGGCGTCTTTTTATTTTCGAAAGTTATATGGCCCTCAATTTACCAGAGGAGATGATCATATTATCAATGCTTCCCTAAATTATGGATATGCTATTATTCGGGGAATGATTGCCAGAAGCCTTGTATGTTATGGACTAGAGCCATCTATTGGAATCTTTCATCACAGTGAGTTGAACAGTTATAATCTGGCAGATGATTTTATCGAACCATTTCGCCCCATTGTAGACCTGTATACTGCTTCAAGGTTTGATCTATCACGGGCTGAAAATGCATTAACCCCGGAAATAAAACGTGGGTTATATGGAATTGTAAATTATGAAATGCAGGTAAAAGGAGAAAAACGTATTCTAAGCAATTGTGTCGATCATTTGGTGGCAAGTTACAGTAGTGCATTACAGGAAAAATGTGAAACCTTAAACTTACCGGAATTGATGCAGTTACAGGAACATAGTTATGAATAAATTTATGAGAATGATAGTATTTTTTGATTTGCCAGTGGTAAGTGAAAAAGACCGAAAGGCAGCTGCAAAATTTAGAAATTTCTTATTAAAAGATGGATATCACATGATGCAGTTTTCTGTGTATACCAGAATATGCAATGGAACAGATGCAGTGGAAAAACATGAAGAGAGATTGAAACTTAATTTGCCCTCAAAAGGTTCCATTCGTTTGCTGACAATTACAGAGAAACAATATGAGTCTATACATATCTTGTTAGGAGAAAAAGCGTTTGATGACACCAGAGAATCTGTGGAACTGCTAAATATTTTTTAGAAAAAGACAGATTATAGTATTATTTTTGAGAAACATAAAAGATTTTTTGAGTGGAAAAACCCCGCATAATCATTGTGGTTATGCGGGGTTTCTGTACCCTATTATATCATACCAAGAAATAATGGGGAACTACAACGACAAATATATCTACATTCAAAATTATACAATTATATCATACCAAGAAATAATGGGGAACTACAACTGTAACTTTTAATTTATTATAAACACCTGATTATATCATACCAAGAAATAATGGGGAACTACAACCATTTAATCGCGCGTTCACGATATTCTGTATTATATCATACCAAGAAATAATGGGGAACTACAACGACAGCTGGGTGCTTGCGTGATTGTTGGATATTATATCATACCAAGAAATAATGGGGAACTACAACACAGGACAGCACTTGATTTCTACAAGTCCAATTATATCATACCAAGAAATAATGGGGAACTACAACTACCTTTTGTCTATTGTGTCAGGAAGGTTTATTATATCATACCAAGAAATAATGGGGAACTACAACTCCCCTGTACGGAGCCAGGTTTCGTTGACGATTATATCATACCAAGAAATAATGGGGAACTACAACAAGTAAATTTTGAAATTTTATCTCCATATGATTATATCATACCAAGAAATAATGGGGAACTACAACTTTCAAGCGATGTATCTTGTCCAGTGATCCATTATATCATACCAAGAAATAATGGGGAACTACAACAAATTGCTGATTCAAACATTTTCTTTTGTTATTATATCATACCAAGAAATAATGGGGAACTACAACCCAAATGGTAAGTCTTCATCAAGACTGCCAATTATATCATACCAAGAAATAATGGGGAACTACAACTTGGAACTATATGCAAATGATGAATTATGTATTATATCATACCAAGAAATAATGGGGAACTACAACTAATTACATACAGAAAAAAGACCAACAGTTATTATATCATACCAAGAAATAATGGGGAACTACAACGTTTCAGGGTTCCAATGAGGATTGAATTCTATTATATCATACCAAGAAATAATGGGGAACTACAACTAATTACATACAGAAAAAAGACCAACAGTTATTATATCATACCAAGAAATAATGGGGAACTACAACGTTTCAGGGTTCCAATGAGGATTGAATTC